>NZ_JAFFJA010000005.1 GCF_021991635.1 Tepidanaerobacter sp. GT38
TATCACAGAATAACAACAGAACATGCTCTGTCTCATTGACATACTTTTGTACTTCGTGTAAACCACCGCTTAAAATTAAATCATATGGGTTTTCCTGTCCGTCTATGACGCCTTGTTGCAAAGCGGTAAATACCTCACTGAATGCCATTGCCTGCGGATGAGCTCCAGCAGCCTTCCAAGCTTCCAAAAATACCGGTACGTTTGGAACTCTCATCTTAAATCCTTTTAAATCACTTAAATTTCTAACTGGTTTGTTAGAGGTAAGATTTCTGGGAGATCTCAAATGATAGTAAATTGGGGTTACTCCTACCTTTTCAATGATCTGATCGCTAATCTCTTTACCTATATCTCCTTCTATTACTTTGACCATGTGGTCCATATCCCTAAATGCATATGGCGTAGCTATTAGTGCAGCTTTAGGAGCCCAGTTCTGCATGGATTCACCGGAAATGGTCATATCCGCAGAACCATCTCTTATCATATTCAATACATCCATCTCACTGCCCAATTGTTCATTGGGATATAGCTTAATTTCTAAGCGGCCATTAGTTTTCTCATTTACAAGTCTTGCAAATTCTTGCGCAGTTTTATGCCAAATATGCTGTTCATTAGCTAAATAACCGAATTTCCATACAATCTTTTCTTGTTGTTGAGCTTCATTTTCTGAGTTGTCACCATCGGGTGCACCCTGATTTGACGAACTTCCACAAGCTGCCAGCGATAAAGTTAAAACTAATACTAATAACAATGAAACAACTCTAAATTTTTTTAACATCTTTTAACCCCCTGATTTTTTTTTACAGATATTATTAAAAAATGTTCGTTAAAGGTTTTTACTCTTTACTATACCATCCCCCTTTCCAAAGGTATGGTTTCGTCGTATTTTCCCTTAACTATTCCCCCTCCAAAACTTTTTGTTATTACTAAAACTCCAACAGTATTTTTGAAACTTGCTGTTTTTTATCTTCAGCAATTCTAATAGCTTCTTTTATTTGAGTAAAATGCATCTTATGAGATACTAAAGCAGTTGGATTTAGCTTTCTCTGATTGAATAAGTCTATGACTTCCGGAAACTTGTTAGTCTGAAGCCTTGAACCGCAAATCGTAAGTTCACCTTTAGTAATCATAAATTGTGGTATTTGTGAAGGTGCTACATCAAATCCCATAACTACAACTCTTCCGGCAGGCGATGTGACATTGACCGCAGTTTCGAAAGTTTTTGGAGTACAGGCCGCGTCTATTGTTACATTTGCTCCCATTCCACCGGTTATTCGCTTTATTTCTGATGCGATATCTTGTTTTAAAACATTAACTGTATAATCAGCCCCAAGGTTTTTAGCCTCAGCAAGCTTTGATTCCACAACATCTGAAACGATACATATGCCACCTCTATACTTGGCATATTGCAGTATTGCTAAGCCAATAGGGCCAGCCCCCTGGATAAATACGTAATCTCCCTTTCTGACATCACCCCTCCAAGTAGCCTGGCAAGCTATTGTAAAAGGCTCTATCAGCACTGCTTCATCCCATCTCAAATGTTCTGCAAATTTGTGAGCATTTGCTGCTTTCACTGTCACATATTCCTGAAAACCGCCATCTCTGTGGACGCCCAACACCTCTAACTTTTCACATACGTTGGGTCTCCCCATTCTGCACGGATAGCACTCACCACAGTAATATATGGGTTCAATTACAACTTTATCTCCTGCTTTAAGATTCCTTACGCTTTTGCCTGTTTCCACAATCTCGCCCACAAACTCGTGACCGATAACTCTAGGATAAGTAGCTACAGGTGATGTCCCATGGTATATGTGCATGTCAGAGCCACATATGCCTGCATATCTTACCTTTACTAATACTTCATCGTCATTTTCGATTTGAGGTATAGCTCTGTCAATTATTTGAATATTACCCGGTTCCAACACTTGTATTGCTTTCATTATAATTCCTCCAGTTAGTGACCTAATAATAAATTTGGCAGGTACACAGTTAATGCTGGAACAAAACTTACCAATAGTAAAACTATGATATTAGCCACTATAAATGGGAAAATGGCTTTGGATATTCTTACTAAAGATATATTTGCGATATTTGCTGCCACAAATAAGCAAACCCCTACAGGTGGAGTAGTTACCCCAATAATTAAGTTTAGCACCATCATGACACCTGCCTGAATCGGATCCATTCCTATCGATTGGAGCACTGGGAATAATACAGGGAATAGTATTACTATTGCCGCTATGGTTTCCATAAACATACCTACAAAAAGCAATAGTGCATTAACCAATAAAATTACAACAATAGGATTTGTACTGATTGATAGTATGGTTTCCGCAATCAGCTGTGGAATTTGTTCACTGGCCAATATCCAAGCAAAAGTATTGGCAAAGCCCACTAATACCATTATTGATGCTGTACTTTTTAAAGATTCCATTACTATTCCGGGTATGTCTTTAATTTTGATTTCTTTGTAGACAAACATACCTACGATAAGTCCGTACAAAACTGATACAATGGAAGCTTCAGTAGGTGTAAAGACACCACCTAAAATTCCAAAAAGGATAAAAGCAGTGAGCAAAAGGGCCCAAACTGATTCCTTAAAAATGTCCCAAATATATTTTATGGGCTTTAATTCTCCCTTAGGATAGTTTCTTTTTACCGCTAAATAATAACACAAAATCATCTGGAAAATTCCAATAAGAATACCTGGTACAATTCCAGCAACAAATAGTTTCGTAACAGAAAGGCCCACTATTGTTCCAGTTATGATCATAGGTGTACTTGGGGGAATAATAGGACCTACAGTAGATGATGCAGCTGTTATGGCTGCCGCAAAGTCCGGATCATAGCCCTGACGAACCATCGCAGGGATAATAATTGGCCCCTCACTTGCTGTATCAGCAAGAGCTGTTCCTGAAATGCCTGCAAATATCATGGAGATGACAACGTTTGCAAGAGCCAAACCTCCTCTAACAAAACCAATTATTGCATCTCCAAATTTTACAAGCCTTTCAGACATGCCTCCATGGTTCATCAAGTTACCTGCTAACACAAAACCAGGTATAGCCACCAACACAAAAGAATCTATTCCCGCATACATTTTCTGTGCAATTACAGTTAAAGAAATGTCATTTAAAAGGATATATATAAGTGAAGATATACCTAAAGAAAATGCTATTGGAACGCCTAAAAAAATCAGTACTACAAAAGACAAAAATAAAATTGCTGCCATCAATTGGAATCACCCCTTTTGCCCAAACTGCTAAGTTGGTCTTTAAAGTTCCATAATGCATAATACAAGACAAAAAGTGACATAATGGTTATACTTGAAAAACCGATATATGCAGGGATTCTCATTGCAGGCGACGTCTGACCTATGCCAAGTCTTGCAAATTTAATTGCTTGAAAAAAAACTACTGTAAATAAAACAACAGACAATAAATTTATAAGTGTATCAAAAACATTTCTCATATTCTTAGGCAACAGGTTTAATATTAAATCCACGTTAACATATTGCTTGTCTTTCATTGCAAGCGGTGCCGCAAAAGCAACTGAAAAAATAAAGAAAAATCTCGTTGCTTCCTCTGTCCAAATGAAACTTATTCCCAAAGGAAGAAATCTCGTAGTAATTTGAAGCAATACAGTAATTACTAGGGCAGTAAAGCAAAGAAATGTACAAAATCCCAGGATTTTTTCTAGATAATCCTTCTTATTCATTTTCTCCTCCAGTTCTAACAAATCTTGTTTTTTATATAATCATTAATTATATAATCATGAATTTGTTGTTATATCCCCCCTTTTTTATAAAAAATAAAATATGTCAATACTAATTCATAAAGAAATTCCTAGCACAAAATCAATTAATTCAAATACTTCTCAAGGGTCTGCCTCACAGCGCCTTTACCTGCCACAAGCTCGGCAAACATACTCTCTACTTTTGAAGCCAGGTTATATTCGTAAAGGTTTACTCCAAATATGCTGCTGTCTGATAATATGGGCTTTAATGCATCTGTAAAAGGACCTTGGTCGCCAAGGGATATGTCCTTTACATGGCTCTGCAGTTTCTCCAGCATCGGGTCCGGACTGGGTGTAAAGGGGTTGCCTTCATCGTCTATTCCCATAAGGTATCTCAGCCAGCCTGCAAAAAACAGCGGTATATATTTTAGTGTCGAGATGTCTCTTTTGCCAGACGCAATGTATGCTTTTAGGGTTTCTCCAAAGCGCACCGGTATTTTTTGGGATGTGTCACAGGCAATCCTCTGTGGTGTATCCGGCACAAATGGGTTCGGGAAGCGCTGGTTTATTACTTCTTTTATGAAGTCTTCTGGTTTTATTATGCCTGGGTCTACTACCACCGGAAGGCCTTCTTCATAGGCCGTTTTTTCTATAAATGTTTTTAGGTGTTTGTCTTTCATTTCTTCTGCTATCGAGGTGTATCCCAGCAGGCAGCCGTATACTGCTAGGATTGTATGGAGTGGATTTAAACAGGTTCCTACTTTCATTTTTTCTACTTTGTCTACTGTTTGTCTATCGGTAAAGATTACTCCAGCCTTTTCAAGGGGCGGCCTTGAGTTTGGAAATACGTCTTCTATTACTAGGTATTGGGTCTCTTCTGCATTTACAAAAGCTGATACATATGTGTTTTTGGTTGTTTTTATGATATCCACATCTTCTAGCCCATCTTCTACTAGCATGTTCTTTACTTGTTCCGACGGCCTTGGTGTTATTTTGTCTATCATGGTCCAGGGGAATGATACGAGTTGGGGATTTGCTATGTAGTCTGCAAAACCTTTGTCAACAAGACCATTTTTTACCCAGGTATCGGCAAAAGTTTTTATGGCGCTGTAAAGTTTTGAGCCGTTGTGTGAGCAGTTGTCCATGCTTACTAGTGCAATGGGAAGTTTACCTGCTTGGTATCTCTTGTAGCATAGGTAGGCTATGGTTCCCATAAGTGTCTTTGGATTTTGGGAAACTGTATGCAGGTCTTCTAAGATATCTTTATGATAGTTTCCGTTGGAGTCAATAAGTGAATATCCTTTTTCCGTTATGGTGAAACTTACCATTTGAAGGGTGGGAGATGTAAATATTTTTTCAAGTTCTTCCATGTTGCCTTTTGCGGCTATTGCATGGACTATGCTAGCTACTATTTTTTTGTCCATGCTTCCATCAGCTTTTAATGTGATGACTAAACTTAAGTTGTCATAGGGTGCATAGGCCTTTTCTATGATTTCTTCATCATAGGATTCACAGACTATAATGCCTTTGTCTGAAAGGCCATTGTCAAGAAGTGTTTGCTGCAGTGCTGCAGGAAATGCTCTAAATATGTTGCCTGCTCCAAAGTGAAGCCATATAGGGGCTTTTAGCGTGTTTTCCCTCACTTTTTCAATGTCAAAGTTAGGCAACACGTAACCTTTGTCTTGCCAAAAAGATTTGTCTTTTAGCCCTGAAATGTTAATTTTCATTTTGACCACCTGTATTCTAATATTTCTTAATATTTACTTAATAAGCTGAAAATTTCCACTTACATACTAACATTTTAGTATACCGCTTGTCAATCGTCATTTTCCGCCATTTTCTTCTTAATTCTGCGTTATTTGTTAAAGGCCATACCGCTAAAGCTGATATGGCCACTTTTGCAAAAATCTATTTGTATGTAATCTGTTTAATTCTACCTCATGTCAACTTTTGAGATGAGATATCGGTAAAAATCCTCTCTTTGTCCTTTTAATATTTTATTTGGCAATATATAACCACGGTTAGCTACTGTGTATATAACAATCATATTGGGCCTTTTTGATATTCTTTTTATTTCATTCCATTTTAATATATGACTTTGTTTTTTTGTTCTTATATAAATTCCACTATCATCAAAACATATTTCAAGATCATGCGGAATCGCCGCTACATACCTTTTTGCCCTAGCATAAATGGCTATAGGCTGAATAATGGGAAATAAACCAATTCCGAATATGAGTAGTATTTTTACAAAACTATTTACATTTCCCCAGAACTTAGCCGTCAAAAGCAACATGGCTATTGTAAAAATAATATTACATACCCCTATCATTGAACTGTAAATGCCGTACATGGATAACTGCCAAAGATCCAGGGCAGTTATTGCATAGTTAAACTTGTACCTCATAGTCCCTTTACATCAATACCGATGGCAGCCACAAACTAATTGCCGGAACAAAAGTTACAAGTAAAAGAGCCGCTATCATACATAAATAAAATGGCAACGTGGCTTTTACAACCCGTTCCATCGGCAGTTTGGAAATTGCTGTGCCAATATACAGTACAGCTCCCACAGGTGGTGTTAAAAGACCTATTCCACAGTTTAACATAAGCATAATACCGTACTGAACAGGGTGAATGCCGATTGATGTGGCAATGGGAAGTAAGATAGGAGTAGTAATCAATATAATTGGAGCCATGTCCATAATACTTCCAAGAATTAAAAGTATAACGTTTATAAGCAATGCTATAACAATTGGGTTATCGGAAAAGCTCATAATGGCATTTGCAGCAATAGTCGGCACGTGCAAGCGCGTCAACAAGTATCCAAAAATGCTAGACGTTGATATCAAAATGAGCACAATGGAAAGTGTATCTACGCACTCTTCAAGAGCATGCCAAACACCCTTTAAGTCAACACCTTTATATATAAATAGGCTGACAATCAAACTATAGACAACCGCGATAGCAGCCGATTCTGTAGCCGTAAAAATACCGCTAACAACACCGACTACGACTATTAGAACCGTTGCAAGAGCCCAGAAGGACTCACCCAAATGTTTAAGTAAGTTCTTTATGCTGAACTTGTCACCCTTGGGGTAATTTCTTTTAACAGAAAGTATATATACACCCACCATTAAGCAAACCGCTAGTACTGCACCAGGTAAATAACCTGCCAGAAAAAGGCTGCCTACGGAAACACCGCCTGCCACAGTGGCGTAAATAACCATATTATGACTTGGCGGAACCAAGATACCTTCCACAGATGAAGCAATCGTAATGGCAGTTGCAAAATCTGCATCGTAACCTTGGTCTACCATTATTGGAATTAAAACACTGCCTAGGGACGCAGTATCAGCAGCAGCTGAACCTGAAATTCCTCCAAAAAAGTATGAATCCAACACGTTTACCATACCTAGGCCTCCACGCATCCAGCCGACACAGGCATCCGCCAGGCCGATTAGTTTTTCTGATATACCACCTTTCCCCATAAGAACACCCATTGTAATAAAAAAAGGTACTGCCATAAGACTATAAGAACTAATACCTTTCACCATCTGCTGAGCTATTATTGCGAGGGGAAGGCCTAGATACCTAAGAGTAAAAAAGGATGAGAGAGCCACTGCATAGGCAATAGGAAATCTTAGAAATATCATTAAGAGGAAACTACCTATCAATATCCAAATTGCCGTAATTTCTGTACCCATTATCTCACCTCATCTACAAAAAATCTTTTTACGTTGTTGTATAAAACCTCTACCTGGAAAATTAGCATAGCTACGCCTGCTACAGGAACGGGCAAATACATCCAAAATCTTGAAACAGTCGGCATGCTTACATAAGTTCCTTTTGATCCGATTTGGACAGCATATTTCCAACCAACTACTACCATAACTACAGCCAGTACTAAGACAGCAATGTCTGAGATAATGTCCAAAGATATCACTAATTTTTCTGGTAGGTATTTATCAAATGCAGTCATGCGAATGTGTGCTTTTCTCCTGATAGCTAGAGCAGCAGAAAGAACTGCCATATATGCCATACAAGTTAAAATTATTTCTTCACTCCATGCCGGAGAAGGTATAAAAGAAATGTATCGTCCAGCTACAACCATTGTTGCGATAAGAATATCAACAATTAAAAGTAATTTACATATGAAAAGAACAATCTTGTATACCATATCATATGCCGGTTTGAATTTATCAACGGTACTAAAAAAATTAGACATGATTTTCCTCCTTGAAGGTCTTGGGCACAAAGGCGTATAGCCTTTGTGCCCTTAACAACCGTAATAGAGTGTCCAAAAGTTATTTCATGTCAAGAATTTGTTGATATAAATCTTTATAGTTTGCTGTGGCAGAAGAAATAACATCTTTACATGCTTCCTGCCAAGGAGTAATATCATCAACTTCTATGACAGTTACGCCTTCTGCTTTTAACTCTTCTAGAACTTTATTTTCAGTCTCTTCAGAGATCTGTCTGTTATATTCTGATGCATATTTACCTGCTTCCATGAGGATGTTCTGCTGTTCTTCCGTAAGTTTATTCCACGCTTCATCTGTAATGATCACCTGAATCGCTCCCAGGGTATGTCCATCAAGAATGAGGTAGGGCGCAACTTCATGGAAGGAATTGGCTTTATAGTTGACAATAGGCTGTTCAGCACCATCTACTACACCTGTTTGCAGCGCCGAATAAAGTTCACCAAAGGATACAACTGTAGGTATAGCACCTAGTCCTTCTACCATACCTGTCATAATAGGATCATTTGATACTCTAAGTTTCATACCTTTTAGATCTTGTAAACCACTAATTGGTTTTTTCGTAAAGAAATGACGGAAACCTTCTTCCCCATAGAATAAGCCTCTGACACCACTACCGTTTACGTGGGGTTCAAGCAGGAATTCTTCAGCTAAATCTGAAGCGGCGAAGTTCCAAAAATGGTCGCGATTAACAAATGTATATGGAATAGAAAGCAGCATTGATTTTTCTCCACCATAGCTTGTAAGGGAAAATGCAGAAATACGGGACATATCAATAGTTCCGCCGCCACCCAGCATTGTATCCAGCACGTCGTTTTCTGCTCCTAGAACTCCACCTGCTTGGATATCAATCTTAATTTTGCCATTTGAAAGTTCTTCTACTTTTTCTTTAAAAGCCACAGCAGTTTTTCCAACAATTGAATCTATCGGGTTAACTTCTGCATACACAAGCGTAATCTCTTCGGATGTTGGACTTTTTTCTTCTTGCTGCTGCCCTTGTTGTTCATTTTGTGAATTTTGCGTACCGCAGCCAACCAATGCAACAAAAACCAAAACTAACGCAAGACTTAACGCTAAGAATTTAAAACCTTTTTTCATCATTTTTCCCCCTAATCAAATAAATTTTTAAAATACACCTATGTTATATCCTTTAAGTTATAAGCTTCCCCCCCTTTCTCATAAATCGCACATTTCTGTCTGTCTATGAGCCGAGTGAAATCTTAAAACTAATAGGAAAAAATAACATATTAGGTGTTTACTTAATTCCAACTGTCAGCTGGATTATTCAAGTATTTTGAGGGCAATGATGACTAAAATATTAATAATTATAAATTGTTAAATTTTACTTACATACTACCATTTTAGTTTTTTACTGTCAATCATCGTTATTTTCGCTTTTATTCACTTTTGTGCATAAGTTGACCATTTTTCTTGTAATTGTAATATTTTATATTGAATCTGTTTTCAGATATGTTGATTGCACAAAAAAAAGCGGTTTCAAATATTTAAAACCGCTTTGTTAGAATCTACATTATTTTATTTCAAAGTTCTCCTTAGAAAGTCCCTAGTACGCTCTTTTTTGGGATTGTTAAAAATTTCCTCAGGACTGCCTTCTTCTTCTATAATTCCCTTATCCATAAATACAATTCTATCAGCCACTTCTTTTGCAAATTCCATTTCATGGGTTACAATCAGCATAGTAAGACCCGTTTGGGCAAGTTTCTTCATAACTCTTAAAACTTCATCTACAAGCTCCGGATCAAGGGCCGACGTTGGCTCATCAAAGAGCATGACATCCGGCTCCATTGAAAGGGCCCTGGCTATTGCCACCCGTTGTTTTTGTCCGCCAGATAACTGTTTAGGCTTTGCGTTAATGTATTGCTCCATTCCCACAACTCTTAGGTATTTCATAGCAACTTCTTCCGCTTCTTTTTTAGACCTTTTTAATACTTTTATTTGGCCCACAGTGCAGTTGCTTAAAACATTGTGATTGTTAAACAGATTAAACTGTTGAAATACCATTCCGAGCTTTGTGCGATACGCATAGATATCGTGATTTTCTTCTAAAATATTTTTGCCTTTGTATAAAATCTTGCCACCGCTAGGCTTTTCTAAAAGATTTATACAGCGAAGGAGCGTCGACTTGCCAGAACCAGAAGGCCCTATTATGCACACCACTTCTCCCTTATTAACATTGAAATTTATGTCCTTTAACACCTCATGAGTTCCGAAAGACTTTTTCAAGTGTACTATCTCTAATACCCGTTCCATGTTTTCTCATTCCCTTTCGATTTTCACTTTCAAGAGTTGGCTAAATTTAAACTGCCCATTTTTACAATAATTAAAGCAATTATATTTGCATGGGATTATAAATCATCGTAAAGTTCTCCGGCCCGTCTAACTTCCTTTCCACAAAGCGCAGGATTCTTGTAACGGTAAATGTCATGATAAAATAGAGCACGCATGCAACAAAAAACGGTTCAAAAAATCTAAAGTTGTTGCCAGCAACAGTTTTCGTTTGGAAATAAAGTTCTGTTACGGAAATAACGTTAAGCACAGAAGTATCCTTGATATTTATAACAAACTCGTTGCCTGTTGCGGGCAGAATGTTTCTTATTACCTGTGGCAGTACCACATTTGTCATGGTTTGAATGTGATTCATGCCAACTGCATAAGCCGCCTCAAATTGCCCTTTATCTATAGACACTATCCCACCGCGGACAATTTCCGCCATGTAAGCTCCAGTATTAATAGATACAATTAACAAAGCTGCTGCTAAACGATTCATGTTTATGTTAAGCACCTGTGCAGAACCGTAATAAATAACCATTGCCTGAACAATCATAGGCGTGCCTCGAAATACTTCAACATAAATAGAAAGTATTATATTTACAAATTTTAATATGGCTTTTTTTATTCCCGATTCCGGCATGGGCATGCTGCGAATTACACCTGAAATTAAACCAATGATAAAGCCAAAAATCGTACCTAAAAGCGATATGAAAAGTGTCATTCCTGCACCGCGCAAAAACATGGGCCAATAGTTGGTAATTACTTTGACTATCCACTCAAAATTCATACCCTTTCCTCCTTTATACAGCAAAAGCGCTTATTATAAAACCGAATGCAAGTGCATCCGGTTTTATAAAATTACTCTGATGCCGGTTGATTCCTTATTGCTTCATCCATGATCCGTATTCTCTCTTCTTCAGAAATACCCGCGAGTATTTCATTTATTTTTTCGCGCAATGGGCTCCCTTTTGCAAGGCCCACAGCAATTGCAGTGTCGTCATCTGATGTAACAAATCCATCTGTAAATTCTATCATTTTAAAGTTGGGATTGGCAGCTTCTGCACTTATAGCTTCCGGACGTTCCGTAACATACCCATCGATCATATCTGATTCAAGGGCAACCCTCATCGCAGGAAAGTCATCCATTGCAGGTTGTTTAACTACGCCTTCAATTTGATCTATGACCGTATAGTGAAATGTATTGAGCTGGGCAGTTATCCTTGCCCCATTAAAATCTTTTAATGAGGTAGCATTTTCATACTTTCCACCCCGTTTTACCACCATCACTAAATCCGATTTGTAGTAGTTATCCGAAAAGTCTATGGTCTGCTTGCGTTCTTCCGTAGGCGACATGCCGGCAATTATTGCATCGATTTTACCTGACGTTAGTGCAGGGAGCAACCCGGTCCATTCGGTTTTAACTATAACTAATTTTTTGCCTAAACCTTCAGCAATTCTCTTCGCAATTTCTACATCGTAGCCCCCAGCATATTCCTGTGTGCCTTCTATGGGCACCGCACCGTTTGAGTCATCAAGTTGAGTCCAGTTAAAGGGGGGATAACCACATTCAAGGCCCACTCTAAATGCCTCTTCTTCAGCCTTTTCCTGCACCTCTGGCCCTTGTGGACTCGATGAATTGGCGTTTGAGCCACAACCTGCAACAAACAGTATAAACAATAATCCAATAGCAATAAATGATAATATCTTTTTGTTCATAATTTTTTCCCCTTTCTTGAGAATATAAAAAGACCCGAGCGGAACTCGGGTCTAATAAGCAAAATCCCCAAATTCCTCGACTTTTCCCAATTGAGATAGCGCTCCTCAATAAACCGGGACAGTTTATTGAGACAGTCCTGCAGCTATTAACCGCAGGCCCAGCAAATAATACGAGAGGATATTATTTGCTTCGGCAACGCTTCCTTCTCCTAAGTTGCATCGCTTCACTCCCAAGCTACACAAAGGAGAGTTAAGCATTGCGCCTCTACCTCACTTGTGAAAAGTGAGGCATTTATTTATTAAGTTGTAACTACAGTTTACTATAAGAAAATATATCTGTCAATCAAAATATCAAAATCTAATTACAGCAAAATTTATACATATATAGTATTTCTCGCACAGAATTTAACTATATAAACAGCGGTGCAAATACCAATGCAACAATTGTCATTAACTTTATCAAAATGTTTAGTGAGGGACCTGATGTATCTTTAAAGGGGTCCCCTACAGTATCTCCAACTACAGCAGCTGCATGGGTGGCAGTACCTTTACCCCCAAAATGTCCTGCTTCAATATACTTTTTGGCATTGTCCCAAGCTCCTCCGGCATTTGACATTTGAATTGCAATCATTACGCCCGTTACCAAAGCTCCTGCCAAAAGCCCCCCAAGTGCTTCAGAACCGAATATTAAACCAACGGCAAGCGGTACAACAACCGCCATCAATCCCGGAATTATCATCTGTTTTAATGCTGCCCCTGTGCTGATATCAACACATTTTGCATAATCGGGTTTGGCCTTTTCTTCCATAATACCGGGAATCTCTCTAAACTGTCTTCTCACTTCTTCTATCATGTGAAAGGCTGCCTTGCCCACAGCTTCCATAGTCAATGCCGAGAACAGATATGGCAGCATGCCACCTATAAAAAGGCCTACAATGACATCTGCTCTTAATAAATTTATACCTTTAGTTAAACCGGCGGCTGTGGTATAGGCAGAAAACAAAGCCAGTGCTGTGAGAGCTGCGGAGCCTATAGCAAATCCTTTTCCTATAGCCGCAGTGGTATTACCCACAGAGTCCAGCCTATCGGTAATCTCACGAACTTCAGGGGGAAGTTCTGCCATTTCCGCAATACCTCCAGCATTATCCGCAATAGGACCGTAAGCATCTACAGCAACTGTCATGCCTGTCGTCGAAAGCATTCCTATGGCTGCAAGAGCAATGCCATATAGACCAGAAAATTTATATGATATAAGAATAGCAATGGCAATAAATATAATAGGCAGTGCCGTTGATTTCATCCCAACTGCAAGACCTGAAATTATATTAGTCGCAGGCCCTGTCTGAGAAGACTGAGCGATGCCGATTACCGGTGCTTTTTCGTTAGACGTATAGTATTCGGTCACTAATCCGATTATTATTCCAACAACGATGCCGGATGTGGTTGCAAAAAACTGATTCATCTCACTAAATAAAATTCTGCTTAGAAAATAAACCCCAATTATCGTTAGAGCTCCGCTTATAAAAGTTCCATTGCTGAGGGCTTTTTGAGGATTGTTCCCTCCAAAAGCATTTACAAAAAGCGCACCTATAATAGAACTCAGAATACCTATGGCTGCAATCAAAAGAGGGAAGACAACCCCTTTTATGCCAAAGGCCTGTCCTGTTACTGATGATACAGCTACTGCTCCAATTGCCATACCGGAAACTAAAGACCCTACATAAGATTCAAAAAGGTCAGCACCCATGCCGGCGACATCACCTACATTATCGCCTACATTGTCAGCAATAACCGCCGGGTTTCTCGGGTCATCTTCAGGTATACCTGCCTCTACTTTTCCTACCAAATCCGCACCCACATCGGCAGCTTTTGTATATATACCACCGCCAACTCTTGCAAAAAGAGCTATAGAGCTGGCCCCTAAGGCAAAGCCGTTTATCACATCAAAGCTTTTAACATCTTGAGGATTCCCAAATAAGTAATAAAGAATACCTATGCCCAAAAGGCCAAGGCCAGCCACCGACATTCCCATAACTGCTCCACCGGAAAAGGCAATGCTGAGTGCCTTGCTTTGACCTTCTCGAGCTGCATGGGCTGTTCTCACATTAGCCTTTGTAGCCACATTCATGCCTATAAAACCGGCCAATATTGAAGCGATGCTTCCAATTATGTAGCTAATTGCTGTTGGCCAGTTAATAAACCTGCCTATCACTATAAACATGACAATAACAAAAACAGATAAGATTTTGTATTCACGAAAAAGAAAAGCCATAGCTCCTTCATGTATAGCATCGGATATTTCCTTCATCCTTTGATTGCCTGCAGGGCTCTTTGCTATCCTAACTGCTAGCATAAAAGCAAAAGCTAAGGCTATAATTCCCATAATGGGAGCCCATATCACCAGGTTTTCCATTGGTAATTCCCTCCAGTTCAATATCTAACGTAAAAAAACTATCATTACTATAGACATAGCAAGAAAAGTCATAGCTACGATTTGTGTATACCTTGCCAGTTTATCGTCTATCCCTTTTTTCTTTCCAAACAGGGTTTCAACTCCACCGGCGATAGTTCCCAAACCGGCAGATTTGCCTGACTGCAACAATACCAAAGTAATTAGGCCTATACAGATTAATAGGTATACTATAGTTAACAATAGTTCCATATAATTCTACCTCCAGGTATCTAATAATAAGTGATTATACCACAATATTTTTTGAAATACAACACATTTTATCTATAATGTGCTACACTATTAAAATTATACAACAAATTATGTTACATTATATGTGAGAAAGGCTTGTTTTTTACGTTACTATTTAAAACCTGATGATATGTTTCCCTATTTAGTTATTCTAATGTATAAATTTGCTTACCACCTTCTTTATTATAATAATTTACATAATAAGCTTTTATATGCACAAAAATCACAAGTTGCTGTGTCTCGTGCCTTGTCTCTAAATATACTACTTTCTATTCTATCTATGATATTTAAAATTTGATTTTTACATTCTACAAGAACGGATTCGGTCGCATCCACCTGAATAAATTTTCCTTCCAAAAGTGATGCTATAATTACCCTTTTAAGCTGTACATTATATATTTCTGTAATAGCTAGCGCATATGCCAAAACCTGTAGCCGATATGCTTCAAAGATATCCGGTCGCATTTTGGTATTTGTTTTAAAATCTACAATCGTTGCACCATCATCTTCAACAATCAGCTGATCAATTTTTCCGGTTAAAAAGCACCAATCATTAATACAATAAGTAAAGGGAATTTCAGAAAAAACCTCTCCTGCAATACTATGCAAGTCGCTTTGAATATAATTTTGAACGCACTTTTGGATAATATTAGCATCTTCAAGCCCTAAATCAAATCCCAATGCAGCTAGTATTTTCTCTGGTTCATTTACATTTATCTTGTCTTTATGGATTTTTTCAATCAGTTCATGAACTATTGTACCTCTTTCAATGGCAGAAAGTCTTAGTATAGGACCTTTATTTTCATAAAAAACCCTTTCTGGTATGCCTAAAACATTGTTAAAATAATATCTTTTAGGACATCTTACATACTCTCCTAATGATGTTACAGAATACCTCTTTAATACAGGAATACGTCCAGGTTGAATTAAGTTTGCACAGTATTGTTTGGTTTTTTCAAAATCCGGTAATTTCTCTTCTATTAACTTTGATGGCTCAATTACATCTACAGGTGCCTCTTGAACAGCTGTTAATTCTTGTTTTAGCCATTTTAAGAAACTTTCCTTTTTTTCAGATGCCATTTCCCCTGAAATCACCAGATAGTCCCTAGCTCTGGTAAGTGCCACATAAAGCAGCCTTTTGGCTTCTTCTACTTCCTTTTGTTCTAAATATGCTTTGAGCTGTTCCCATTTATCCTTGTCTTTCCTAAAAGCTAATCCTTTTTCAGGGTCAAACAGGATATCCGAAGAAGTAAAAGGTATATTCTGACCACTGTCTGCCAGAATAACTATGGGAAACTCTAAACCCTTGGAAGAGTGGATTGTAATAAATTTAACTACGTCTTCTTCTTCAGAAACATCTGCTGCCTCTTGCTGCTCATCCCCAAAATAATCAAGCTCTTCTAGAAATTCTCTTAAAGTATAGCCTTGCTGGTCATAATGCCAGCACAAATCCAAAAACCTGTGCAAACTTTCTATCTCAAGAAGGTCCTTTTGGGCTAAAGAAAGCAAAAGTCCGGTATCATCGACTATTGTTCCTGAAAGTTCTCTAATAGTATCCTTTTCTTTTATTTTACACCACCTTCGGATTAATTGAAAGGCTTTAGCAAGGTTTTCTGAAACACCGGCGTATTCTATATCTTCTTTTAGCCCTGATGCCAACTCATTTCCGCTTAGTACAAATTCTGCAAGACAATCATCACTTATATTAAAGAGATGTGAAAGGGTGCCGTATAAATTAATATTGTCCTGAAATTCAATGGCCTTTAGGGCATATAGTAAATTCTTTACCCCAAAGCTTTCCATAAGATTTCCGGTATCTGCTACATAAAAAGGAATCTTGTATTTTTTAAATGCATTTACATAATGTTTAAGGTGAGTCTTTTTCCTAAAAAGTACAGCAAAATCGCGAAAAGTGGGATTGCGGTACTCATGGGTGTCTTTATCATAAATATAAAGGGTCTCATCTGTCATCATCTGTAAGATTTTCCTGGCTATGTATTCACCCTCTAGCTTTCTTCGCTCTTCCATTTTGCCGCTGCTTTCCCATGTGATAAAGGAAATATTGTTGCCAATTGTATCGCACCTATGAGCTAAAATCGGTTCATAGCCTTCCATTAAATTTTCAAAGCTGCGGTTTACAAATTCTATTATGCGCCCATCACTACGAAAATTATCCTTTAAGACTATAGCTTTCCCTTGACTTTCTAAATCTCCTTTGAGCTTTTCAAAAAGCTCCACTCTGGCACCACGGAATCCGTAGATGGATTGTTTCTTATCACCTACAACAAAAAGATTTGTGCCTTCACCTAAAAGCCGCAAAATCTCGTCCTGGACAAAGTTTAAATCCTGATATTCATCAACCATGATAAATTTAAACCTTTTTCGGCAATCTTCAAGGACTTGGTGATTTTCTTTTAGCATAAGCAAGGTTTTTTGTAAAATATCCTCATAGTCTAAAAAAAGTTGTTCCTCTTTTTTTAGTTGATAAGTTTTAAAAGCTTGGCTAATGAGTATTGCAATAGTTTTTTCTTCATCACTTACTGCCATTTTTTCAATACAGGTAGGCTCAATGCCCTGATTTTGCATGGTTTTCATGGTGTTGTAAAGTTCTCTGACCAATTTGGAAAACCCAAGTTCAGACGTCAGTTGAAACACCAGTGTATTTTCAAGGTTATCAAGTACCGTTTTTTCTATGCTGTCCTTTAGCCATGCATTTGCACGAAATTCTTCCAGGATTTTTGCGTCGGGATCAATGCCGGCTTCCACTGGGTTTTCCTTTAGGAGCCGGAAGCAAAAGCTGTGGATTGTGCCAATATATGCGATGCCTAATTTGTTCAGGTGTTTTGAAATAGTACTATTGTTTTTTTCCTTTGTCATTTCTCTAAAAAGCCTTTCCCTTATCTCTAATGCCGCCTTATTTGTATATGTAATTGCTACTATTTTATCTATATCAGCCAGACCCTGTTTTAAAATATGGAGAATACGCGCAACTAAAACTCTTGTCTTCCCTGCTCCTGCTCCGGCAGTAACAACTAGATTTTGGTCAACTGCTTCAATGGCCTTTTGCTGCTCCCTCGTGTACTCCATTACTCTTCCCCCTCCCAAGGGCAGATTGCGGTAAAATCACAAAAACTTCCGAAGGAATCTGTTTTGGGACATTTTTTGGGCTGCAATGCAAATTGAGCTGATCTTACGTTGTCTGCATACTGCCTAATTGTTTTTTTAACAGAAGTCATTAGCTCTTCCCACTGTGTTTGACTTAAAACCCCTTTTTTCCGTCGTCCTGATACAAATGGCAAATTCTTATCTTTCACCAGAATATTATCTACGGCACCTTTTTTAAGGGAAATAAAGGCTCCACCAACTACGGGTTTTCTAAGTAACTGCTCACACGCCATGATATACAGTGGCATTTGAAGATTTGTACCCTCTTCTATCTGTTTGATATCGGGCGTTGAACCTGATTTATAATCAAAAATAATGAGCTTGCCTTCTGAATTCTCATCTATTCTATCGATCTTGCCAGAAAATAAAATATCTGGAGCAAATTCAAAAGCAAAATCTTGTTTATATCCAAAGCCCATTTCAAAGAAAACAGGTTTAAAATCTCCTGTCTGTTTCAAATAAGAAGCGATGTATTTAATAATGTTTTCTGCCATTTGATTCTTTTCTATTTCAAACAATAACGGGTGTAAGAAATTTCCCTTTACGCCTGAGCTTTCCATGATTTCATCTACAAGAGATTTTATTTCCTGACTGTAATCTTCTAATTTTTGGGCCTCAAGGCCTTCTCTGTGATTTCTGAAAAATTTTTCGAGGACTTTATGCAAAACTGTCCCTCTGGCAAGGGCAGTATATTCACCATCTTCATCCGGAGGTGAAAGATTTAAAACTCTTGCCAGGAAAAACTTATAAGGGCATTCGCCATACATATTAAATGTTGTGGCGCTAAAAGGTCGCTCTTTAAAGCACTCCATTACCTTCTGTCTTGTGCTTTCTGAGATAACTCCAGGCTCAGGGGCACTGCAATTTGTGCCTTCAAAAGAATATATGGACTCTAAACTTAAATTTTCTATTGAAGTTTCATATAAACTTAGTAAGTTTTCAAGATATGAAGACATCATCACAGCAGTATTGTTTTCCGCTACATTAGGGTATGAAAAATATCCTGTATTGGCCGATGCTGTAATGAAGTCAAAGGCTTCCGATTCTTTTTTAAGCAGTATGTCTAATGTGTCCAAACAATACCCTTTTTCATTAAAGTTTACTCTTTCCCAATCCTTTAAAAGCCAATCAGGCCTAAAGTCCTTGGGAAATTCACCTTCTATCATTCCCGGAACGTAGACTTTATCAAACGTAAGTCCTCTCAGCATTACAGGGGACAAAACCCATATGCCTTCATCGGATTCGCTGTAGGTGTAAAATCTACTTTTTAGATGGATATCTAATAAAGATATAAAGTCTTGCAGACCTATGCTTTCTTCTGAAAACATTTGACTTACATCATTTAATTCATTAAAAAGATTTATTAAAGCTTCAAAGGCGTTTAAATCCCGTTTAAACAGAATAAAGTCATCGCCGTGTACATCGCAAAATCGTACAGGAAAATCTCTCTCCTCAAGAAAACCTTTCACAAAGCCTATCCATTCAATCATGGAAAACTTTTCATTTTGTATGTTTTCATCAAGCACATCTTGGGAAAAATATTCGCTGGTTCCACCTATAAAAAACTTCATCAATGCTTTTACAAATGGATTTTGAATAAGTGCAGCATGAACCTGTATATTAACGGGTATATTCATCTCATTGAAGACTTCCAGCAAAATGCGCTCGTAAGGGGCCCGGTCTCGCAGGACAATGCATAGATTATGTGGCAAAAGACCTTTTTGTAAGTCTTCCAATATCACTTGAGCAAGTTTCACAATCTCAGCCCTGCGATTGGGGGACTTTACTACTTTTATTTGTCTCATCTTAGAGGTTAAATTAGAGTTGCTGATCTTGGCCTTTTCGCCAAGTGCATTTATAATTTTCTGCTGAATTGGAGAAAGATAATAAAATTCCTTAAAATGCACCTCATCTACATGGGATATAAAATCGCTTTCTAAAAGGTGTTTTTTGCACAATATGTACCGATCTTCTTGGTCATATAAGCGATTTTTGTTTAAAAATTCTTGGTATGCCCTGTAGATTAATGCAAGGTCACGGTGGCAGGCTCTATCTAGTTTTATAGCATCAAAAGTCTCTGTATCTATATCCTGCTGTTTTAGTTCACCGATAACTTCTCCAACACGCTGCACATATCCTGATCTGATAGTGTCAAAATACTCTAGTTTGTTTTGCATTTTCAGTTTTCGGATAATGCTGTGTAGCACTAAGTTTTTCTTGAAATCTCCCAGCAGGTGTTTTGAAACTACTACTTGTTTTATACATCTATCTACAAAGGCCTCATAGGTAATAGGTTCTTCTCCAGCCACACCTTTTTTGCCTTGAAGCTGCCTCATTTTGTGCTGCCTTACCAAATAAGGCGTAGGGTATACTATTAGTTCTTCCATAAAGAGCCCCCTGACTGTAAGCTTTGTAAATCAGTTTAGTCTTTAAGTGCAGATGACGGCACTGCCCTTCAGCCGACTTATTATCCTAAAAGGGAGTTTGCCGTCATCTGTATCTCAGGATTTATATAATTTACAACAATACTTTCACAATGTTGTCAGGTAATACAGCTCGCTCAGGTTTATTTTTTCTATAGTTCTAGATTCGATTTCTGCGAAAGCCTAAAGCTTTTAAGCTCAATCTTATTTGTGTAAAAAGATATTAAATATCCTCTCATTTTAACTAGTTACACTATATGTCTTTGTTATTCCGCAAAAAGCTTTTTAACGGCTTTCTTGAAATCTCATCAAGAACTATTAACGAAAAAATAAAATTCGCTCGCTTGTATTACCTGACAACAGTTAACAGCCTTTATTGTTATATTTTTGTAGTCAATTAATAAACACAATCGTTAATCAACTATCTCTTAATATTATAGAAGGCCTTAATGCCGAGATATTGTGCAGTGGTATCCAGTTCCTGTTCAATTCTAAGCAGCTGATTGTATTTTGCAACACGGTCTGTGCGTGAAGGGGCTCCTGTCTTGATTTGACCGGCATTTACTGCAACTACCAAATCGGCAATTGTGGTATCCTCTGTCTCACCAGAGCGGTGGGATACTACTGCCGTGTATTTGGCCCTTTCAGCCATGGAAATGGCATCTAGTGTTTCTGTAAGTGTTCCGATTTGATTCAATTTAATAAGTATTGAGTTGGCAACGCCTTTTTCAATGCCCCTCTGCAGCCTCTCTGTATTTGTAACAAACAAATCATCGCCTACCAACTGAACCTTGTTGCCGATAGCATCAGTGAGGAGCTTCCAGCCCTCCCAATCTTCTTCGGCCATGCCATCTTCAATGGAGATAATGGGATATTTTTCAATAAGCCGTGAATAGTAATTCACCATTCCCTCTGCGTCATATTCTAAGCCTTCACCTTTCAACTGGTACTTGCCATCGCTGTACAATTCAGAAGAAGCAGCATCCAGTGCAATGAAAATGTCCTGGCCTGGAACATAGCCGGCTTTTTCTATTGCCTCAATAATATATTTTATAGCCTCTTCATTTGAAGATAAGTTTGGAGCAAAGCCTCCTTCATCACCTACGGCAGTAGACAGGCCTCTTTCGCCTAAAACCTTCTTTAGTGCGTGAAAGGTTTCAGCTCCCATTCGAAGCGCTTCTGCAAAGCTCGTGGCGCCTGCCGGCATAATCATAAACTCTTGCAGGTCTACATTGTTGTCTGCATGCTTGCCGCCGTTTAATATGTTCATCATTGGAACGGGGAGCACCTTGGCATTGGCACCACCTATGTATCTGTAAAGGCTTATTCCCAAGAAATTGGCTGCTGCATGTGCGGTAGCCAGAGATACACCTAAGATGGCATTGGCACCTAAATTGCCCTTATTTGGAGTTTTATCAAGGTCAATTAAGAGTTTGTCAATTGCCACTTGGTCTAGAGCATCCATTCCCTGAAGCTCTGGAGCAATAACTTCATTTACGTTTTTAACCGCTGTTAAAACACCTTTTCCGTTATAACGCTTGGGATCCTTGTCTCTAAGCTCTACAGCTTCAAACTGGCCTGTAGAGGCTCCTGATGGAACTGCAGCTCTACCTATAGAGCCATCTTCAAGTACAACTTCCACTTCTACTGTGGGATTGGCGCGGGAATCCAAAATTTCTCTAGCAAATACATCGATAATTGTTGACATTAAGCATTCACCTTCCTATTTAGTTATATTCATTGTAAAAAGATTTCTATTATGTAAGTTGCTACGGTGAGATTACGGCAACTCTCCCTGTAAGCAAGCCCTGTTATTCTAAAGCTCGTTCCATCACTTCGCAGGGTTTCGCAGGCAATTCGGCATCCTGCCGAGTGCCTGCCAGCGTGCATCCTGCACGCTGCCCCTGCTACGTTCGGCCCTAGCTTAAGAATAACAACGGTCTTGCTTAATGGGCTCATTTGCCGTAATCTTCACGGAAGAACATTTTCTGCATTGAATCAATTTTTAAAATGAACTGGCTAACTTGATAGAAGCGACTCTCCAGTCATTTCCTTGGGCTTTTCAAGGTTCAAAAGCTCAAGTATGGTTGGCGCTATATCGGCAAGCTTACCATGCCTTAGTTTGTAAGGCTTATGGCTCATCAAAATAAAGGGAACCGGATTGCAGGTGTGTGCTGTATGAGGCTCTCCTGTCTCGTAGTCCAGCATCTGCTCAGCATTGCCGTGATCTGCTGTCACCAGCAATGTACCGCCTTTTTCTTCAATGCATTTTGCCACCTTGCCGATACATTTATCAACTGCCTCTATGGCTTTTACTGCAGCCTCATAAACCCCTGTGTGTCCTACCATATCAGGGTTTGCAAAGTTCAGTATTATCACATCATATATATCTTCATTGATTTTTTCTATGACTTTATCTGCCACTTCGTAGGCACTCATCTCAGGTTTTAAATCATAAGTTGCTACTTTCGGAGAAGGTATCAATATCCTATCTTCACCAGGGTAGGCCTTTTCTTCTCCACCGTTAAAGAAGAACGTTACATGGGCATATTTTTCTGTTTCTGCAATTCTAAGCTGTCTTAAACCAGCATCAGATAAAACTTGTGCCAAAATATTATCTAAGGATTCAGGCCCATATGCTATTTTGGCATTTTTCACGGTGGCATCGTACTCTGTAAAACATACATAGCTGACAGGAAAATATCCATTTTTTCTGGAAAACCCGTCAAAATCTTCCTTGCAAAAGGCGTAAGTTAGCTGCCGTGCCCTGTCAGGCCGGAAGTTAAAGAAGATAATTGAATCCCCCGGCTCAACAGTAGCTACAGGCTGGCCATTTTCGTCAGTGACTACCGTTGGCACCACAAACTCGTCGGTTTCTTTGCGCTCGTAGCTTTGCCGAATAGCCTCTGTGGCACTCCTTGATTTCAGGCCTTCACCGAAAACTATTGCGTTATAGGCTTTTTCTGTTCTGTCCCACCGCTTGTCACGGTCCATAGCATAGTAGCGTCCTGAGATAGTGGCAATTTTGCCTACACCGATTTTTTTCATGTATTCCTCGATTTCATCTATGTATTTTTGAGCATTGGCCGGCGGCACATCTCTACCGTCTAAAAATGCATGTAAGTAGACTTTGTGTAGGTTTTTTAATTTTGCCATATCAAGCAGCGCTTTTAGATGTTCTATATGGCTGTGGACGCCACCATCTGATAAAAGTCCCATTAAATGGAGAGACTTATTGTGATTTAAAGCATTGTCCATAGCCCATACCAAAACAGGGTTTTTAAAAAAGCCACCACTTTTAATATCTTGACTTATCCTGGTGAAATCCTGATATACGATCCGACCTGCACCTATATTCAGGTGTCCTACTTCCGAGTTTCCCATTTGACCTTCGGGCAATCCTACGGCAAGGCCCGAAGCTTCTAAAATGGTATTCGGAAACTCTTTCATTAATTTGTCATAGTTAGGGGTATTAGCATTTAAAATAGCATTTGCTTTTTTTTCTGGATTAAGTCCCCAACCGTCTAAAATCATCAGCATTAGCGGTTTTTTTGACACTATCTTCAACTCCTGCTATAGATTAAATGAACAAAGTGCATAAAAGCTATCGGGTTTCAGGCTGGCGCCACCTACCAGGGCACCGTCAATATCAGCTTCAGCCATAAGTTCTTTGATATTTTCTGGCTTTACACTGCCGCCGTAAAGAATTCTCACGTCTTCTGCAACATCTTTATTGTAAAGCTTTTCTATCTTGTTTCTGATAGCACCAATTACCTCCTGTGCATCAGAGGCAGAAGCCGTTTTACCTGTGCCTATAGCCCAGATAGGCTCATATGCAAAAACAATTTTCTTTGCATCTTCAGGTTTTATATCTTTTAGAGCATTTTCCACTTGAGTCATTACAAAATCAATGGTTATACCTTCTTCGCGCTGAGCTAATGACTCTCCAACACATACGATTGGCGCAATATTATGTTTAATAGCAGACTTTATTTTCTTATTCACTGTTTCATCAGTTTCTGCAAAATACTGTCGTCGCTCCGAATGACCTATAATTACGTAATCACAAGGGATCTCCTTCAGCATCAAAGGCGAAACTTCCCCCGTAAAGGCTCCGGTTTCTTCCCAATGCATGTTTTGAGCTCCCAGCTTTACTTTTGTGCCTTTTAACTTCTCAGCTGCTGCATAAAGGTCTGTAAAGGGTGGGCATATTGCCATCTCTATAGTAATGTTTTCCACCTTCGGTAAGAAACTTGAAAGAAAATCCAGGGTCTCCCTTTTAGTATTGTTCATTTTCCAATTGCCAGCAATCAGGGGGATCCTTGACACAATAATCACCTCCGGTTTTTATTAGTTTACAACAAATAAAAGAAAAAATCTACAATTACTTATCGTTTAAAGCAGCAACACCGGGCAATTCTTTGCCTTCTAAAAACTCCAGAGATGCTCCACCTCCAGTTGATATATGAGTCATAACTTTGGCATAGCCCAACTGCTCAACTGCCGCAGCTGAATCTCCGCCGCCTATTATTGTCACTGCATCAGACTTAGCCATTGCGTCTGCTACCGCTAAAGTTCCTTCGGCATATGGTTTCATTTCAAAAACACCCATTGGGCCATTCCATACTACGGTTTTGGCATCTTTTATTGCATCTGCAAATTTCTTCCGAGTGGCTTCACCTATATCAACACCGATCTTGTCTGCCGGTATCTCTGTCACAGGAACTGTTTCATAAGGCATTCCTTCTTTAAGTTCAGAGGTGACCACTACATCCTCTGGCAGCAATAACTTGACATTTTTTTCTTTGGCTTCTTTTATCAACGAGGCGGCCAATTCAATTTTGTCAGCTTCAAGTAGAGATTTTCCTATTTCATAGCCCTGGCTCTTTAAAAAGGTAAATGCCATGCCGCCACCGATTAGCAGCATATCAACCTTGTTTAATAGGTTTTTAATAACTCCAATTTTATCGCTTACTTTTGCACCGCCTAAAATTGCTGCAAAAGGTCTCTCCGGATTTTCTAAAGCCTTGCCCATTACCTCAATTTCTTTTTGCATTAAAAATCCAGCACCTGCCGGTAAGTAGTTCGCCACACCTACGGTAGATGCATGAGCGCGGTGAGATGTGCCGAAGGCATCGTTTATGAAAATATCTGCAAGGCTTGCGAGCTGTTTGGCAAACTCCGGATCGTTTTTCTCTTCAGCTTCATAAAATCTCACATTTTCAAGCAGCAGCACGTCTCCTGGGTTCATTTTGGCTACTGCGCTTTCTGCAGCTTCACCTATGCAATCTGCAGCAAAAGCCACATATCTACCTAGAAGCTCGGAAAGCCTCTTGGCAACAGGGGCAAGGCTGTATTTTGGATTTACTTTCCCCTTTGGCCTTCCTAAATGTGAAACGATAATGACTTTGGCACCGTTTTCTGCTAGATATTTAATCGTTGGCAGTGCTGCCCGAATCCGCGTATCATCGGTTATGTTTTGATTTTCATCTAAGGGCACATTTAAGTCTTCTCTGACTAAAACCTTCTTATTTTCAAGATTAAAATCTTTAAGCGTCTTTTTATTCATTTCCTATTCGCCTCCCTCGAGTTTTAATAGTTTCCTAGCCGCTCCCTCATCTGTAATAAAAACTGTGGGGCTGTGGTATTTAAGAAAAGCTTGTATTGCTGGGGCTTTACTGGCACCACCGGCTATAGCAATAACAATGCGTATGTTTTTCAAATCTGCTACGCTGAGGCCCACACTGGTGGTAGTATGGACAACCTTCCCTTCTTTATTGAAGTAATATCCGAAGGCTTCAGCCACTGCACCTTTTTTACGTATTTCCATTATTTCTTGCTTAGAAAGTCCACGCCTTCTCCCTATCTCTTCTGCTCCTCCGATGCCATGAAGCAAAATATTGGTCCTGCGAACGATATTTAGTATTTCACGTATTCCAGGTTCATTCACGATAGACTCCATAGCTTCTGGGCTCAGATTGTCTGGAACATAAAGCAGCCTATATTGGGCATTTAGCTTTTTGGCAAGCTCTGCAGCTATGGTATTAGATTCAATTTCAACTCTTTCGCCCAAGCCTCCTCTGCCAGGCACAACTATGACATCCTTAAGGCCTGTAATTTTATCCATGGCTTTAGGTATCTGAGCCATTGTTGTTCCACCTGTTACTGCTACGATATCACCATCGTTTATAGTTTTCTTAATATATCGAGCAGCTTCTTTACCAAGTTGCAGCTTAATAGTTTCATCTTCATCGGTATTGCCCGGAACTATGGAAACATAACCACAATTAAATCGCTGTCGTATTTTTTGAGCAATGGGGTTTAAGCCTCTCAAATGATATATAAAATGCTCCATTTTAAAAATCATATCTTTGCCGGCATCGGTCAATTTCATTCCCTGCTGGTCTATTGTCAATAGTCCTTGCTCCTCAAGGCGCTTTACCTCTGCTCTGAGCTGCCTTTCAGACCAAGAAATAATGGATGATAAAGCTCTTCTGCCGATAGGTTGGTTAAAATAGATACTGCGCAATATGGTGTAGCGGTTTTCTACAAGATTTGCAATTTCAGGAGCTATTTGCTTTAATAATCCCACCACTTCTTCCATTATTAATCTCCTTAATTTGACTTATACGAAATAAATGGCTGAGAAACCCTGCCTGAAAGCAAGAGTTTTTCAGCCATGGTTCTCCCACTTTAGAATCCTTTAGCTGCAATATATTCAACTAAGTCCATTACTCTGTTTGAATAACCCCATTCATTATCATACCAGGCAACTACCTTGACCAAATCGTCTTCAATTACCATTGTTGATAAGCCATCTACAATAGATGAAAGATCGCAGCCTTTAAAGTCCATGGATACTAAAGGCTCTTCAGTATAACCTAAAATTCCCTTCATCTTTCCTTCAGCTGCTTCCTTAAGAGCCTCATTAATTTGTTCTGCGGTTGCGCTCTTAGCCAATTGGCAGGTAAGATCCACAACAGAAACTGTAGGTGTAGGCACGCGGAGTGCAAATCCATTAAGCTTTCCTTTTAGTTCCGGAATAACTAAAGCAACGGCCTTTGCAGCACCAGTCGTAGTCGGGATAATGTTCAAGGCTGCAGCTCTTGCTCTGCGCAAATCCTTATGTGGCAAATCAAGTATCCGTTGATCATTGGTATAGGAGTGAACGGTATTCATTAAACCTTTTACAATTCCGAAGTTTTCCATAAGCACCTTTGCAACAGGCGCAAGGCAGTTGGTAGTGCATGACGCATTTGAAATCACATGATGCTGTTTGGGATCATATTTGTCCTCATTTACTCCCATGACTATTGTAATATCTTCTCCTTTGGCTGGCGCGCTGATAATAACTTTCTTGGCTCCGCCAACTTCAATGTGTTTAATTGCCTGATCTTTTGATCTAAATACGCCAGTTGACTCTACGACAACATCTACTCCTAAATCTCCCCAGGGAATATTTGCTAAATCTCTTTCTGCAAAGACCTTAATTTCTTTACCATTAACTGTAATCGACGAATCTCCTGCTTTTACGTCAGCTTCAAAAGGTCCAAAGACAGAATCGTACTTTAAAAGATGAGCTAAGGTTTTTGTGTCGTATAAATCGTTAATTGCTACAACTTCAATTTCTGGATGCTTTTTGAATGCAGCTTTAAGTGCATTCCTTCCTATACGGCCAAATCCATTAATTCCTACTTTAATTGACATAATAAATCCTCCTTAATTTATGTATTTTATTTTAAAATTAACTTAAAGCCGGATGCAGATGAGATTTGATCATAATTTAGAATTTGCTAAGTGAATGCTATTTTATACAATCTCTGCAGCAAATATGAACTTTCGACAATCGGGACGTTTTATGTCCCTTGTGTTTGTTTACCGTCCCGTCTGGTGGAAAAAAACAGGGTTTTTGTCTAAAGCACAAAAACACCTAAATTTGTATTAAAGGGAAAAATTGCTGATATCATTATTATTATTCAACAAAGTTTGCCAAAATCCTTCTGGAAAAATACATTTTAGTATCTTTTTCTCTTTGTTGACGAAAGTATGCCCATTTCCTCTCTGTATTTAGCTACCGTCCTTCGAGAAATTGTGACGCCTTTTTCATTTAAAATATCTGCAATCTTTTGGTCGCTCAAGGGGTTATACGGATCCTCACCTTCGATCATTTCTCGCATTATCCTCTTTATGCTTTCGGCAGAAGTCATAGTCCCATTAGCATTCTCCAAACCGCTTTGGAAGAAGAACTTTAATTCAAAAATGCCTCTGGGTGTTTGCACATATTTACCGCTTATAGCTCTTGAAACAGTAGATTCATGAATTCCTACCATATCTGCTATCTGCTTCATTGTAAGAGGTTTAAGGTAAATTAATCCATTGTCTAAAAAATCCTTTTGAACATCAGCTATAGATTGTATGACTTTATGAAGGGTTATACGCCGTTGTTCGATGCTTTTTATGAGCCACAATGCGGAATCAAGGCGGTTTGATAGAAATTTAGAAATATTTGACTCTTTATCCACAGAAGTAAGCAGTGAACGATAATATGGTTTGATAGAAAGTTTAGGTGATAAAGAATCATTCATAATCACTACATATTCATTTCCTACTTTTTCAATTGTGGCGTCAGGAACTATATAATGGACATCATTTGGAGAAGAAAAATTTCGTCCAGGTTTTGGATCCAGAGTCACTAAAATGTCCTTTAATTGTTGAACCTGGGCTAAGCTTATCTTTAACGTATCTGCTATTTTAGAAAAGCGACCTTCAGCCAAATCTACTAAATGGTTTTTAACTAAATCCTTTATTTTTGGAGCTTTAATGCCGTTTTGTTCTATTTGTATCAGTAAACATTCAGTTAAATTTCTAGCTCCTACCCCTGTAGGATCAAAAGTTTGAATTACTTTTAGCACATCTTCAACATCATTTTTAGATACTTTTAGCAACCTTGAAACTTCATCCGTGGTTATCGCGAGGTAACCATTTTTATCCAGATTACCTATTAAAAATTCGCCAATTTTAAATCCCGTCTTTGTTAAAGAAGAAAGGTGAAGTTGGGTCATCAGATGTTCCTGCAGAGACGGTGTTGAAGAAATAAAATTATCATAGGCAATTTCTTCCTTTTGCTCTCTCTGTATCCTTATGGGTTCAACACTTGCTTCATCCTGAAAATACTCTTCCCAATCAATGCTATCGTCTTTTTCTTTTTCTTCCTCCCTTTCATCAGTTACGTCATTTTTTGAAAAATCCTCACTTATATCAAGCAACGGATTTTCTAAGAGCTGGTTTTGTATATACTGACCTAATTCAAGTGTCGAAAGCTGTAAAATGGTTATGGCCTGCCTGAGCTCAGGAGTCATTACAAGCTTTTGAGTTTGTGAAAGGGTCAGGCTGAAATTCATCTGCATCCTTTTCCCCCCTTAGGAACAAGAGAAAATGCTATATAACAGATTTTATTAAATATATTCTATAAGAATATCAATTTTTCCTCTTTTTCTTAAATTAAAATGGAATGGAATTTGCTAGAGACTGATTTTATATAATGTTATTAAATGAATCTTCCTAATATTCATTAACGACAAAAAAGGAGCAGGAAAGACATTTTCCGCATTGCTTCCTGCCCCAAAATCTTTCTGTAAATCTATTCTTATTTCATCGACCCTTTTCGCTGTGTGTTTACGTCACGGGCACCATTTTGTCTAAAGATTTCTGCAGCGCTGTCAACCTTGGTTTCATGGGTTCTTACTGCTGCCAGTATTTTTCCATTTTTAACTTCTTCTTCATATTTGCGGCCCTGTTCTTCCGGAATTCCCCAATCGATAAGCCCACCGGCAACGCCTCCTGTAGCGGCGCCAGACAGCAAGCCCGCTATTGGCCCTGCCGCAATAAGTGGCCCAAGGCCAGGTATTGCTAAGGCCCCTGCACCCATGGCAAGGCCGGCTAATCCTCCTATTGCACCCCCTGTTGTAGCACCATCGGCAACTGTACCCATATTCATGCCCATAGTATTATCGCCTTGGGCATCTTGCCCCTGGCCCTGCTGCTGTTTGGCAACGATGGATATTTCATTGGTATCGAATCCCGACTGTCGAAGTTCTGCTACTGCCTTTTCAGCTTGGTCGTAACTGTCAAAAACACCTATAACTGTTTTTACCATTTATTATTTACCTCCCGGTTATATTATTAAAATCACTCTTATTTTATCCTTGTCATAGAGTAGCTATTCTTTACATGATAATTAGCAAAAAAGGGAATAGTAATTTTAAAGTTTACTTTGTTGGGTCGGGAGGCGTTTATTATGACCGACAAAAAAATATTCCAAGATAACAATACAGATAAAAGCATGAGTGAAATCAGCAAAAACCTAAGCACAGATACAGTAAATAAATTTCATGAAATTATTGGCGAAAGGCAACAACAAAACAGTCAGCATCAAAATCCTGTTCAGCAGCAATTTTTCCAAGAGATTAATTGTTTGCTAAACTCTGCACGAGAGCAGCAAATGTCTTCTCAAAAGGAGCTTCAGACCATATTAAATCAAGCATCAACAAACCTAATTGATTCTAATCGCCTTGAAACTTTATACAATAGTGCAAAGCAGCTACAGCAGGCGGCTCAACTGGGCATTGCTAACCTTAAGCTGAATATTCAGCAGTACAAAAGTATGATCGATAAAATGGAAAAGGATTGCCATGAACAGCAGGTAAGCACAGATTTACAGGTTATCCAGGCACTGCAGCAAGCCATATCCTGTATGGCTCAAGCACAAAACAGCCTACTTCAAAGCCAGGCTGTAGATAAGATTTATGATTCCATAACAAAATGTCAGGATAACTTGGCTCAAATAGAAAAGCTGGACGATACAAATATGTAATTTATAAAAAAATTAGGCGTTTATGGCAACAGATCCGCCATAAACGCCTAATTTTAGTAAGGATAATGGTCATGGTGATGATGGTGGTGATCATGGTGATAATGGTCATGGTGGTGGTGAAATGGCACCAGTTTTACCAGCATCTCAAATAAAATTGTGATTTTAATTCTTCTGGGGCTTACCACATCAACACTTATATGTTCTACATTAAAATACACCAAAGCTTCCATACCTGGAGTAGCACCGTGAAGATGAATAAATTCCATGAACGGGAAACTTGCCTCAAAGAAGTGAACCGGTTGTGAAGGCAATGCTGCCACGTACAGCACTTTTGCCGATACATCTCCATCTACTATGACTTTATCATGTAAAACCTTTACATGGTCTACGGAAAATTTGGCCTTGGCCTCAACACCTCGAGCAGCGTCCGGTTTTCCATCGGGTATTGTTACCGTATCCTGAATTATTGCCTGGACTTTGCCTAACCAAAGTTTTCCACGATGGGTATCACGGCGGGCTTCAAGCACATATATATAGCCGTAAATGGTACCAACTACTATTTCGCCATATCCTTTTTGATTTAACTCACCGGCCGTCACGCAAAAGGCTCCGTTGGGAACTGTCTGCTGCCATTCCATCATGATTTTGCCGGCTTTCCAACTGTAAATATATACATTGCTCAAACACACAACTATTAATTCTTTTTTGCCGTCTCCATCAATATCATATATTGCAACATCCTTTACATCCTGACAGTGTTTGGGACTGTCCCAAAAGGTTTGATACTTACCGCCAGCATAGCGCAGCACTCTTACCTTATTTATTGTGCAGTCAAATACTATCTCATGTTTCCCGTCTAAGTCGAAATCCGCCACTACTAGAAAGGCCTTACCGGCTTCTTCGATGTGGCTGCTCCACTTGTCATGCCTTCTGCCACCTTTGAAAGACAATATATAAAGTGTACATCCGTGTCTGCCATGGGTTTTTATTACTATTTCGGGATAACCGTCACCATCTGTATCACCAACTGCTACACAATAAACCGGATGCTCTATTCTCTCCTCTTTTACCAGGATCAACCTCTTATCGTAGCGAAAAATATATATTCTAGGTTTACCTTTAGCAACCGCTATTATCTCATACTTCCCATCTTTATCGATGTCCGCAACGGCTATACAAGTCACAGTTTCTCTTAGTTCCGCACTTTCCGCAATCCTTACCAGTTTGCCTTTTTGCATCTTATATACATGAATACCTCTGGTACATCCCACGATTATCTCATGAATGCCATCTTTGTCGATGTCGTGACAACCCAGCCAGTGGGTATCGTTATCTTCCAGGGAAGTTCGGGCCAACTGGCGGTAGGTGTGACCTCGGTATTGAAATACGTATAAATTGGATTGGTGCCCTGAAGCAGTTGTTGTGCCCGCAATGATGTTTATATGTCCATCGCCGTTTACATCACCTAAAGCCACACGCGAGTCCTGACCCAAATCTTTACTGGCCCATTCCAATTGGTATGCCTGGCGCATTTTCATCTCCCTCCCCTAACAAAACTTCTAAATACTGCTTTTTATATATTATTCAGGTGAGGGAGAAAAGGACTATTACGGTCAAAAACTTTAAATCATATCATTTTCCACCATGTTTTCCGCAATCTGCACCGCATTTAGAGCCGCACCTTTTCTCAGGTTATCAGCTACAATCCAAAGGTTTAAACCATTTTTTATAGAAAAATCCTCTCGAATTCTTCCCACAAACACCTCATCACGACCTGATACATCGCCAGGCAGCGGATATCGCTTAGATTTTGGTTCATCAACCACCTTAACACCCGGTGCCTTAGAGAGAATCTCACGAGCCATATCCGCTGTGAGCTTTGCTTCTGTTTCGATGTTCACCGATTCGGCGTGACCGTTCAAAACGGGAACTCTGACGGTGGTAGCAGTTATAGCAATATTATCGTCATCCATTATTTTTCTGGTCTCATTTACCATTTTCCATTCTTCCTGACTGTAACCTGTATCATCAAACACATCAATATGTGGTAGTACATTAAATGCAATTGGGTAAGGATATACATTCGCTACGGGATCTTCTCCGTTTAAAATCAGTTTTAACTGTTGTTTTAATTCTTCAATGGCATCTAAACCGGTACCAGACACAGCCTGGTATGTGGAAACAACTACCCTTTTTATTTTTGCCACATCGTGTAAGGGTTTTAATGCAACCACCATCTGAATAGTAGAACAGTTAGGATTGGCAATAACTCCCTTATGGTTTTTTATATGATCAGGATTGACCTCAGGCACAACCAGAGGCACCTCTGGCGACATGCGAAAGGCATTGCTGTTGTCAATCACAATTGCGCCGCGCTTTACGGCCTCCGGTACAAGTTCTAAACTTACACTTTTACCGGCGGAAAATAGCGCTATGTCAATGCCATCAAAGGAAGATGGCGTTGCCTCTTGCACTTTTATTTTCTCTCCTCTAAATGTAACAATATGCCCGTTAGACCGTGAGGAAGCTAATGGTAATATGCTTTTTACCGGAAAATCCCTCTCCTCCAAAACCTTAAGCATTGTTTGACCTACAGCCCCTGTGGCCCCTACTATAGCGATACTGTATTTTTTCATTGTTCATCCACTCCTTTATGTATTGATATGTAGTAATTATTTTATCGATGAGCAAGGCCACTCATCTATATTGTAAACATTTTAATAAAAGCTTTCTAAAAATGCAATATTTATTGGTGTCTTACTATTCTGGTAAAAACATAATTATTATTTTTGTCTTTATATGAGAGACATTTGTTTTTTTATAAAAGACATTAGCATATTTTATTCGACGCAAATTTGTAATATCCTTTTTTTTGAATTATTTTCCTAGTTTGGATTTTTGTACATAAAAAAAGCTGCCATTATTAAATGACAGCAAAAAACGCATTTTGTAAACTTATAAATTGCAAAAGGTTAAAATACAGAGTAACTTGATTAATTGAAATAAGTTTTATAAATGGCTTTTACACATTTTCCCACACAATCATTTTTAACAATATAAGCGCAGTGGTCGGCTAGCACCTTTTTGGCAATTACCTGAATATCTTCTTTTAAAAGTGTTGCCATGATTTTCTCATCTACAGCCCTTGAATCAATAGTAGCCTTATAAACAGCAGACACTTTTGACATGTTTTCAAAAAAGTTCACTTGAGCATTTAGCTCTTCAGCCAGGCTTTTAGCAGTATCCTTATCCTCTTCGCTAATTAAAATAACTCTTTCCTCAGAATTGCTATCATAAAGGGTTTTATCTGCACTTAAAGTTTGAAGTTTCGCTACCTCATCATCTGTAAAAGCTCTTTCCCTTTCGTATTTAGCTACAGCGAGGTCCTTTGCAGCTGAAATTCCCGAGACTATAAGGTCACTTGCTTCTGGGCCTACGAGAGTGCCTTCAGAATCATCAAAAGTAGATTTAACTCTAACCTTTAGATTGAATTGCTTGGCGGCCTTAACAGCTCTTGGATGAATTACCTTGGCACCGTTTTCTGCCATTGTTATGGCTTCTTCATAGGAGACTTTTGGAATAAATGGTGCTTCTGGAACCAACCTGGGATCAGTAACTGCAATTCCGGGCACATCAGTATAAATATCTACAAAACCAGCTTTTAAGTATCCACCTAATACTACTGCGGTCGTATCGCTGCCTCCACGGCCCAATGTAGTAATGTCATTTTTTTTAGTTTTCCCCTGGAAACCCGCAACCACTACTACTTTGCCTTCTTTTAGTTTTTCTAAAATCGGCGTAGGATCCACATTAATGATGTCAGCATTGCCAAAAGCTTCTGTAGTCAATATGCCTGCCTGAAAGCCCGTCATTGCCTCAGCTTTGATGCCTTGCGCCTCTATATATGTAGCCATTACACAAGCAGAAATAATTTCACCGCAGGACATGATTAAGTCCTGAGTTTTGGGATTGATTTTGCTTCCATGGGCTCTCAAGAGCTCAATTAAGGTATCAGTAGCATACGGATCACCCATCCTACCCATGGCTGATACTACCACTACCACATCGTGACCTTCCTCTTTTGCCCTTAGAATGTGACCTAGTACTGCTTTTCTGCTTTCAGCAGATTTTACTGAGGTTCCTCCAAATTTTTGTACAATTATTCCCATAAGTCGCCTCCTAATTTTTATTTATTACATTACTTTTTATAAGCTTTTGCCAGATTGGCATACTCAACAGCCCTGTCTTTTGCCATATCTATGTGCTCCTGAGACAGCTTTTTGATAACTTTGGCAGGCACGCCTACAGCTAAAGAATAGGGCGGGATTTCTTTGCCCTCTGCGACAAGAGCACCTGCACCGATCAATGCCCCTTCACCTATAATGGCGCCATCTAGTATAATGGCACCCATACCGATAAAAGCACCGTCTTTGATGGTGCAGCCGTGGACAATAGCTCCATGACCAATAGTCACATTATTTCCTATGATAGTTGGATACTCATCTGCCACATGGACAATGCAGCCGTCTTGTATATTTGTATTTGAACCAACAACAATTTTGTTCACATCACCTCTGAGCACCGTCTTGTACCATATACTTGAATTTTCGCCAATCGTAACATCACCGATTATGTCAGCAGTAGGTGCAATAAAGCAACTATCATGAATCTTAGGCTTTTGATTTTTAAAATTTTCAATCATAATATTACCACCTTTTTATAATAATTTCGGTCTAAAGTCAACTAAATTGGTAATGTATGCGGAATGTAACAGAGATGGCATAAACATGTCCTATTTCAAATATTACTATATTTTTACTCGGTTAATTGTAAAATTAAA
>NZ_JAFFJA010000006.1 GCF_021991635.1 Tepidanaerobacter sp. GT38
TTTTTGTTGCTGATTCCATTGTATCAAAAAGTGAGGATCTCTTGTTCTTTTTATCTTTAAAATGTCCTACAATTATTTTACACTATGTTTTTCAAAATTTCTGACATGTAGGAGCGGTTTTTAGGTCTGTGCGAGTGAGTTTTGATAGCATAGAGTGGTGCAATCAAGCGGATATTGATCCGAGGTTCTTTACGAAAAAAGTGTTGCTTATCAATAGAAACAGGAAGCATGGGGGAAGCGCAAGGACGGTTTCCGTTCCTATGCTTCTATTCTTCTTTTTGGGTAAGAAAACTCTAAATGCCCGAATTGGTATGGAATGTATAGCCTTTCCGGTTAGAGTTAAACTAATTTATAGAGATGAAAAATATAGGAGATGTTGTTATGAAACCATCACGTTTTACACTAGTTGTAATTCTGCTTTTACTTACAATGTTTTTTATGACGGGCTGTTTAAATCTAAAAAAGGAAACGCCAACTCCGCAACCTGAAGACCAACCAGAACTTCAAAAAGAGGAGCAAAAGACACAAGAAGAACAAAAAGTGGAAGACATCAGCTTGAAGGAATTCTTCCCTCTGACAGAAGGGTCCAAGTGGCTATACCTCGGTGAAGGCAATGAATTCGCTTCCTTTATTCGTGAGGTTTTGTATGTGAGAGAAGATCGAGCACAGATCATGGAGAACAATGGCGGTACCATAAGTGCATCTGTTTTTGAAACCACAGACGAGGAAATAGTTCGCATATTTTTTCAAGGGGAAGAATATAACGAGACTAATTTTCTCGATGAGGAACCCAATGATAATTTAGTAATACTGAAAAAACCGCTCAAAGTCGGCAGCAAGTGGGAAACGCCGCAAGGGAGCAGGGAAATCGTAGAAATAGATGCAACAGTTGATACACCGGCAGGTAAATTTGAAGATTGCATAAAGGTTCGCATTTCGATGGAAAACTCTACTTCCAATGAATACTTTAAACGTGGGGTTGGAATGGTGAAAAGAGAATTTGTTTCCGAAGGCACGACCGTAACTTCCACATTAGAAAAATACGAGATAAAATGAAGGTCTCCAAAAAGGAGGCCTTTTTATTATGGGAAAATAGATTCACGGAAAAGTACAATCTTGATTGTATTATTGAGACGGTGTCTTTTTTATAGCTAGGCAAAATATAAGTATTTTTTTAAAAGGAGAAAAAAAAACTTAAAAACTTAATTTTTTTTGTGTGATATACTACAATTGAAAAAGATAAACATTCTCAATGCGATTACTAAAGGAGGAAGAGATGATGCCTTTAGCCTTTGGAAATAAACGATCCAAGTATAGGGTGGTAAAACTGCCGGATTCTCATTTGTTGAAGGCACTGGGGTTAAGAAAGGGCACGGAGTTTACGCTTGAAAGTAAGCACCCCTTTAAAGGACCCGTTGTAGTTAAAGTAGGATGCAGGTGTATAGCCATAGATTATGACGTAGCAAGGGACATTTTGGTTGAGGAGGTTTAATAGATTGAAGTGCCATTCATCGCACACCAATAAAAGAAATATAAGTGACGGGAAGATAAAGATACTGCTCATGGGAAACCCCAATGTAGGAAAAAGCGTTATTTTCTCAAAGCTGACAGGAGTGCACGTAAACAGCTCTAACTATGCTGGAACTACTGTAGATTACACCATTGGAGATGTGAGCTTTGGAAGGCAGTGCGGAGTTATGATAGACGTGCCAGGAGTGTATACTCTTGATGCGATTTCGGAAGCTGAAAAAGTAGCGGTAAACTTATTAAAAGAAGGCGCAGACGTTATAGTATGTGTACTTGATGCCACTCATTTGGAGCGAAACCTGGACTTAGCTTTTCAGTTAAAAGAGTATGATATCCCTATAGTATATAGTTTAAACCTGGTAGACGTGGCAAAGAGACAAGGGATTAACATAGATGTAGAAAAACTTTCACAAGAGTTAGGTGCTCCTGTTATTCCTACAATTGCCATTAAAAACAAAGGCTTAATCGAAATTTTAAGGGCTGCCATGAAACTCGCTGAAGAAGAATGTGTGCCTGGATCAAAGCTTACTGACGAAGAGCGATGGGATAAAATAAGGGACATTGTTGCAAAAGTGCAGACAAGGGTACAAAAGAAGAAAGTAACCTTTATTGAAGTGTTGGAAGATAAGACAATTCAACCGTGGCCCGGCATACCTTTAGCTCTGCTTGTCCTGGCCATATCTTTAGGCGTAGTTGTAGGCGGAGGCAAGGCTTTGAGGGCTGTGGTGCTTTTGCCATTAGTAAAAGATATCATTCAACCTGCGCTTACAAATTTAGTTTCACTAGTGGTACCGGAAGGCGTATTTAGAAATTTGCTGGTCGGCGATTATGGAATTTTAGTAATCGGCATAGAGTGGCCTTTAGCCCTTATTCTGCCATATGTATTCTTATTCTATGTCGTATTTTCATTCTTAGAAGACAGCGGATACATGCCCAGGATAGCGGTCTTAGCTGATGGAGTTTTAAGGCGCATGGGCATTCATGGAGGAAATATAATCCCTCTTATGCTGGGTTACGGCTGTGCAGTTCCTGCAATTTTAGGAAGCCGTGTCGCAAACTCTTATAAAGAGCGAATCATAATAGCGGCCCTGGTGTCCTTTGCTATTCCCTGTGCATCCCAAAGTGCGGCATTCTTTGCACTGCTGGGCGATAGATCTATACCGGCTTTGGTATTTGTATACCTTTTGTCTGTGCTCGTTGGGCTAGCGGTAGGCACCATTGTAAATAGGATTGTGCCCGGCAAAAGTCAGCCAATGCTATTAGAAGTGCCCAATTTGTTATGGCCGGACAAGGATGCCTTTAAGAAAAAGATAAAGCTCAGGATGAAAAATTTTCTAATAGATGCCGAAGGGCCAATGATGATAGGTATAGTTGTTGCTTCGGTAATCGCGGAAACCGGCATATTAAACGAATTTAGCAAATTAATAGAGCCTTTAGTGGAAGGTTGGTTAGGACTGCCCAAAGAAGCCAGCTTATCTTTGCTTCTTGGAATAATAAGAAGGGAATTGGCGGTATTGCCGTTACTGGAGCTAGACTTAAACATGCTACAATTAGTCGTAGGTTCAGTTATTGCCTTATTTTACCTGCCATGCTTGTCTGTCTTCGGAGTGCTCACAAAAGAGTTTTCACTTAAGGTATCCCTGCTCATTGTAGTCGCCACAACTACAACTGCCTTTTTGTTTGGTGGGGTAATAAATCAAGTGGGCAGACTGATATTAGGAGCAATGTGATGGGAGAGGCTTTATATGATACCAGCTTGCACAAGATTTATAGAAAGAAACTTTTCAAAAAGCAATTTTCTAGTAAACCTGTATGGGCTTTATTATAAAAGTATTGTTAGAAATGAAGTTAAATTGGCTAATATTAAAAACAGTGACAAGGTGCTGTGCATAGGCGGCGGTCCCATTCCCTCTACAGCCATTGAAGTTGTAAAACAAACCGATGCAAGTGTCCACGTAATAGACATGGACAGAAAAGCGGTAGAATATGCAAGGAATGTAGTTAAGAGATTGGGCCTTGACCAAAAAATTGTCGTAGACCAGGCCAGAGGAGAAGAAGTGGATATTTCGCCTTACAATGTAATTCATGTGGCTTTGCAGGTGACTCCAAAAGATAAAGTCTTAAATCACATTTGGAGTAACTGCAAGATGGGAGATAGGATAATAGTGCGCATGCCCAAAAAAGGATTAAGGCACTTTTATTCAAACGTGACCGAGGGATTCATAAATAGATATTCCCACTACATTAAATTCAGCTCTCCCAGACTAAATGCCAATACTTTGGATAAAATTTTACTCATGGTTAAAGGTTAGAATTGCTATGAAAAAAGATGCGGTTGTAAAAATAATGTTTTATGTCGTTGGCGTTCTCATGTTGGGGTATATAGCGGCAAGTTCTGACTGGATAGAAATTTGGAGTCATCTTAAATCTGCCCCGTTCGGAGCAATTATGCTTCTGATGTTTTTTCAATGCATTACAATGCTGCTGATTAACATTCAGTGGAAGTTGCTAGCAGATGAAGTCTGTAATGATATATCCTTCTCAGATGTGGTCTTAATGAATTGTATGGGAAATATAATGGACAGCTTGACGCCGGGAGTTAAAATGGGTGGTGAGCTGGGGAGAATATTTGCACTGAAGAACAGGGCTAAAATCGGTTTTGCCGATGCCGCAATGATCGTGGGTCTGCAAAAGACTTTCAGTCTATTTAGCTTTTTGCTTTTGACGTTGGGAAGTCTGATCTGGTTTAGCTTAACATTGGGAGGCAGGTACAAACACTATTTATACCTTTTTACTTTGGCAATTATAGTATTTTTTGTGGTTTTTACAGCCCTAATATTATTTTCCCTAAAGCCAAATACTATTATAAACATACTTGGCAAGATATCTAAAGGCTCAAAAATAAAGTTAAAGATAGATGTAACCCTGAAAAAATACAGCCATATACTTGCGAGGATTTTCAGAAACAGGCGACTTTTTTTCTCGCAAATGCTTTTGGGAATCTTCATTTGGAGCTTTTATGCCTTTAAGCTGCAGGTTCTCATAAATAGCTTTGGTATTCATGCGGATTATATTTCTGTAGCGGCAATTACGTTTATTTCTTATGTAATGGGCATGATTCCGCTTTTGCCAGGCGGCATAGGGAGTTTTGAAAGCTGCATGACTTTACTTTTAAATATGGCAGGCACCAGCATGGAAATGGCAGCGGCTATTGCATTAGTGTTTAGATTTGTGACTTTTTGGTTTGAGGTTATTTTAAGCGGTTTAATCATTATCATAGCTAATATTCCCATTATTAGCAGGGGTGATAGAAGTGCCAAAATCCAGGTTTAATGAACGGAATTTATCACACATGCTGCCAAATGCCATCACCTTTGCTAATATGGCTTTAGGCGTCATCGCCATATATATCAGCAAGGATACCTCCTCAAACAATATAAAGATAGCTTCCATTTTAATTTTGATTGCCGGGGCTGCAGATAAACTTGACGGGTATGTTGCAAGAAAATTGGGGGCAACCAGCCAATTAGGTAAAGAACTAGATTCCCTTTGCGACTTGGTTTCCTTTGGTATTGCTCCAATGCTGCTTTGGTGGAACATGAGTATAAACTCGTCAAGTCTTGCTGTGGTCCTGGCATCCCTGTTTTATATAGGTGCAAGCGCATATAGGCTGGCAAGGTTTAACATCAATGGCAAGAATAAATACATTGAGGGGCTACCCATAACCATAGCGGGCATAGTTATGAGCGGAAAGTGCCTTTATGATGTTATTTACAGATTACAATTTATCGACAATACCGTCTTAAACAGTGAAAACCTGATCATTGCAGTTTTGTTATCTGTTTTGATGGTCAGCAATTTTAAAATAAAGATACCTTTATAGTGCTTCGTCAGCAGGAAGTCTTGTTTCACCATATAATTTTCTGTATTGAATGGGGGTCATCCCTTCAAATCCACTAAACACTCTGGAAAAATAGCTTTGGCTATTAAAACCGCATTCTACGGTTATATCCATTATAGAAAGCCTGGTTTTTGCCAGGAGTTCTTTGGCTTTTTCTATTTTCAATTTATTGACATGGTGAGAGAAGCTATTGCCTATGCACTTTGAAAACAGATTGGAAAGGTGACTTTTGCTGACGTGAATGGCATTTGCTACTTCTTCTAAGCTAAGTTCCTTATCCAGATTATTTTTGATATAAGCAAGGGCGTCGTTGATGATGGGGTTATTGATTTGGCAAAGCTGATTATTGATAAAGGTTAGATATTGATTTATCATTTCTTCTCCCATACGGATAATATCCTCAACAGTAGATTGTTCTTCTATTTGATTCATGATGCTGTCTCTTAAGTCAATGAGTTTTTGTAGGCATACAAGTCTTTTCCTGCAATTAATATAGAGTAGACTGTTTAATGAAATAAGATAATTTTTCATATACCTTATTTCAGCTTGCTGATCCAAATCCTGGTCCTTTATGGCTTTCACAATCTCTTTGAAGACTTTTTGAGCATCTTCTTGAGCTTCAGTGTTGATAAAGTGTACTAATTTATCCTCTAAATAAACCATAATTTACCTCCCTAATTTGTGGGGCCACAAATGAAAACAAAAATCATTACATATTATATCAGTTGTTTATAAAATAAACAAATTTATAACTTGTCCTAAAAGCGCAGCCATTAGCGCTTGTTTTTTGGTAAATTTAGATACAATAAAGGATAAATCGCTATTTTATAGAATATATAATAGTGAAATATATAGAGGAGGGTAGAAAAATGTTTTCTAAAAGGACAATAGTTAAGTTTTTGGCTGTTTTACTGGTAATGCTTTTGGCAGCACCCGCAGCTTTTGCTCAAGATCAGGTTAAGCTCATTTTTAACGGTCGCGAATATCCTGCAATTATTATCTTAAAAGACGGTGTTTCTTATGTATCTGCTGAAGCTGTCCGGAAAATTCCCGGTTTGGAGATAGGAGACGAAGCTCTCCTGCCGGTTCGAAAATTATTTGAAAGCCAAGGCGGAGAAGTTACATGGGATGGGGACAATTGGCAGATAATTGTATCCTGGCGGGAAAAATCCGGAGATTATACGGCAGATGAGCTGGTCCTGGAGTATTCGGAAAGGCTAAAAGACGTAAACTCCTATAAGTTAAAGGGAAGCCATGTAATAGAGTTTGAGGCCGATGGAATAAAAAATCTAATTGGAATGCCCGACATGCCAAAAATGAATTTTTCAATTGAGGGAGTTTATCAGTGTGAGCCCATGGCCATGTACATAAAGCAGACCATGGAGATGCCGCAAAATCCAGATGAATTGGAGTTAAGTCCTGAGGAGCTAGAAGCATTAGGCTTTGGCCAAAAGATAGTTACTGAGATGGTGTGGCTCGATAATGCTATTTACCAAAAAGGTCCTGGGCAAGATCAATGGATAGTCCAGAGCTTGGAGGGGCTTGAGGAAACGTTTGATTTAGACAAATTTATGCAGATTAGCCCTCAACAGTCCCTTGAAATGATGAATAAAGCTGGTGTTATTAATGTGTTTGGTGAAGATGTAGAAAAAGACGGGCAGCAATACTACACCATTAAAAATTATATTGATTCAGACAGCTATAGAAAGTTAGCGGAAGAAATTCTCAAGGATTTTGACATAATGGCTTTTATAGGTGCAATGGGTGCTCAATCCACGGTAGACCCACAGGAGGCAGAAGAATTTAATGCAGTATTTGAAAAGATGCTTGACATTATCCTAAATAACATCAATATTGACTATCATATAGATACGCTGGTTAATAAAGAAACCTTGCTTCCCGATTACATGAGTGTGGATTTAATAATGAAATTGGACTTGAAGCAAATATTATTAGCTGCACAAGCTCTGACTAGCGAAGAACAGACTGAGGAACTGCCAATTCCTCCTGAAATGGATCTTAACATAGTAATAAAACTGACAGGGGATTACCAATACTATGATTACGGAACGAAGCTGGAACTTCCTGATTTAAGCAATGCAATCAGCCAGGAAGAATACATTCAGCAGCTAATGGAGCAAGCAGAAGAGCAATAAAGAAATCTATCCGGTATATGTGATATGCTCCCCTTTGAGTAGACACCTGAAATAACAAAAAACAGGACTACTCAAAGGGGAGTTTTTTTAAAAATTTTTGCTTGAGATAATAAGGATTTATATGGTATACTTGTTTGAAATATTATGCGATAGGGGGTGACATGCTATGAACATCCAAATCTTAGTTGCAATGGTGCTTTACATGGGAGCAGTCATTGCTATTGGCCTTTACTATGCTAAAAGGGCCAGTGAGAGCACAGAAAATTTCTTAATAGGAGGAAGGACTTTAGGCCCATGGGTTACCGCCTTAGCTGCAGAGGCCTCCGATATGAGCGGATGGCTTTTAATGGGCTTGCCCGGAGTTGCCTATTGGGTAGGTTTAAGTGATGCCTTTTGGACCGGTGTGGGTCTTCTTATAGGAACGTATTTAAACTGGCTCTTTGTGGCAAAGAGAATACGGGCTTATTCAGAAATCGCAGGTAATTCAATAACTATTCCCGACTTCATCAGCAGAAGGTTCAAGGAAGACAACAAAGTATTAATGACGTTAGCTGCACTTTTTATTTTAGTTTTCTTTGCAGTATATGCCGCAAGCTGCTTCGTAACTGTTGGAAAACTTTTTAGCACTCTTTTAGGTTTTAAATATGTTTATATGATGATATCAGGAGCCATCTTCGTCATCCTCTATACCTTTGTGGGAGGTTTTCTGGCTGAAAGTGCTTCAGATTTTATGCAGGGAGTCGTCATGTTTTTTGCATTAGTGGTTGTATTGATATCGGGATTCAGCGCGGCAGGAGGTATATCGCAGGTCATAGAAAATGCAAAACAGATTCCCGGCTTCCTTGAGTTTTTTGGAATAGCTTCTCCCCAGCTGGTAGAAGGAGTGCAGCAAGTAGTAGACGGAAAAGCAGTATTCGGCGAGGCAGGCAGATACGGTTGGCTTTCGGTGATATCTACTTTATCCTGGGGATTAGGATATTTTGGCATGCCCCAAGTGCTTATAAAATTTATGGCTATCCGAGAAACTTCGGAGCTGAACTTGTCCAGGAGAATAGCTACCATCTGGTGTGCCATCTCCTTGGCAGCAGCCATTGCCATAGGTATCATCGGTAGGGTCATATTTCCTGATGTCTATCTTACTCAAAGTGCGGCAGAGAACATTTTCATCCTAATGAGCACGAGCTTCTTTGTGCCAATATTTGCGGGGGTTGTGATGTCTGGAATTCTTGCAGCTACAATTAGTTCTGCTGACTCATATTTGATTATTTCTGCATCGGCCTTTTCCAAGAACATCTACCATGGATTACTGAAAAGGGAGGCCACCGACCGGCAAGTATTAATCATGACCAGAATCGCCCTTTTAGTCATTTCGCTCTTTGCAATAGTCATAGCCCTGGATGAAAACAGCGTCATCTTTACAGTAGTGTCTTTTGCTTGGGCAGGTTTCGGCGCCACCTTCGGGCCACTGATACTGTTCTCCTTATTTTGGGAGAGGATTACCCGGGCCGGAGCCATGGCTGGGATGCTTACCGGCGGAATAATAGTCTTTGTGTGGAAATTGTTGGTTAGACCTTTGGGAGGCATTTTCAACATTTACGAGCTTCTCCCTGCCTTTGTCTTATCCTGTGTTGCCATAATAATAGTGTCTCTGCTAACAGAGGAACCTTCCGAGGAAGTACTGGAAGAGTTCAAACTGGCTAAGAATATGAGCAAGGGTCTTCAATAAAAATTGGGCAGCTTAATATATGAGCCGCCTTTGATTTTAAAAAGCACCTTCCGGTAATTGCCAGAAGGTGCTTTATCTATAGCTTTTGTGCGAGACTGTTTTATTCAAAGATGATTATTGCATCTTTGCATTTAATGCGAAGGGCAACTGTCTCTACGATGCGGAATACGTGATTGAAGTCTTTTGTTTCTAAATAGCCGGTTTCTATGTCTTTGCCAATGGCAAGATCCATGTATTGAGGTTCTGCACATACCATTATTGCCTTTTGCTCGCCTAAAACCGGGGAGTTATAGAGATGGCCGTTTAACATTTTTTTAATGCGCTCTTCTTCTGTCATTCCCAGTGAAGGCTGCAGGCGGTGCAGCTTGAAATACATATCAGGGCTTAAGATTAGGCAGTATCTGCCGATAAGGCTTTTGCTTTGAAATATGGCTATGGCAGACATGACATCGGTAAAGGCATTATCGCCAACGGACCAATCGGATCTTTGAATTTTGGATGCGCCTTTTGCGGTAAAGAGACCTTCTAAACCTAAGAATTCACTGCCGAAGAAAATAAGCCTGTCTTCTTTTTGTGCCAAGGCCTGTGCTGCCATTATGGCTTTTGACAAATCCAATGGCTGCCCTGTTGCCTCGCTGCGCTCAATGTCTCTCCAGTATAGAACAAAATCTTCGTGTAATTGTGGCAATTCTACATAACGCCGTCCTACTGTTTTAACGACGCCGTCTTTGTCTTCTTCAGCGGAAGTAGTTTCATCGATGTTAATACTTGTAGTTCCCGCACCTAAAGGCCCATATAGAGACAAGAATCTCCGGCCAACTAAGTTTTTCTTTACGGTATCTACAACCTGTGTATCAATTTGTTTCCAAAAATCCTCTGAAAAGGAGACCGTATCTCTGGCGAGAAAATCCATTTTTCTTCCTCCCCCGTAACTTATTCTTCTTTTAATAAACTACCTACGGTAGTGCCGGGTTTTGGTGGTGCCTTTATTCCCAATTCGTCCATCATTTCTTTAACTTCTTCTTCACCCTCTAAAAAGAAATCAGTTTCTGTGGGGTCTAAGTGGCGGAGTAGTGTCATCAGTTCGCCAACGTGCGCTTTTTCTTCGTCTCTAATATCACCAAGGACTTTTTTGGCAAACTCATCATCGGTTGCTTGAATGTGGGCATCATAAATATAAATTGCTTCCAACTCTGCTGCAATATTCAATCGTATAGCTTGAATTAATTCTTCTTTTGACATTTTACGCTCAACATTACCGCTAAATGGATTTGCAAAAGTAGGCATAGTAACAACTCCTTTTTGTTAATAGTCCAATTAAGGATAATTTTAACACTATTTAAGTTCAATTATAATAATAATTATTATTAATGTCAAGTTAAATTTAAACATATCATAAAACTTCCAAACTTTCTGAACCTAAACTATAGGGTTCTTTAGATTTGACAAACCGGATTGTGTATCACATATGCATACCGATTTTATTATTAGTAATAAGTATGCTGAAAAACATATCGAATATTACAAGGAAAGGGCAAAAGTTGGTGTGGGTCTTATTATCACTGTCCGTGTAATGGCTGAAATAGATATTGACCCTTATCCCACAACTTTCGGTTATAGCACACTGATTACGCTAGTGAGGTAAAATAAGGAAAAATCTTTTCCGGCGGTATTGCGGTGGATGGTTTTTTTACCATTGTTCCGGACAACGAAGTGGCATGTGTAGTTATTAACTGCGGTGGGACCTTGCGTTTGGGTATTTTTCCAAAAAAGCAAATTTAAACCATAAATGTAAATCCTGTCAGCCCCTCAGGACCTTTTGCGAGTTGTATCAAACAAGGTTTATATGTATCGGGAGTAGATGTTAACAATATTGTACTAGAGGATGGTGAAGATTAAGTGAAAACCAATATATTTATGAAATTTTCAACGGGTATTGGCAAGATAGTTTCAACTTTTGTCGACTCAGGCAGAGAATCTGTAAAAATAGTGATAAATACAATCCTGCCTTTTATGGTATTTGTCAGTGCAATTGTGGGCGTAGTACTAGGAAGCGGATTGGGGAATATTATAGCTGATGCCCTTTCCTCATTCGCAAACAAACCTTTAGGATTACTTATACTCGGCATTATTTCAGCAATTCCCTTTATTTCTCCTATACTTGGGCCGGGTGCAGTTATACCTCAAACGATAGGTGTAATAATCGGGACATTAATTGCAGACGGGCGAATTCCCCCACATTTTGCTCTTCCAGCTATATTTGCTATACACCAACCGGCAGGCGGCGATTTTATTCCTGTTGGACTAAGCCTTATGGAGGCTGAATCTGAAACAGCAGAAGTGGGTGTTCCTGCAGTGCTTATTGGTAAATTTATTGTATCTCCTATAGAAGTAGGCATTGCACTGCTTGTAAGTGTATTTATATATAGATAACTTGATTTCGAAGATATGAAACTATAATGCTTGTTTGGGTAGATAGGGGATGAACTAAATGACATCTTTCATGAGTGTAATAGTGGGGATAGGCAGATATGCTCTTGATTTTCTTACAGAAGATATGCTGGTTCTTTTTTATGATGATGCAACAAGTGATCTTGCTGATTATTCTGTCTTAATAAAGAAATCTGAGCTCTATGGGGAGATAGAACAGGCTGATATTTTGGAAATAGACGGTATATCTTATAAAATAACTGCAGTAGGAGATTATGCTAGTCACAACCTCAGAACTTTAGGCCATGTTACTTTAAAGTTTGACGGAGCTGATAAGGCACATTTGCCAGGGTACTTGCACCTTGAAGGTAAGACACCTAGTGAGATCAGAGTAGGTGGTAAGCTCATAATCGAAAAGAGGTAGCAGTATGTCGAACAACACCATGAAATTTCTAGTAACTTACATAATTGTCATGATAATTTTGCAGAAGGTTTTTACAATTCCTCAGACTAAACGGATCGCAAAGAAAATGAAAGAAATCCAAAAGCTAGGTATCTGCAGCGCAGGAGTAGGTAGAAATACATTTGGACTAAAGATATACTATATCATCGTTGCTGACAGCCAGGGGAATGTAATAAAGGGATTTAAGATGGGAGGAATTACTGTGCTTTCAAATTTTTCTGAGGATACAAAGCTTACTGAGAGAACAGTCAGCGAGATTATAGAAAACAATACTTACAAGAACACGTCACTAATGCAACGTGCAAAAGTTAATGCAGCAAAAAACTTACATCAAATACTTGAAGAAAAAGCATATCTTGCGGAGTCGCACAATTAACATATCAAGTTATTTATATTGACATTAGCGATGCCCAGTTGTTTTACAAGGTTGAATTCCTAAGAAATGCAGCATTTTTGATTAATAACTTATTAACTTATTAAATAATAGAAGTCTATATTTTCTGGGTTGCAGGTTTATATTTGGAAAATATGGGGAAAAATAAACACTGAAAAAGATACAGCTACAAAGGAGGCACCAGCAAATGAAATATCCAAAGCTCTTTGAACCTGCAGTCATAGGTTCTTTAGATTTAAGAAACCGGATTGTATTATCACCTATGCATACCAATTTTACTATTAGTAATAAGTATGCCGAAAGATATATTGAATATTACAAGGAAAGGGCAAAAGGTGGTGTCGGTCTTATTATTACTGCCCATGTAATGGCTGAAATAGATGTTGACCCTTATCCTACAACTTTCGGTTATCCTACACTTGATTCGGCCAGTGAAATAAAATATTTTGCAGAGCTTACAGAAGGAGTCCACGAGTATGGGGCAAAAATAGCCATCGAGCTTTCACCTGGCACAGGTAGATTGGCAGATGAAATTATAGAGGGAAAGCCGCCGGTAGGCCCTTCTGAAATACCTCTGCTTATGATGCCCGATATAAAAACGCGGGAGCTTACAAGAGCTGAAATTAAACAACTGGTAGAGTCTTACGGGAGGGCTGCAGGCTTTGCTAAACAGGCAGGCTTTGATGCTATTTATGTTCACTTTCTGGCATATTTAGGTGACCAATTTCTTTCTTCTTGTTGGAATCATAGGCAGGATGAATATGGGGGAAGCCTTACAAATCGAATGAGATTTCTTGTAGAGTGTATTGAAAGTGCCCGCTCCTACGTAGGAGAAGACTTTCCTTTAATCGTAGGACTGGCATTGGATCACGGTTTCCCGGGCGGTAGAGAATTGGATGAAACCATAGAAATCGTTAAAAGGCTTGAACCGCTAAAAATTGATGCGCTGCATCTTCGCCGTGGCAGTTACGATGCCATGAATCTTCTCGTACCTACAGCTTATATGAAGGATGGCGTGTCTGTTGATTACGCTTATGAAGTAAAAAAGACAGTAAACATCCCAATTATAGTAGATGGCAACCTGACAGATATAAGTTACTGTGAGAGACTTTTACAAGAGGGAAAAACAGATTTTATAGGAATTGGTAGACCATTTATCACAGACCCTTATTGGCCTAAAAAGGCAAGAGCCGGCAAAGAAGAGGAGATACTTCCGTGTATTCGCTGTATGCAGTGCATAAATAGAGTGTTTTTTGCCAGATATTCTGCCTGCAGTGTAAATCCTCAATATGGACGTGAATACGAGGGGCAACTTCAACCAACACCCAAACCAAAGCAAGTGCTTATAGCTGGCGGCGGTCCGGCTGGAATGACAGCTGCAAAGTTTTTGGCTGAAAGAGGGCATGATGTAACACTTGTAGAAAAGAGTAACAGGCTGGGAGGTCATCTGCTGGAAGCTGCAGTACCTGCTTACAAAAAGGGGACCGACGGGTATCTGGAGTGGCTTATAAGACAGGTAGAAAAGCTCAATATAAGAATAAAACTTGGCACTGAGGTTACGCCGGACTTTGTGCTAAATTTCAAACCTGATGTGGTAGTCGTTTGCACCGGCTCAGTGCCTCAAGTGCCGCAAGTTCCCGGAATTCACGGTAAAAACGTAAAGCTTGCTACTGAGCTTTTGGTAAACTATACTGCTGATGTAGGAGATAGTATAGTAATTGTAGGAGCAGGGTTGGTAGGTTGTGAAATGGCATTGTTTTTGAAAGAAAAGGGTAAGAACAATATAACATTAGTAGATATGCTCCCTGAAATTGCCCATGATGTGCTTTACATGGCGAGAGGCTCCCTTTTAGAGGAACTGGAGCAAAAGGGAATCAAAACAATGCCAGGATTAGAATTAAAAGAAATAAGGCCTTCTGGAATTGTAGTTGAGGATGGAGAGGGAAATCTTGAAAATATCGATGCTGATACGGTAGTCTTGGCCACTGGCCTTGAGGCAGATGGCAGTCTTTACGATGACCTGCAGGGTAAAGTTGACGAGCTATACAAAATCGGTGACTGTGTAGCCCCGCGCAAATTCATAGACGCAGTTCACGAAGCCTACGAAATAGCTAAGATACTTTAGGTGCCAGGCACCTAACTTATTAACTTATTTAACTATCGAACGAAAGCTCTTCTAGCGCCCCTATTCTTTATGGGGGTGTTTTTATTTTGAAATAAGTTCCCCTTATTTGTTTAAATCTGGAAGATTTCTGATATAATGAAAGAAGAAGCTGATTTTTACAGGTGATATTTATGAAAAGAGATTTAAAGGGTATAGAAATGAAGATACAAGAGCTGAAATCTTATGCTGAAAAAAATGAAAATATAGTTGCACTTTATATTTTCGGTTCTTACGGCACAAAGCATCAGCATTTTGGCAGCGATATGGATTTTGCGGTGTTGTTTAAGGAAAACGTCACGTTATTCGAAGAGCTTGAGCTAGAATCCGATATTTGCCAGATACTTGAGCGGGATGACATAGATCTTGTGAACCTAAATAAAGCACCTATAGATATAAGTCATCAAGCACTGTATACCGGCGATTTACTTTTTTGCAGAGATGAATTAATGCTTGCTGATTTTAAAGAAAAGGTATTTAACATTTACGGTGACTACGGAATAGTGCTCAAGAAATTTTACGATGATTATCTGGAAGGACTGAGGGAGGACTATGGCACAAATTGATAAAAAACGAGTGCTAGAAAAAATTAGAATTATCCAAGAATGTCTAAACAAATTGCGCACTCTATCCCAACTTTCTGTAGCTGAATTTACTTCTGATTTTAAAAATTTCGATTCAGCAAAGTACAACCTGCAAGTAGCCATTGAAGCGATGATAGACATCGGAAATCATATAATATCACGGAAGGGGCTAGGGGCTCCAAAGACCTATCGTGATACCTTTGAAGCTTTGCATAAAGGCAATATCATACCTAGAGAAGATTTAGCAACTTATAAATTGATGGTCAGGTTCAGAAACAGGATAGTGCATTTTTATGACGAAATAGATGACAGGGAAGTTTATAAGATACTTCAAAATAATTTAGGTGATTTTAGCTCTTTTATAGAACATGTAGATAAAATATTACCTGGCAATTAACCTATTTGAGGTAAACAAAAAGAGCGCCTGAGTTTATATCAATTATGCTCTCATTACGCCCCCGCAGTATTATGGGAGGCGTTCTATTTTTTTCCTTGACAAATATAGGAGCGATGGTATATTATTATCAATAAATGAATGAACATTCATTCAGAAAGGAGATGCTATGAGTGAAAAATCTAAAAACATCAAACATGAAAAATTATATTGTTCCAGTAATTATATTAGGATTGTTGGGGGTGCTACTTTATACAAATATGTTTCAAGGTGAAGCTTCTGCGCTCAAACATACTAAATCAGGGGATTTTTTATTGGCTTCCGGGATTGTAGAAAATAATGCAGTAGTAGTTGCAAGTGAAGTGCCTGGGACTATAAAAGAGTTTTACATAAAAGAAGGTGACACGGTAACGAAAGGCCAAGCAATTGCCAAAATAGATGATGCGAATTTAGAAAAACAATACACTCTCGCACAAGCCAATGTTAAGATAGCCGAAACAAAAGTAAGTGCCATCAAAAGAGCTATAGAAAATCTGAAAATACAAAATACAAGTCAAATAAATCAAGCTCAAAGTTCATATGAGGCAGCAAGATCACAGTATGAGAAAGTAAAATCAGGACCACGGCCCCAAGAAATTGAGCAGGCAAAAAAGACCGTAGAACAGCTCAAATCGGTTTACGAAAATGCCAAGGAAAACCTTGATAGAATACAAGTGCTTTTTGATGAAGGCGCCATTTCCAAGCAAAAATATGATGAAGTAAAAACAAATCATGACATGGCCAAAGCACAGTATGAGGCGGCGCAAGAAAAATTGAGTTTGCTTGAGGAGGGTGCCTCAGCCGAAGATTTGGCCATAGCTAGTGCTAATGTATCTCAAGCCAAGTTTGCTTATGAATTGATAAAATCTACTGCACAAGCTCAATTAGATGCGAAAGCAAAAGAGCTGGAGCTTGCCGAAACCCAGCTTGAACAAGCAAAAACTGCTTTGGCTCAAGCTAAGGACCAACTTGACAAGACCACAATTAAATCACCTATTGATGGCGTGATTAGTGTGAAATACTTAAACACGGGAGAAATGGCAACTTTAGGTGTACCTATTGTAGAGGTTTTGGATACAGAAGACACCAGACTAGATGTTTATATCGCGGAGTCTGATATAGGGCATATAAAACTACATCAAGAGGCAACAGTATTTGTTGATTCTTTTCCGGATAGAACTTTTAAGGGCAAGGTAATTGAAATTAGCAATAAAGCTGAATTTACTCCAAAAAATATTCAAACAAAAAAGGAAAGAGTTAACACGGTTTTTAAAGTTACGGTAAAAGTTCTTAATGCAAACGGTGAAATAAAGCCCGGAATGCCCGCAGATGTAGAAATCAAGATTGATTGAAGGAGGGATAAATGTGTCTTTTGCCATAAAAACAAGTAAACTTAAAAAAAGCTTTGGCAATGTGATTGCAGTAAATAATTTGGATTTAAAAGTAAATAAAGGCTCAATTTTCGGCTTGGTTGGTCCGGACGGGGCAGGCAAAACCACTACAATTAGAATGTTGTGTGCTATGATGTTGCCTGATGAAGGTAAAATCGAAATAGGCGGCATAGATGTTGTATCTCGCGGTGAGGAGTTAAAGGAGCATATTGGGTATATGCCTCAGCGCTTTAGTCTTTATGGAGATTTGTCAGTCAGAGAGAATCTAGAGTTTTATGCAGAAATCTATCAGGTTCCTCATCAAGTGAAGGACAAAAAAATTAATGAGCTTTTGGAATTTGCAAAACTTACCAATCATTCTTACAAACTCGCCGACCAGCTATCGGGAGGCATGAAGCAAAAACTTGCACTTTCCTGCAATCTCATTCACACGCCAAAGTTTCTTTTTTTAGATGAGCCTACTACGGGTGTAGACCCTGTAGCACGGCGAGAATTTTGGAAGATTTTGTTTGACCTGAAGACCCAAGGCACCACTATATTTGTAAGCACACCTTATATGGATGAGGCAGAACGATGTGACGAGGTGGGGCTTATGTATCAAGGTGAAATTATCTACTGTGATAAACCGGAGGTTATGATAAAAAGCTTTAAAAAGCAAATAGCTGCCATATTAGTAGATGACATATTTAAAGCAAGGGATATATTAAACAAGCTAAGCTATATCGATGATGTATATATATATGGTGAAAAGATACATTTGATTTGCGATGATTATTATAATGTTAAGACTGCGGTAAAAGTCAAGTAATTCAACAAAAAAAATTAATGGAACATTATGGTAAAGATTAACAGCTTATTCTAAAAAAGGGCATAAGAAACTAAGCCTTTTTAGAAAAAGGCA
>NZ_JAFFJA010000007.1 GCF_021991635.1 Tepidanaerobacter sp. GT38
TAATTTTACAATTAACCTATATATAATATATATTAAATACGAGCATAAAGGTCTTTACTGCTTTTGTAAGTTCTGATAATATATATAGGATCAACTTCAAAAACAGTTGTTACATTGCGAAAAAGAATGTATTATAATATAATAAACGAAGTGGTCTTATTTTTGAGCAATGCAGTGAAAGGAGCAGGCAATGCAGAAGAAAATTAAGGAAAAAGCCGCTAAAGTCGATTACCGACTTTTACATAAAAAACAGATCTTAGATTATTTAGAGTCCATGAAAAACAAAGACCATTCAATTGGCCAAATGGACGAAGCAATGAAGAGGTTATTTCGCATCAGTGATCAGGTTGTGCCTATCTGCTTGTCGAAACTGAAAGAAAATGACGAAGAGTTAGCTCCAGTTATTTGTTACGCATTAGAATTTGCCGATGATTATAGTGTAGTTGAGCCACTATTGGATATACTAATAATGCCTACTGTGTCTGACCGAATTAAAGCGCGTATACTTGCAGTTTTGAATCATTACGGGATAGATGCTGGAGAACTTCCTCTTGACATAATAATGAACGATTTTGATAAAATGGCTTCTATTTCTTTGACAGAAATGCTGGTTGACATCGATAAAGACCCCTTTTTAATTCCTTACATCCTGGAAGAGTTAGAAGAGTTTGATGTTGAAATGAAACTGGCTTACATAATGGATTTGGCAGCCCAAAAGGACGAAAGGGCCATATTGTTTTTTGAAATTTTAGCTTGTACAGATGAGCCGTTAGTGGCCCAAGAAGCTATAAAAGCCCTTGGGCAAATAAAGTCGGGGAAAGCCCTTTACGTTTTAAGCAAATTAGAAAACAAGATTTCAGATGAAGAGAGACGAAAACTTGCTTATCGTGAGTGCCAAAGATTGAAATTTAACGGTATTACTATGGAAGTTTTTGAGCCTTGGAAAAAGCTAAAAAGTCCTTCAAAGGTTTATCTCTCTTCCATAGATGGCTTAGGCAACCGTGTTTTGTGGATAGCTTGGAAAAATCCCTATAAAAACCGGAAACTGAGCTTTATGAATTTACTCATGGGTATTGACACAGGAATTAAAGACTGTTGGGGAATTTCTAATATATCTACTATAGAACTTAACTCTTCCATAAAAGATTTTTCTAAAAATATGTTTGTTAAACAGTGCGATTTAGAGTACACCACTTTATTAATGAATGATGCTTTATTTTTAAATGAAACAAAAAAGAATTCAATCCCCTATCAGTTTTATTTTTGGAAAAATATACTGGAACAAGATTGGAAAGTAGAGCCTAAGCCATATACCCCCAAATTTACAAATTATGATTTGGATTTCATAAAACAAGACAAAGAGTGTCTTGAGAACACATTTGATTTATTTAATAGCAGCTTTTTTAATGATTGGTTTATAACTCATCCTCGAGTTTATGATTTTGCAGAAGAATGCAAATCCTCAAGAGGTTATTTATTCAAGAAGATGTCTTATCAAAAAATGGAAAATATTTTTTCCAGATTTAGTGAAGAACTCATAGAACCTTTTGAGGACAAAGTAAAGCGTATGCTTGAACTTACAGCTGATTTTTTAGTTAAAATAGGGCAAACGGAGCTTGCTAGAACTACCCTTTGTGCTTATTTGAATATGGATATAAAACCGCTCTACAATCACCCCTTTATACAAAGGATGATTATAGATAGCATTAAAGCGGCCCTAAAAAATATGAAAAATGGCTTTGACATGCGGCAAAGTCCCCGCGATTTTTAATAATAGAGAATGTAATAATTTGTAAATAAAGAGGAGGTAAAAAATGGGGAAAAATTTTCTATTTACTTCAGAATCAGTTACTGAAGGCCATCCAGATAAAATATGTGACCAAGTAGCCGATGCCATACTGGATTCTATTTTGGCGAAGGACCCTGCTGCCAGGGTTGCATGTGAAGTAGCTGTTACTACAGGTCTGGTGCTAGTAATGGGTGAGATTACCACTGATTGTTATGTAGACATTCCCCACGTCACCAGAGAGACAATAAGAGAAATAGGGTATACTCGAGCTAAATTCGGTTTTGATTGTGATACTTGTGCTGTAATAACAAGTATTAATGAACAGTCGCCGGATATTGCCATGGGTGTTGACAAAGCCTATGAAGTTAGAGAAGTCTCTAATAACGTAGATATAGTTGATAGAATTGGCGCCGGTGACCAGGGCATGATGTTTGGGTATGCTGTAAATGAAACACCGGAACTAATGCCTATGCCAATTTCCCTTGCTCATAAACTTGCAAGAAGGCTTGCACAAGTAAGAAAAACCCGAGTGCTTCCATTTTTAAGACCAGATGGGAAAACTCAGGTTACAGTCCAGTATGAGGATTCGAAACCAGTAAGAGTGGACAAGATTGTAGTTTCTGCGCAACATAAATCATCAGTGAATCTAACAACATTAAAAGAGGGTATTATAGAAGAGGTTATTAAAAAGATAATACCAGAGCACCTTTTGGATAAGAATACACAGATCTTTGTAAACCCAACAGGAAGGTTTGTAATAGGTGGTCCTCATGGCGATTCAGGTGTAACAGGCCGCAAGATTATCGTAGATACTTACGGTGGATTCGGTCGTCATGGTGGAGGAGCCTTATCTGGAAAAGATCCCACAAAAGTGGACCGCTCGGCTGCCTATGCGGCACGGTATGTAGCGAAAAATATCGTTGCAGCAGGTCTTGCTTCAAGGTGTGAGGTTCAGGTAGCATATGCTATTGGTGTGGCCAAGCCCGTTTCTATAATGGTTGATACTTTTGGGACCGGCATACTGCCTGATGAAAAAATTGAGCAGCTTGTAATAGAGAATTTTGATCTCCGTCCAGGTGCTATTATACGCGATCTTGATTTACAGAGGCCTATTTATAGATTGGTAGCTTGCTACGGCCATTTTGGAAGAGAAGAATTAGCATTGCCATGGGAAAGAGTGGATAAAGCAGAAACGTTAAAAAAACAAGCTAGCAGCCTTTAATAGGCTGCCTGCTTTTTAAGCGGGGGTTTATATGCTTAGAAAGAGCCGCATGGATATCGAGTATTTAAATGAAGTGATAAAACATACTATTGATGCAATAGAAACAGGGCAAAAAGAGATTTTTTATATTTTTGAGCACTCAAGGCAGGAATGTGAGCGCATAGAAAGAGAACTGCAAGATTTAAAGGTTCAGGTTAAAGCAACCATAGAGAAAGTTGATGATCTTAGAAAGCAGGAAAAGGCTGCAAAGTATAAGCTAATGGTAGTAAGTCGAGATTTCGAAAAGTACTCAGAGAAAGATATAAAGGATGCTTACGAAGAGACGAAGAACATACAAATACAACTTTCCTTGGAATGTCAAAAGGAACTTCAACTTAGAGAAAAACGAGACGATTTAGAGCGCAGTTTAAGAAGTATGCAAAATATCCTGAAACAATCGGAACATTTGATGATGCAATTGGGAGTAGCATTAGGCTTTTTAAAGGGCGATCTTAAGGACGTTTCAGGGCATATTTCTGATATAAATGAGAAGCGCAATCTTGCGGCTCAGGTGATAAAAGCCCAGGAAGAAGAGCGTCGGCGTGTAGCGCGCGATATTCATGACGGTCCTGCTCAGACCCTGGCAAATATAGTTATTCAAACGGAGATTTGTGAAAGGCTCCTTGAAATAGATTTAAATGAAGCTAAAAAAGAGCTTTATCAACTAAAATACATTGTGAGGTCATGCCTTCAGGAACTTAGGAAGATTATTTTTAACTTAAGGCCATCATCTCTTGATGATTTAGGCCTACTTGCAGTCGCAAAGCGGCTCTGTGAAGAATTTCAGGAAGACACAGGCATTAAGACGGACTTTCTATTTTTCGGGGACATAAAAAGGCTTGATTCTGATATAGAGGTGACGCTTTATAGAATAATTCAGGAAGCCCTTAACAATGTGCGTAAGCACTCAAGAGCAAAGAACTGTACTGTAAAAATTGAGTATGGCAACCAAAAAATTAACCTTATTATTGCTGATAATGGTGTAGGGTTTAACATATATAAAAATATTGACAACAGCGATGAAGAGCACTTTGGTATAATGACAATAAGAGAGAGAATTGCCCTTATAAATGGCACTTTTTATATTGAATCAACGCCTGGGCATGGCACTAAAATTTTTGTTAGCGTTCCTTTAGTTTGAAAGGAGGATTGAGTTTTGGGTAAAATTACTGTTGTTCTGGCTGATGATCATGTGCTGATGAGAAAAGGAGTAAGAAAAATTCTAGAAATGGAGGAAGACATTGAAGTAATTGGCGAAGCTTCTGATGGAGATGAAGCTATACGGGTGGTCATGGACAAAAAGCCTAATGTGCTTCTCCTCGATATAAATATGCCTAAATTAAACGGTATTGAAGTTACAAAGGCACTAAAAAATAAAAATATTGATTCAAAGATAGTAATTTTGACTGTTTACGATGACAGAGAATATCTTTTAGAGTTAATAAAATTAGGAATATCCGGCTACATATTGAAAGATATTGAGCCTCATGGTCTCATAGAAGCAGTTAGAAGTGCAAGTCGCGGGGAAACCTATATTCAACCAAATTTAACACGGGCTCTAGTTGCTGAATACACTCGTTTAACACAGCCTGTATCCGGTCAGGGCATGAAAAAAAACCTTACGGTTAGAGAAAAAGAGGTTATCAAGTACATAGCTGAAGGCATGAGTAATGGAGAGATTTCTCAAAAATTAGGTATTAGTGATAAAACCGTAAAAAACCATGTCAGCAGTATTTTGCGCAAACTAGGCTTGATGGATCGAACTCAAGTAGCAGTTTTTGCTATTAAAAATAAACTTGTTTAGTCACAAAAACATATCCTCCTGAATATTATAGTTTTGAATATATTTATGTAATTTATAATTTGGGGGGATATGGGTGAATGATTTTCTGTTCATTGAACCTGTTGCAATTATGATGATTGTTGTCGTCTTTATAATTATTTATTTTTGCCGCAGCTATTTTTTGTCGCATTATAATGGCGAAAAATGGCGAGGGATAGAAACTGTTATTTTTGTTAAAAATGCCCAAGATGAAATAGAAGGAATTGTTAAGAGTTATTACAGCAGACAAATTAGACCGGCGGAACTTATGATAGTTGATTGTGGTTCCAGTGATCAAACGCCTCAGATACTTGAAAGGTTATCTATGCAATATATGGGTCTTAAACTGCTACTGCTTTCAGACTTGCCTTTTCAATTATGCGCTCAAGAGGCTTTAAAGCATACGAGTGGACCGGCTATGCTGTTGGTAAACGGCACAGCCTTAAACTATAAAGAAGTAATAAAATTAATAGATCCTGCTTTTAAAAAAAATGTCGGAATAGGTCTAAAATCCTACGAAAAATAGGACAACCGAGGTATACCAAGTTTTACTATTTTGTCGTATAATCTGATTTGTAAAAGCCCTATTTCTTCTAAAATGATTTACCCCTTAGTCCTTTTTAAGCCCCCCTTTCTTTCGTGGTTAGACCCTGAAAGAAGGGTCTTTTTTTATTTTTTTGAAGATAAAGGAATTTATTATATTTGCGTAGAATATATAAATTAATTAAATAGAGACACTAGACTATTGGGGGCTTATAGATGGTGTCGTACAAAAAATATATGTATTTGATTGGGGCTTTGGGGTTTGGGCTTTTATTTTTGTGCATTCCAAAATTTGGGCCAGGTGAAATACTGAATGCAAAATACACAATCTTCCTACTATTAATGACAATTGCTGAGCTTCAAACTTTAAAGGTAAACAACGATCATTTTAACATTGAATTTTGTTTCGTGTACTCGGCTATTTTTATATTTGGCGTTGTACCGACGGCATTGATGAAGGCAATTTGCACTTTAGGCTGTCAAATCTATATTAGATTCAAAAATGGCTATGATGATGCCGCAGAAAGGATAATTTTTAATGTAGGGCAATACATAATCAGCTTTTTTTCTGCTGTAGGCATTTATTTTTATGCTAAGCAAAGATACGCTTGGGGACATCCCTTATATGAGATGACACTTCAAGGTGCAGCTATTATAATATATTTTATGATAAATAATCTTTTGGTTCAGTGTTTATTTGCCTTAAAATATCATAGACCTGTGTTTAAAAACTTTTATAAGTTTTTGGCACAGAATTTTCCTTCTTACCTGTTGTCGGTGCCCTTTGGCGTGACAGCAGTTATTATGTACAGAAATGACGGCTTTCTGCAAACTCTATTAGTTCTTTCTGTTTATATTGCTGTAGTTTATATATATATCTTATATCTTAATGTAAACAACACCAACCGTGAATTAGCAGCCTTATATAATATGTCAGTTACCATTACATCAATTTTAGATGTAGAAAAGGTAATGGATATTGTACTTGACTCTATCCAAAACATTGCTCCCTGGGATTCTGCATGTCTTTATGTTTATCAAAATGGCTGGTTGGTTCCAGCCATTTATGAAGGTTATTCTGATGAATATTTTAACAAGTTAAAGCTAAAACCGGGCCAAGAAGTAGCTGGATTTAGTTTTTTTACAAAAGGACAAATTATCAACAATTGCCACAAATACCCAAAACTTAGAGAGATGTCCATTTGCCCTCCTAATGCCAAGTCACTAATAGCGGTGCCCTTTGTAATCAATAAAGAGCTAATAGGGGGCATTGTGCTCACTTGTAGGAAAAATAATGTCTATCGCCAAAAACATCTGACATTGTTGTGGATTTTGGCAAGTCAAGCAGCCGTTGCCATGAAAAATGCACAGCTCTTTAGCCGAACCACTCAAAGGGCTATATGTGACGGCCTAACAGGGCTTTATAACTATGCGTATTTATACTCGGAACTTGAGAGGCAGATGGAAAGTGTCAAAACGACAGGTGGATTTTTCAGCCTTATTATGATCGATGTTGACCGCTTTAAAACATACAATGATATGTATGGCCATATTATAGGCGATACTATACTTAAAAATTTAGCAGGTATCTTAAAGAAAAACGTAAGGGATAAGGATATAATAGGTCGATACGGTGGCGAAGAGTTTTTGATAATACTGCCGGGTATCCAAGCTTTTGATGCCGTGAAAATAGCTGAACGCATTAGAGGAGTTATAGAAAACACGCCTTTGGCTAGGGTCGGCAATAAAAACATTTATATAACAATAAGTGCAGGTATCGCATCATACCCAACTGATGCTCAAACAGTAGAAGATTTAGTCAATAAAGCTGATAGAGCTATGATATTTGGCGCAAAGCAGAAAGGGCGAAACAAAGTCGTGATGTTTCGCCCAAATATGAACCTGGACAATTAAATTTTAGACGGCAGTTTTAATTCGTTATACAGCACTTCCCATATGACTGGTTCTTCAAAGCCCTTACGCCAGGCTGCGGTTCCGGCTAAATCATATTTTTTTACAAGGGCAGTTTTTAGCTGGATAGATTTTTCATCTTCCAGCCATATTTTAAAGACCGAATCTCCTTTTGTATAATAGGCAAAATTTTGCCCTGCTTTTTCATCCCAGCTCATGCGGGTGTCATTTTCCTTGAGAATTTGTTTTACTTGAGACATGGATAATGCTCGAGATTTTACAGCAATGCTCCCGTTTGCTGTAGGTGTTTCTTCCCATTCGCGAGTGTAAAAAGGCAAACCCAGTATGACCTTTTCGGCGGGCACATCTTCTAAAAGGGTCACAATACCCCGCTCCACCCAGCCTATGGAGGCTACAGAGCCGCTGACGGGACTTGTAGCCCAATGTTCATCATAAGCCATTAAAATAATATAATCTACAACTTTACCCAATTCTTTTCTGTCATAACACATTGACCAATTGGGACTAGTAGATTTTACTGTGACATCCATGGAGACTGCAATTCCCGCTTCGTGAAGTATGGGTGTAAGTTCACGAACAAACTGGACCAAAAGGTCCTTATCTTTTAGGTATACATTTTCAAAATCTATATTTATGCCGTCCAGTTGAAATAGTTCTGCATACATCAAAATCTGTCGAATGATTTTGTCCCGCGTTTCTGAACTAGATAAAAATTCATGGGTGATATCCGGGTCAAAATTGTTGTTAATCAGTGCCCAAACAGCCAAGTTGTTGTTGTGGGCCCACTTGACATAAGATATATCAGCCTTACTCTCTATGGTGCCCTGGCCATCAACTATTGAGAACCAGGTGGGTGAAATAATGTCAAGGCCGGCTGGCGGTTTTTCCCTACTCATATCTGGTGTTACTCTGTGGATATAATCCCACACCATGTTAAGCTTTCCGAGGCCGGAAACGTGTCGCTTTGGCCTTGGCTCATTAACGGGTTTTGTCGGCATTTCAAAAACCTCCAGTTTTTGATCAGGGACGTAGCCTATCAAACCCTCATCAGTTCTGACCTGAAACCAGCCATCTTCAAGAGAATATACTGTAACGGTATCGCTTTTTGTTAGTTTAGCTACAGCAGCTGAAAACCATGAAGGCGAAAGCTTCACAGTTATTTCCTTTGATGTTATTGTACCCATTTTGCGGCCTGAAAGTTTCTTATCGATAATTACTCGATTTTTATCGCTGATTGCCTTGACTTGTATGTCATACAGATCCTCTAAAAAATCAATGGGTATGTAGGGCTGTGTAGTTATATTTTTTGCGGGAAAAGATATTTCCACCGGTTTATTATTTATCATAGCGGTTAAACTTTCCGTTGCAAGCCGCACTGTTTTATCAACTGTTGTAATGGTAATCTTATTTTCGGCCACATCCCAAAAAATGTAAGGATCTAGATATTCTTTTATAATATTGTATGATAATAAAACCTGATCGTTCTCTATTATAAAAGGTGTTTCTTCAGCAATTACTGTATTTTCAATAATCAAAACAGGCACATCTTCTGGCAATGGTGACACTGTGTAGAAGTTTATAAAAAAGAAAAGACAGGAGATGAGAATTATAAAGAACAGGATAAAAATTGCCGTATATGTAGCAGATTTTGCACTCATAATTTCCTCCACATCGTTTAGTAGGGATTGTCCACATAATGCTCGAACTAATATAATTCTACATAAAAGCCCCAGTTCCTTTATTTTTAAAATCCAATATATGTCGACAAATATAAGATTTAGAAAGGTACAAGTTGCAGGTATATTTAAAAAATGTTAGAATAAACCGAAAGACAACGCAACTAGAGGTGCTTTATATGGTAGAACTGGAGGGCACCGTTGAGAAAATTACATATTATAACCAAGAAAACGGCTTTGCGGTGGTAAAGCTTTTGGTAAAAGACCATGAAGATTTGGTAACGGTGGTGGGTTACTTTCATTCCCTTGAAGTTGGAGAGGTTGTAAAGCTTAAGGGAATTTGGACAATGCACAAGGAGTACGGTTATCAGTTTAAAGTAGACTGCTATGAGACGCTGATGCCGGCTACAGTAAAAGAAATAGAAAATTACTTGGCTTCTGGGGTAATTCGCGGCATAGGGCCTGCAACTGCAAAAAAGATTGTAGAGTTGTTTGGCGACAAATCCCTGGAAGTTTTGGCTACTTCACCTGAGGAGCTTTTAAAGATTCCCGGCATCGGAAATAAAAAACTCGAAATGATAATGGAATCCTTCAGCCAGCAACAGGCAACACGAGAAATCATGCTGTTTCTCCAGCAATATGGCATTGGTCCAAGTGTTGGGGTTAAAATATACAAGAATTACAAAGATAAATCTATTGAAGTTTTAAAGGAAAATCCCTATCGGTTAGCTGACGAGGTGTACGGTATTGGCTTTAAGACGGCTGACCGCATTGCTCAAAGTATGGGGATAGCAAGGGACTCTATTGAGCGACTTTGTGCCGGCTTAAAATATACCATGTATAAATCAGCTGATGAAGGCCATGTTTACCTTCCTGCCGAGGAGCTGTTGTATAAAGCCTCACAGCTTTTAAATGTAAAAAAAGAGCCTTTGGAGCAAGCTTTTTTAGCCCTTGAAGAAAAAGAGGACATAGTAGTTGATAGGGCATGGGGCAGGGAAGATGTGTATTTGGCTGCCTTTTACTACTCGGAAAATGCAGTGGCTCGCAGGCTATTTTTATTGGCGGCTATGGTAGACAAACCTTTAGACATTTCCGAGGAAGACATAGATAAAATTGAAGAACGCTGCAATATAAAACTTGCTAAACGTCAAAGGGAGGCCCTGGAAAAAGCCGCCGAACATGGTGTGCTGATAATTACAGGGGGACCGGGAACAGGCAAGACAACTACAATACAAAGCCTGCTGGAATTTTTTAAAGGACATGATTTAAAAGTTGCATTAGCCGCTCCTACAGGGCGCGCAGCAAAACGCATGGCGGAAGCTACAGGCATGGAAGCGAAAACCATTCACAGACTGTTGGAATATAGTGCCTATGAAGAAGGCAGTTTAGCTTTTGGTAAGGACATGGATAATCCCCTAGCCGAAGATGTGATTATCATAGATGAGGTATCTATGGTTGATATCATACTTATGTACCACCTGGTTTCTGCGGTAAGACTGGGAGCCAGGCTAATTTTAGTAGGTGATAAAGATCAACTGCCTTCAGTTGGGCCCGGCAGTGTGTTGAGGGAAATTATCGAAAGTGAGCAACTGCCGGTAGTTGTCCTAGATGAGATATTCAGGCAGGCTAAGGAGAGCATGATTGTAGTAAATGCCCACAGAATAAACAAAGGCTATTTTCCATATCTAAACGTGAAAAATAAAGACTTCTTTTTTGAACAAGTCCTTTTACCAAAAGATATTTTGCAGACGGTTTTAGACCTGGTGAAAACTCGACTGCCCCGGTATCAAAATCTTGATCCCATAGAGGATATACAGGTATTGACACCGATGAAAAAGGGCTTACTTGGTGTATACAATCTGAATGAAAGCTTACAAGCTTTGCTAAATCCTCTTGAGCCCCATAAAAAAGAACTACACTTTCGCTCTCATATTTTTCGTGAAGGCGATAAAGTCATGCAGGTTAAGAACAATTATGAAAAAGAAGTGTTTAACGGTGATTTAGGCCGCATTACCAAAATTGATGAGGAAGGTCGAGTTTTGGTAACATTTGCTGATGCTTGGCAGGAGCGGGAAGTAGTTTATCAGGCTCAGGAAATGGAGGAACTCAGTCTTGCTTATGCGATATCGGTGCATAAGAGCCAAGGCAGTGAGTTTCCAATAGTAATAATGCCGATTACAACACAGCACTACGTGATGCTGCAGCGAAATCTCTTGTACACTGCAGTAACACGAGCCAAAAAATTGATGGTGTTGGTTGGCACAAAAGAAGCGTTGACAATTGCTATACAAAACAATAAATCCCTTAGGCGGTATGGCCACTTAAGGGACAGGCTTGTTCAAGAATTTTCACAGGCAATAAGCATCTAACAAATTTGAGGCTTTACATTGAGCGCATATTTTTTTATTTTGAGGTGAGTCTATGTTAGAACAAAAACTTTCTAATCTTAAGCAAAATATCAAGTCATTAAAGAAGGTAGTTGTTGCTTTTTCAGGAGGAGTTGACAGCACATTTTTGCTGAAAGTTTGTATTGATGAGCTTGGCACAGATAACGTTTTAGCAGTAACTGCTCGTTCCCAAGCCATTACTGAAAGAGAATTTGAAGAATCACAGAGCTTGGCAAATTTTTTAAATGCAAGGCAAATTATAATAGAATTAAACGAACTGGATGACCCTTATATTTCAGACAATCCGCCAGAAAGGTGTTACTTTTGCAAAAAACAAATATTCAACAAGTTTATTGCCATTGCAAAAGAAAATGGCTACAATTTTGTGCTGGAAGGGGCTAATTTCAGCGATAAAGATGATTTTAGACCCGGTATGAGGGCCGTAAGAGAACTTGGCGTTTTAAGTCCGTTAAAAGATGCGGGCTTGACTAAAGATGAAATACGGGAGCTTTCAAAAGAAATGGGCCTTCCTACATGGAATAAGCCTTCATATGCATGTCTTTTTTCAAGATTTCCCTATGGAGAAAAAATTACTTCTGAAAAGCTAAAAAGAGTATCTCAAGCTGAGGATATTTTGAGGCAAAATGGTTTTTACCAATTTCGAGTGAGAAGCCATGGGGACCTAGCCAGAATAGAGGTTTTGCCACAGGAAATAGATAAATTTTTCGACGAGACCTTTCGCAATGAAATAACACAAAAATTTAAGAATATAGGCTTTACATACATAACTTTAGATTTATCAGGATACAGGACTGGCAGCATGAATGAGCAGTTAAAAGAGGAGGAAATGGCGTCTTGGAAAGACTAAGACTATTGCTTGAAAAACTAAAATCTGGAGAAGTTACAGTAGATGAAGTTTTAAACCAACTAAAAAACTTACCATATGAAGACTTAGGCTTTGCTCGTATAGACAACCATAGAAGTCTAAGGCGAGGCGTGCCTGAAGTGATATACTGCGAAGGTAAGACACCATCTCAGGTAGTAGAAATAACAAAACACATGCTCAAAAACGGCAGCAATGTAATGGGTACACGGGTAGATTTAGATACCTTTAACAAAGTGAAGGAAATTGCACCTGATGCAGTATACTATGATACTGCAAGAATCTTTGCGGTTCAGAGAGAAAAAGTGCAAAAAAACAAAGGCACAATTGCAGTAGTAACTGCTGGCACCTCTGACATACCGGTGGTAGAAGAAGCTGCTGTAACGGCAGAACTATTCGGAAATCCCGTAGAAAGGCTTTATGACGTAGGAGTTGCGGGAATTCATCGATTACTTATGAACATGAAAGTATTGCAGCAGGCAAGAGTCATCATTGTTGTTGCCGGCATGGAGGGGGCCCTTGCCAGCGTAGTTGGAGGCTTAGTAGACAAACCCGTCATAGCAGTGCCTACCAGCGTTGGATACGGCGCAAACTTTAAAGGCCTCGCTGCCTTACTATCAATGTTAAACAGTTGTGCCGGCGGTATATCGGTGGTAAACATAGACAACGGTTTTGGTGCTGCTTATGTAGCCCATCTGATAAACCGGCTATAACCAAGTAAAGGGAGTGAGCATCATAAATACATCTACAGAAAAAACCATTTTATACCTGGACTGCTTTTCCGGTATAAGCGGAGACATGTTTCTAGGTGCCATGATTGACCTGGGATTAGACCAGGAAGAATTCCTAAAACAGCTTAGACTACTTCCCTTAACAGACTACGAAATAAAAATCCAAAAATCCATAAAAAACGGCATAACAGGAACCGATGTTACCGTAAACACCCATGAACACCATCCTCACAGAGGCTTAAAAGAAATCTATGAAATAATAGACAAGAGCGAGCTTGCCCAAAACGTAAAACAAAAGAGCAAAGAGGCCTTCTACAAATTGGCAGAAGCAGAAGGCAAAATTCACGGCAAATCTCCCTATGAAATCCACTTTCACGAAGTAGGTGCAGTAGATTCAATAGTAGATATAGTAGGAGCATGTATACTTATGGACATGCTAAAACCATGTCGTGTATTTGCGTCTTCTATTAACGTAGGATATGGGACGGTAAAATGTGCCCACGGCACATTGCCTGTTCCTGCACCGGCTGCTTTAGAACTTTTAAAAGGCATACCGATATACTCGGGAGATGAACCTGGAGAATTCACCACACCTACCGGAGCGCTGATATTAAATACATTTGTAGAAAAATTTGGCACAATGCCTGCCGGAATTCCGGAAAAAATCGGTTACGGTTTGGGCAAAGCACAGCGAAAGTCTCCAAATGTCTTAAGAACTGTTTTAATAAATTCCAGCGATATAAGTGAAGATACACATAAGGCTGGTTTAGACCATGATAAAGTGGCAATTTTGGAAGCCAATGTGGACGACATGAATCCGGAGCTCTATGATCATGTCATGGAAAGGCTTTTTCACAAAGGTGCTTTAGATGTTTTTTTTACGCCTGTTATAATGAAAAAGAGCAGACCAGCGGTAAAAATAACCTGTCTTTGTCCACCTGATAAAAAGCAATATTTAATAGAGACCTTGCTGAGAGAAACTACAACATTAGGTGTCAGAGAATTGGAGGCAGGTCGCGTAAAACTTTTTAGGGTAATAGAAAAGGTAACTACGCCCTTTGGAGATATTAGAGTTAAAGTGGCCAAAATCGGCAATGAGGTGGTAAGAGTCACGCCAGAATACGAAGATATGAAAATGCTTGCTAATAAAAACAATATTTCATTGTTGAAAGCCTATGATCTTGTAAATCATTTTTGGACAAAATAGTTTTGGCTTGTAAAGCAGAATTCTTAGTGCTATACTAAATTCAGGTTTTATTTACATAATTTAAAGCATAGGAGTGTTTTTTGGATGTCAGAGAAGGTTCGAGTAAGATTTGCACCAAGTCCTACGGGCAGTCTTCATATCGGTGGTGCGCGAACAGCCCTTTTTAACTTGCTTTTTGCCAGACACAATAATGGAACATTTGTTTTAAGAATAGAAGATACTGATACTGAGCGATCTACTGAAGAATCTGCAGCTCAGATAGTACGGTCGTTGAAGTGGTTGGGCATCGACTGGGACGAAGGTCCAGAAAAAGGAGGAGATTTTGGACCGTATTTTCAGTCTCAAAGACTTGAGCTCTACAAAAAGGAAGTAGATAGGCTTTTAGTTGAAGGAAAAGCTTACTACTGTTACTGTACTCCAGAAGAGCTTGCACAGCGCAGAGAAGCGGCTTTGAAAGCCGGCAAGCCTCCAAAGTACGATGGCTGTTGTCGAAACCTTACACCGGAGCAAAGGGAAAAATTTGAAGCAGAGGGCAGAAAGCCTACCATAAGGCTTAAAATGCCTGAAGAAGGTTACACAGAAGTAGATGACTTAATTCGTGGCAAGGTGGTTTTTGAAAACTCTGTATTAGATGATTTTATAATTGTAAAATCAAACGGAATTCCCACTTACAATTTTGCCTGCGTGGTAGATGACAATGCCATGAAGATTACTCATATTATCCGCGCAGAAGAACATCTTTCAAACACACCTAAACAGATTCAGGCATATAGAGCTTTAGGCTATGACATACCTAAATTTGCTCATGTGCCCATGATACTTGCACCTGACCGCAGCAAGCTTAGCAAGCGCCATGGCGCCACATCGGTGGAGGAGTTTAAAGATCAGGGTTACCTTGCAAAGGCTATAATCAATTACCTGACTTTACTTGGATGGTCACCGGAAGGCACTGAAGAAATTTTTGAAATTGACAAGGCCATAAAAGAGTTTACCTTAGAACGGGTAAACAAAACTGCAGCAATATATGATGTAAAAAAACTAACATGGATAAATGGTCACTATATGCGAGAATTAGACGTGAATTTTGTTACGGAAGAGACAATACCTTTTATGATTAAAAAAGGAATTGTTACAGAAGAAGAGGCTAAAGAAAAATTTGACTATATCAGGGAAATTGTTGATATTTCAAGGGATAGATCTAAAACCTTGGACGAGTTGGCAGAAAGCATAGCCTTTTTCTTTAAAGATGTGACGGAATATGAAGAAAAGGGTGTCAGAAAACATTTCGCCAAAGAAAATGCTGCAAAACTTTTGACACTAGGGGCAGATGCGCTGGAGAAGTTAGGAGATTTCACTCTCGAAACAACCGAAGCTACCTTTAGGAATATTACAGAAGAGCTAGGTTTAAAAGCAGCGGAAATAATTCATCCTACTCGACTTGCTATCACCGGCAGGACAATAGGCCCTGGTTTGTTCCATATCATTGTATTGCTGGGCCGTGAAAAAACCGTGGAGCGTATGAGAAAAGCGGTTAAGTGGATAAATGACAACGTGCACGCCGAGGAATAGGTATATTGATAAGGGCTTTGTAGACAAAATCTGCAAAGCCTTTTATATTGATGACATATGGTTTGGATTTGATAGATTAAATAGCACTTTGTATTAAGCAGATTATTGCTATATCTGGGCAAATTTTATAGAATAGAAAAAGAGTTTTTATTTCGTTTAGGAGGGTGTTTGCGTGTTTGGCGATATGGCCGGTGTGATTATATCTATCTTTTTTGTTGCAATTGTGCTCGTTATTTCAGAACTAATTAGAAAACTGGGAAGTTTTAATACAGAATTTACTCGAAAGTTTGTACATATTGGGGTATCCCATTGGTGGCTAGTGGCTATGCTTTTAATTAAAGATATGCGCTACGCCCTTGTCCCACCAATTATTTTCGTTTTCTTAAATTATTATTCTTATAAAAAAGATTTGATAAAAAGTATTGAAAGGGGTAAAGACAGTTCCGATTTAGGTACCGTTTATTTCCCTATTTCACTTATTGTTTTGATTTTGCTTACTTGGAAAGGTGGCTTTCTTGGACAAGATTTAAGACATCTGGGATTACTTGGTACTTTAATAATGGGCTACGGTGATGGATTTGCTGCCGTAGTTGGACAAAACTTCGGACTGAAAAAATATAAAATCTTTGGTAACGAAAAAAGCATTGAAGGTTCTGTTGCGATGTTTTGCTTTGCTTTTGCTGTCTCGGCAATAATTTTAGGAATTTTCATTGGTTTTGAAGTCAATACTTTGCGAATGAGCTTTATAATTGCAGTTCTGTCGGCTTTAACTGAGGCTTTTACACCTTTCGGTTTTGATAATTTGACAGTTCCCATATTTTCTACTTTGATTGCCTATTTTCTTTTAAAAGACAGCCCCGTATTTTTGTTTGCTTATATGGCCTGTATTGGATTTGTCATAAGTTTTTTTATCGCATATGCTGCCTATCGGAAGGAATCTCTCACACTAGACGGCTCTGTTGGCGCTACTTTAATGGGTACCCTGATGTATGCCACTTCAGGCATTTTCGGTTCCCTAATGATGGTAGTTTTTTTTCTATCTTCAAGCTTTCTTAGCCATTTTAAAAAAGACAAAAAGAAAAAGGTGGCCATTCAATTTGATAAGACAGGCCGCAGGGACATTATGCAGGTATTTGCAAATGGCGGTGTTGGCCTGATTCACTCCATTTTATATTACTTGACTAAAAATCCAGCTTATCTGGTTTTTCTGGGTATTTCTTTTGCTGCTGCCAATGCAGATACCTGGGCAACGGAATTAGGCATATTAAACAAAAAAGACCCTATTTCACTTAGAACCTTTAAGCGGGTAGAAAAGGGCACTTCAGGAGCAATAAGTCTTTTTGGAACTTTTTCTGCTTTAGCAGGTTCCATGCTGATTGGTGTATTTGCAGCTTTTGGTTTTTTCTTTTTAAACGTAGGGGAATTGGGTTTTGAGTACATACAGACCTTTCAATTGGTAACTTTGGGCGGATTTTTCGGCTCAATAATCGATTCTATTTTAGGTGCTACGGTGCAGGGCGTTTATTACTCAAAAGAACTTGAAGGGGAAACGGAAAAAAGAGAATGTAACGGCAAGCCCAATGTATTGGTAAGGGGCTTTAGCTTTGTAAACAATGATTTAGTCAACTTTTTAAGTATAGGAATCTCAAGCATATTGTTTTTGGGTATTATTTAATTTTTTAGGTTTCCAGTTAAAACTTGCTGAAAAATGTGGACAAGTATGGTATTATTTAAGTAAAGTAAAATATTTGTCCGAATTTGACAGCAAGGAGAGTTTTTGGTGAATTTCATAAAATCTGTTTTGTTTGTAGCGGTTTTAATTTTAATTTTTCCTTTACTGCCACTGGTTGCAGGAGAACAGGAGCAGGATATAAATATAATAGAAGAAAAGGTGCCGGTCAGTAATGAAATCATCGATGAGGAAAGTGCTAAACCTCAGCCTGAAAGCGAGGAGGAAGAAATGGTGTTTCCACGGAGCATGACGGTTTTAGATGTAAGTGAAATAACACCAGTAGACATTAAAGAATCACCGGCAGATGATTCCAAGAGTATCGGCATAGTGTACGGCAAGCTTATGCATGTAGATGTCATACAAAATCTCGAAAATGGCTACTCTGAGATTTCTACATGGGATTACAGGAGCATGAGGGATATAAGAGGTTTTGTGCCCACAAAGCTCTTAAAAACAGTTGAGCTTAATGAAAAGTATGGGATTGTAGTTGCTTTAAGTCAGCAAAAAGTATATATTTACGAAGATAATGCCTTAATCAAAACGTTTTTGTGCTCATCGGGTCTTGATGACAACAACTACTTTACACCTAAAGGGTTATACCGCATAGGTGAACGCGGAGAATCATTCTTTAGCCCCAAATACGGACAAGGTGCTTACTATTGGGTAAGGTTCAACAACAATTATCTTTTTCACAGCGTTCCCTTTGATGAAAATCGAAACATTATAGAAGAGGAAGCTGCCAAGCTCGGCCAGAAAGCTTCCCACGGCTGCATACGTCTTGCAATAGAAGATGCCCTTTGGCTGTACAACAACATACCTCAGGGCACCCCGGTTATAATTAAGGATTAAACCACTTGTTATAGAAGCTCTCATCGAGAGCTTCATAATTTTTGTCCTTAAGAAACTTTTTAAACTCTTCTAGGCTGACGTTTTTGTACATAAAAGTTTCTAAATATGACCTAAAAAAGTCAAGCAAGTTTTCTTCACCGATTCGGCTGCGCATATCTTCATAAAACAACACCCCGGATACGTAGACTTCCGCAAAGTACTCGCTGTGACTTTTAAAAAGATGAAGCGGGTCTAACATGTGCCTGGGATTATTTTTTATAAAATTTACTGTAGTATCTACCTGCCTGCTAAAATACGATTCCCTTCCAGGTTCCCCATACCGCTTTTCAAAATAGTATGCAGTGGAAAACTCCGTGATTCCTTCATCTAGCCAAGGTTCATTTATTTGGTCATTTCCCACCAAATTGTACCACCACTGATGGGCAACTTCATGGGCAGCAGACCTCTCAAGGGAAGTATTTGAGAGATTGTCTTCCTTATATTTGGCAGAGTCCATCATTATAAAAGTAGGAAACTCCATGCCTCCAGGGTAGTAGTTAGCCTCAGCGATTTTAAGTTCAGGATAAGGATATTTGCCAAAAGCCTCATTAAAAATTCCCAGAGCATATTTTGCCACGTTTAAGGCCATAAAGCCACCGCGCTTGTCTTCTGGGTGGAAATAGGATGTAATTTTAATCCCATCTATCACTTCACTGGCAGTTTCATAATTGTTACTGATAGCAGCAGCAAAATCCCGTATTTTGTCAATGGAGTACACATACACATAGCCTTCGCTGCTTAAATAGCTTTCTTTTAAGACTCCTGAAGCAGCTACAGTAAAGTCATCACTGGGGACTGTAAAACTTACAGTGTAATCGGCAATATCGCTGTAAGTGCAGTCACCTACAGCCTGGTGGTTATCAAGGCTCCATTTGCCATCTTTATATACAGCCAAAATAGGATACCAATTGCCAAGTGACATGGTCATCTTGTCATCGCCGAAGGTTTGGTACCCGAAACGAAACCGGGCTTTTGGAACTATAAGCTCAAACTGCATGTAGATATTTGATATTTCTTTCGAATTTACAGGATTCCCTAAGGGAACATGAAGGATTTGGTCTTCTTGAGTCATAGACCAAGCGACATCCTTACCGTCCTGTTTTACTTCCTTTATAGCTAAACCGCCTAAACTAAAGCCCTGGGGAAAGGCCCTATAAAAATCTGCCTTAAAAAAAGGGATGCGCTTTGAACTTGAAAACATGTTAGGGTAAAGGTGAAAATAAAGTTCCTGTTGAGTATCTAATGTGTTATTTACGTAGGTAAAATTCATTTCTACTTGAAACTTGTTTTGGCCGTCAAAAATTGCCTTAATATCGTAAATGTTCCGCTCAGGCGGTAAGTATTCCTGTTCCTCTTCCTTTGTTTCTACATCAGGTGCTGCCAAATCCAAAGGAGCACCAAAATAGTTTTTTAAACCCCAAAAAGCAAAAACGATTAATACAGATACTAGTATAATTACAGTAGCTTTTTTCAAAATTGATCCTCCTCAAATTCTTTAGCTTACCATATATTGTATATAAATGTTCTATATAAATATGACAAATCCTTTAATGTAATACTAAAAGAATTAGACAAGCAAAAAGCTCGCTTCAACAAGAATGCGAGCTTTAGACAATAAAATATAAAATTGTTTTTTGTGCAAGTGATTATGGGAGATTTATGCCTTTCCACTTGAGCCCAAAACATTTCGTATTTTATGTATTACCATCTGTTTTATAGCCTCTCTGGCAGGACCTAGGTATTTTCTTGGATCGAATTCTGATGGATTTTCAACCATATACTTTCTCACTGAAGCTGTCATGGCAAGGCGTAAATCAGTATCAATGTTAATTTTACAAACTCCCATTGAAGCGGCCTTTCTTAGCATGTCTTCAGGTACACCCTGGGCATTAGGAATCTGCCCGCCATATTTGTTGCAGAGGTCTACAAATTCTCTAGGCACTGAAGAGGCACCGTGTAGCACTATGGGAAATCCGGGCAGCATATTGGATATCTTTTCTAACCGTTCGAAGTCAAGTTTTGGTTCACCTTTAAACTTATAGGCCCCATGGCTTGTCCCTATGGCAATAGCTAAAGAATCAACGCCGGTTCTCTCAACAAATTCAACTGCTTCGTCAGGATCTGTTAAGATGGCATCCTTTTCAGATACTTTTACAGCATCCTCAATACCTGCGAGACGGCCAAGTTCAGCTTCTACTACAACACCACGCTCATGGGCATAATCAACTACTTTTTTGGTAAGCTCTACGTTTTGTTCAAAGGGATATTTTGAACCGTCAATCATTACTGATGTAAAGCCGTCATCTATACAGGCTTTGCAAATTTCAAAGCTCTCACCGTGGTCTAAGTGAAGGACTATGGGTATATCGGTATCTTCTATTGCGGCTTCCACCAATTTCTTTAAATAGATGGGCCTAGCATATTTCCTGGCGCCGGCTGATACCTGTAAGATGATTGGAGACTTTTCTTCCACAGCTGCTTCTACGATGCCTTGGATAATTTCCATATTGTTGACGTTAAATGCTCCTATAGCATACTTACCTTCATATGCCTTTTTAAACATGTCTTTTGACGTTACAAGTGGCATTAAATAAACCTCCCTACGTTAATTTATCCATCATATACAAGTATAATACAAATAGCGGAAAATTGAAAGATTACATGCTTTATATTATTAGAGGATATTTTAAAATCAAAGTAGAATAAATATTAAGATAAATGACTTTTAAGAGGTGTTTTTAAATGGTTAAACTTGTTGTCGGTTTAGACTTAGGCGGAACCAAGATAGCTACGTGTGTGATGAATGAAGACGGGGAAATATTAAAAAAAGTCACTTTATCCACATTGGCTCATGAAGGGCCAGATGCGGTAATCGGGCGTATAATAGAAAGTATCTATGATGTAATAAGACTAGCAAATATCAATAAAGAAGATATTCTTGCCATAGGAGTAGGGGTGCCAGGACCTTTAGATTCAGAGAAGGGATTGATAAAAAATCCGCCAAACCTCCCTGGATGGGTTGAAGTACCTTTGCGAGATATACTTTACAAAGAATTTAAAGTACCGTTAGCCATTGAAAACGACGCAAATGCGGCAGCCTTAGGAGAGAATATTTATGGTTCGGGGAAAGGCATCAAAAATTTCATGTACATTACTATCAGTACTGGCATTGGCGGCGGAGTTGTTGTAAACGGTAAGCTCCTAAAAGGTGCCAGTGGAAATGCAGCAGAGATAGGCCATACTACGATAAACTTTGAGGGACCTCTATGCGGTTGTGGCAATAGAGGTTGTTGGGAGGCGTATGCCTCAGGAACGGCACTGGCAAGGTTTGCGCGAGAAGGCATAAAAAATGGCATAAAAACTATAATCAAAGATATTGTAGATAGGGAGGGCCATATTAAAGCGGAGCATGTTTTTACTGCTGCAAAGCAAGGGGATAAATTTGCCAAAGAGTTAGTTGATATGGAAGGTTTTTATTTAGGAGTGGGCCTGGCTAATATGGCGAATTCTTTTAATCCCAATTGCATTGCCATTGGCGGTGGAATTACAAACCAGTGGGATATGTTTTATGAGCACATGATTTCTATTATGCAAGAAAGAGCATTAAAAGCTAATGTTGAAGGTTTAAAAGTAGTAAAAGCCACGCTTGGACCTGATGTAGGAGTAATCGGTGCAGCAACATTAGCCTGGAGGCTTGTGCAATAATTTTACACATGAGTGTTTCAATATGCCATAAAGCTCTGTGAAGATCAGAACAGCTTGGTTTCAAGGCAGCAACTTTTTCTGCGCGAATCCTCTCGGCATTAGATATTTTTACTACCATGTGGTAAAATATAGTCATCAAAGCCGGGAGGGTTTTATTTGTTTATAAATCAACTAAGCTCTACGTATCATCATGCCAAGCGATACAAGCAGATAATAGATATACTCATAAAATATGGGTTTGGATATATCGTAGAGAAAGTCGGCATAATTTTACCCGTGGGAACTGCCCGCCCAAGTCCCAAATCTGAAGATAAGTTGACAACGGCCCAAAAAGTAGTTATGATGCTTCAAGAATTAGGCCCCACCTTTATAAAATTGGGACAAGTTTTAAGCACAAGACCTGATATTATCCCCAGTAACTATATAAAAGAGCTAAAAAGGCTTCAGGATGATGTGGCACCTTTTGGTTTTGAAACAGTAAAGCGCCAGATAGAAGAGGAATTAGGGTGCAATCTATCAGATGTCTTTAAATCTTTTGACGAAACACCTTTAGCTTCTGCGTCTATTGGTCAAGTCCATCGTGCAGTTTTAACAAACGGCCAGGAAGTAGTAGTTAAGGTGCGTCGACCAGATATCGAAAAAATAATAACTGTAGATTTAGAAATAATCTTAAACCTTACCCGGCTAGTTGAAAAACATATCCCGGAAATGCGTGCGTATGATCTGGTGGCTAAAGTTGAAGAATTTGCAGAGGCGATGCACAAAGAGTTGGATTTCACTCGAGAAGGGTTCAATATCGACAGATTTCGACAAAACTTTGAAGGAGACAATACCGTATATGTGCCCAAAGTTTTTTGGGAAGCTACAACTCAGAAGGTGCTTACGATTGAGTATATCCAGGGCTATAAGATCACCCAGTTAAACAAAATAGCTGAGCTGGGCCTTGATATAAGCAAAATAGCAGAAGATAGTGCTAAAGCCATATTAAAACAAATCTTCGTTCACGGATTTTTCCATGCAGATCCTCATCCGGGCAATATTTTAATTAAGACTGACGGAAAAATAGCTTTTATTGACTTTGGCTTGATGGGGCGCATAGACAAATATACCAAGTACAAACTGGCAGATTTAATAATTGGTGTTATTAATAAGGATACAGAAAAAATAGTAAAAGTATTGTTAGAACTTAGTCAATTAGACAATGACTTAAGCCCATCGGAAATTCAGCTTGATGTGGAAGATTTGATAGAACGATATTACGGAAAGACCTTAAAACACGTAAAAATATCCAAACTCCTAAATGAAGTATTGGCAATAGTTGCTAAATACAAAATCGTGTTGCCATCTAATTTCGCCATGTTATTGAAGAGCCTTATAACAATGGAAGGCGTAGTTGTTGAACTTGATCCGGATTTTAATTTCTTCGAAGTAGCAAAGCCTTTTGTGAAGAAGATGTTAAGGGATCGATATGCCCCAGAACATTTATTTAAAGAAGCATTAAACAATCTAGGAGAATTCAACAAATCTCTAACCCTTATACCAAAGCTTATAAGCGGTTTGTATAAGCGGAGTAAAACTGACAGCATAAAGCTGGATTTAGAAACTAAAGGCATTGAAAAAGTTTTGCTGGAACTTAATAAAATGATAAACCGTTTGGTTTTTAGCATGATAGTTGCATCACTGATAATAGGTTCTTCTCTCATAATACAAGCTGATGTCGGCCCTTTTCTTTTTAATTACCCCTTTTTTGGGATTTTAGGCTTTGTAACTGCGTGTTTGCTGGGGCTTTGGCTGATCGTTTCAATTCTCAGAACCGGAAAGATATAACCTTTTACTGTAATTATAAAAAAGCTTTATACAAGGAAAATTAAAGTTCTGCGTCGAATACTTAAAAGGCTCGGAAAAAGTCTAAGGAGTGTGATGTATGAGTAAACTATTGAAGCTTTTTATGACGATATTGGCTGTGGCGGTTTTTGCTTTCTTTGCTGTAAGTGCGAATGCTGATATATCGGAACCGGGCTCAGAAAGTGATCCAATTGTTACTAAGAGCTACGTTGATAAAGTATTATACAATCTCAAGCAGTATGTGGATTCTAAATCCGGCGGCAGTTCCGCAAGCTTTGAAATAGTATATATGGAGCAGGGCCGACTACTAATTGGCGATAAGGGCACAGAGATAATTTTAAGAAGCGGAATTGCCTCCGTAGTTGACCGTGGAACTGGTGGGCTGGCAGATGTAACAGCGGGTAAGGATATTACAAATGGAGAAAAGGTAAGCCAGAATCACCTGCTAATTGTGCCCAGAGATGACGGCAGAGGCGTAAAAGCTGAAACCAACAATGTGGTACTTCTGGTTAAAGGCGGTTACACAATACAATAAATGCTGATTTATATTAGTGAGAATTAGGGTTAATTGTAAAATTAAATGCGACAGTAAAAAAGTTGAACCATAGCGTGAAACCCGATATGATGTTGG
>NZ_JAFFJA010000008.1 GCF_021991635.1 Tepidanaerobacter sp. GT38
GGCGAAGGAGCGTCTTGCGCGGATAGAAGCGGCTATGAATCTTGAGGAACCGGACAGGGTTCCGCTTAGAGGAGTAGGCGGAGATATAATCCCTGCATATGCAGGTATCACTCAGCAAGAATTTTGTTATGACTACGATAAAGCCATAAAAGCCGTAGAAAAGTTCTTAAGGGATTTTCCTTTCGATTGGCCTTCGGGCTCCATCCCGGGGCTTGATGGGCGAGTATTTAGTGTGGCCTTTTCAGAATTTCCGGAAGTAGCTGCAGGGACTACCTTCATTTCAGGACCTATGCATGACGTCCTTGGAGACAAATACTATAGATATCCGGGCAATGAAACTGATGTAAATGCTACGCCGCAGTTTGTTGGTGGCACTTTCATGGAACCAGATGAATACGATGAGCTGATTGAAGATCCAGTAAAGTTTGTCACTGAAAAGGTCTTGCCGAGAGCATGTGATAATTTAGCTACACCCAGGCAGGCAATGGCTACATGGGTTAGGCTGGGTATGGAGTTTAATAGGTTTTCTGCTGCAGCCCGTCAGATAGGCATGATTGCTGCAAGTCTCGGCTATCCCTCCATCAGGATGGGTGGAGCTTATGCACCCCTGGATATCATTGGGGACTTTTTAAGGGGAATTACAAATACGGTTTTAGATATCCGCAGGTATCCTGATAAGGTGAAAAAAGCTACTGAAGCATTAGTTGAGCCTATTATGAACTATGCTCTCTCTTATAAAAAATTAGGAATTAACTTAGTCATGATTCCGCTGCACTTAAATGAGTACTTATCGCCAAAATTATACCAAGAATTCTATTGGCCAACCTTAAAAGAAGTGATTTTGAGACTTGGCAAAGAAGGTGTCAAATCCTGGGTATTCTTTGAAGGTCATCATGAGCAGCATTTGGAAACAATACTCGAACTGCCAAAGGGTTGGGGTGTAGCGTATTTCGAAAAAACCGATGTAGTTAAAGCGAAACAAGTACTACAAGGCCATACTTGTGTTGTTGGCGGCATTCCGGTAAGTTTATTGGTTGGCGGCAATCCTGCAAAAATAAAAGAATATGTCAGGAATTTGCTAGAGCAAGTAAAACCCGGTGGAGGATTTATACTTTCACCGAATATTGGAACAGCGCCTGCTGAAACACCTCTGGAAAATCTAACTGCCCTTATAGAAGCAGTAGAACAGTACGGTTAATATTGTGAGGGCGCCGATAAGCTCCATCGGCGCCCAAAATTGTAACACTAAATGGAGGGATTAACTATGTGGCTAGAAAAAGGTATAGGAGAAGACAAAAGGTGGTTTTACCCCATAAGTGCCTTTATAATAGGTACAGCGATAGTAGTAAACCAGTTGTGGACCATGTTTTATCCCCATATACAAGCTCATTTTAATTTAGAGACAACAGCTTCAATAGTTCTGGCAGCGACCTTCAGCGGCATGGGGGCAATGATTATTGGACCACCGATTGCAGGAACAATTTTAGACAAATATGGTCCCAAAATTCCGTTTATAATGTCAGCTATATCTATGGTGATTGGACATAGTTTAATAATCAAGATGCTTTCAATGAATGATTGGTCTAAAGCCATGTATATTTGGTATTTGGGCAGTTTTATGGTAGGCCTGGGTGGCGGATTTTACTCGGGCACATATACAGCCACTGTCGGAAAATGGTTTCCTGACAAACCTGGTACAGCAATGGGGCTAGCTGTGGCAGGTACAGGTTCAGCAGTTATTATATATTCACCTTTAATAGGAGCTTATATCAAGAACCATGGATTTTCAGGAAATATATTTTTCATATTTGTCATTATGTCAATAGTCTGCTTGTTTGGTCTTGCGGTTCCTTTTTGGAAAACTCCTCCTAAAGATTGGCTTCCTGCAGGAATGAAGCCGGCGTCCAAAACATCTTCGGCTAAAGCTAAAGGAGCGGCTCATGATTACACCCTCCAGGAAGCAGTAAAAGATAGGAGATTTTGGTTATTGTATTTTTGCTTTATATTTTCGGCATTTTCTAACATGTTTTTCCTTCAGAACGTCTCACTAATAATTTTAGAAGGTTTGAGTAAAGTAATGGATACGGAAACGATTCTTGTATCTGTCATTCCGGGATTTTTGTCGGCATCAGCAATAGCTGGCCTTATTGGAAGATTTAGCTGGGGCGTGATCACCGATAGGCTAGGAGGGCCTTGGAAGACCCTTTGGATCGTTTACTTATTACCGGCAATAGTGATGGCTCTCTTTTACCTGGGTTACCACTCGGTTATTCTAATTTTCATTACTGGATTATTATTCTATTTTGGTTCCGGTGGAGAGCCGGTAATTCACTATGCTATAGTGCCATATGTATTTGGGAGAAAACATTTAGGAAAGGTCATGAGCGTACTGAACTCATTTTCGGTAGGTTTAGGAATTGCCTTTGGTCCCTTTGTAGGAGCTTACATTAAAGACGTGACAGGAGGTTATTTCTGGGCATTGGTTTTAGCGGTCGCTATTCGCCTGTGTGGAACGGCCTTTGCGCTATTGGGACTTAAAATGTCTCTACAGCAGGAAGGTGCAGACAACACAATAACTAAAACAGTTTAAAAAATGTTACAATAATGGTAACAAAAGTCAGACATGAGGTGATACAATGACTTTTTTTGAAGTAACCATACTTCCTGATGATGTGCAAATTAAGGTGCCAGCAGAAACCACTCTTAAGCAGGTTTTTAATGATAACGGCATTAACTTTGAATTTCCCTGTGGGGGACTAGGTGTATGTAAAAGGTGCAAGGTAAGTATCATTAAATCAGATGGGCAAGTCCAAGAGGTGCTTGCATGCCAGTATAAAGTAAATGAGGATGTAACGGTAAACCTACCTCAAAAGGAACTTAAACATGCAATATTGTCTGAGGGCATAGATCGACATGTAGCCGTTGATGCTTTAATCAAAAAGGTGTATTTCGAGCTGCCACGTCCTTCTCTTTCCGACAACAGGGATGACTGGCGGAGACTCATAAATCAGCAGGGCATTAAAACGTCCCTTAAAGTACTTCAGGGTCTGCCAGAAAAATTGAGGCAAAGCGACTTTAAAGTAACAACAGTAATTGCAGGAGATACAGTCGTGGCAGTTGAAAGCTATGATACCACAGACAAGTTGTTAGGTATGGCTTTTGACATAGGAACCACTACCATTGCAGGCTATCTCATAGATTTGAAAACCGGTAAGGAATTATGCAGAGTTTCTGCACTAAATCCCCAAACCAGGTTCGGGGCAGACGTAATTTCCCGCATTAGTTTTGCTGCAGAATCACCTGAAGGTCTAGACAAACTGCATGGTGCAGTTATTGGCGAAATTAATAATTTAATACAGGAAGCTGTGAGAGAGACGCAGTATAGCAACTTAGATATTTACGCTATTACCTTTGCTGGAAACACTACGATGGAGCACTTATTGCTTAAAATTCCTCCCACCTATTTAGCTCGTGCTCCTTATGTTCCAGTGGTAACGGAACCTATAATCGTGGATGCAGCTGAATTAAATATAAAAATTAATCCTGATGGTAAGGTTTTTGCATTTCCCAATATAGCAGGCTTTGTAGGAGGAGATACGGTAGCTGCGGTATTGGCTGCGGAAATGGATAAAGCAGATAAGTTAAAGCTCTTAATAGATATAGGCACAAATGGTGAGATAGTTCTTGGTGCCAATGGCAAGTACCTGGCATGTTCCACCGCAGCAGGGCCTGCTTTTGAAGGAGTGCAGATATCATGTGGAATGAGAGGAGCTTCAGGGGCAATTGACCATGTCTCGCTGGGGGAAGAATATAAATACACTGTTATCGGCCAAACAACCCCTATAGGCATCGCAGGCTCTGGTTTAGTAGATACAGTAGCTGAACTTATTAAAGTGGGGATTGTAGATAAAAAAGGTCGACTTTTAAAACCCGAAGAGATAGAAAATGATTTGGGTAAAAAATACAGGGATAAAATCACTACCATAAATGGAATACTGGCTTTTGTCATAGCTGAAGGGGCATCAGGCCGACCGATATATGTAAACCAAAAAGACATAAGAGAGTTTCAACTGGCAAAAGGTGCCATTGCAGCGGGAATTGAAGTGCTGTTAAAAGAATACGGTGCACAAACTCAAGATATTGATGAAGTATATTTGGCAGGTGCTTTTGGGAACTATTTAAATCCTGAAAGTGCATGCACCGTAGGATTAATACCAAAAGTGCTAAAAAGCAAAATAAAAGGAATAGGAAATGCAGCAGGTGCAGGAGCAAAACTAGCTATTATTTCACGCAATGAATATGAACGGGCAGTGGCCCTTTCCCAAAAGATAAATTATATAGAACTAAGTTCGCATCCTAGTTTCAACAGTACATTTTTTAATAAAGTGGGTTTTGAATAATTAAGGAACTGATGTTTTTTAGAACGGTATTTTTCTAATACCGTTCTTTTTTCATAAATAAAAAAATGATACATAAAGATATAGATGAAAGGGTATGTATCATTATAGGACAATGTATAGAGAAAAATAAGAGTTTAACAGTATTTTCAAAAAATACTTGACAATTTAAATGCTCTTAGATATACTAATTATAGACCTGTATATACAACTTTAATCATACCCCAATATTAACTCAAGAGAGTTAAATTTAAGGAAAGGAAAGCAAGAGTGATGTGGTAACTATAATTATCTGAATATAAAAAATAAATAAAAAGGAGGAAAACACATGCAAGAAGAACTTTTCAACAAAATAGTCGACATGGATGAAGAAGGCTCAATAAAACTTGCCAAAGAGTATCTGGAAGGTGGAGGAGATCCACAAAAGCTGCTTGAGACATGCAGAAATGCAATGGGAGTAATAGGCGACAAATTTGAAAAAGGCGAATACTTTCTATCAGAACTCATACTTGGC
>NZ_JAFFJA010000009.1 GCF_021991635.1 Tepidanaerobacter sp. GT38
AGAATAGGTGAGATATTTAAACATAAATAAAGATTATAGAGGGAGGGATAATAAACAATGTAAAAAGCGAAGCCCATTTCCGGTTGTTGAAAAATGCTATAGAGACATACCTGGACATTGCTGTAGTTGGTTATTTGAAGAACATGCCGGAGATAAAGCTGGAAAGCAGACATCTTGGATTGATTCCGCAAGGTGAGATAAAGGATTTGCGACAAAAGTTAACCATGCTGTCCGAGGAATTGAAAGAGACTGTTGATTTGGTGCTTCTGAGGAAAATAGCTGACGAGAATGTAAACTACGATAAAAATTTACCAGATATTCCAAAACAAGATATTAGGTTTTCCATCAAACCTCTCTCTCCAGGAGCAAGGATAGCTGTGGCAAAGGATCAAGCCTTCAATTTTTATTACCAGGACAACCTGGATTTGCTAGAAATGTTGGGTGCGGAGCTGGTATATTTCAGTCCTCTCAATGATAATTGCCTTCCTGAAGGAATAAATGGGCTTTATCTGGGTGGGGGATATCCGGAAATTTTTGCAGCTCAGCTAGAGAAAAACAAAGGCATGATGGAATGTATCAAAACTCACATAACAAGGGGATTGCCTACTTATGCCGAATGCGGAGGGCTTATGTACCTGTCAGAAGGTATAGTAACAGATGACGGGGAGAAATACGACATGGTAGGGATAGTTCCCGGCATATGCAGGATGACCAAGTCACTGCAAAGATTTGGATATATTGAAATAGAAGTTGTTGAAGATAATATTCTTGCTGAAAGGGGTGAAAAAATAAGAGGGCATGAATTTCACTATTCGACTATTGAAGTAAATAAGGATGTTACCACATCCTACTGTATCAGTAAAAGTAGAAGAAGCAGCAATTCAGTGAGTTGGAAATGCGGCTTTAAAATACATAACTTGCTGGCAGGTTATCCGCATATTCATTTCTGGAGTAATCCCAGTTTTGCTAAAAGATTTGTGGAAAACTGTTTGCTGTTTGGGAAGGAGCGGAATTGTTTATGAAGGCAAAATGCATCATGATACAAGGTACGGCTTCATCTGCGGGGAAAAGCCTTATTGCTGCCGGTATGTGCAGGATATTCAGACAGGACGGATATAAAGTGGCGCCTTTTAAATCCCAGAACATGGCATTAAATTCTTTTATCACAAAGGATGGCAAGGAAATGGGACGGGCTCAGGTAGTGCAGGCAGAGGCAGCGGGCATTGAACCCTCCGTTGAGATGAATCCCATACTACTTAAGCCTACTACTGATAAAAAGACGCAAGTTGTCATTAACGGGGAAGTATACGGTAATATGTCAGCTGCTGAATATCACGAGTTTAAGCCGCAGCTAAAAGAATTGGTTCGTAATGCATATGACAGACTTTCTGAAAAAAATGACATTATAGTTATTGAAGGTGCAGGAAGTCCTGCCGAAATAAATTTAAGGGAAAATGATTTAGTGAATATGGGAATGGCTGAAATAGCCGATGCACCTGTAATTATTGTAGGAGATATTGACAAAGGCGGAGTTTTTGCTTCACTGGTTGGAACAATGATGCTTTTGACGGAGAATGAAAAGGCCAGGGTTAAAGGTGTAATTATAAACAAGTTTAGAGGAGATATCAAGGTACTTGAGCCAGGCATAATGATGTTGGAGGATATAATTAAGGTTCCTGTGTTAGGGGTAATTCCGTATACAAAACTGAACATAGAAGATGAGGACAGTTTGGCTGAAAGGTTTATTCAAAATAGGGCTGAAAAATCTGCTGAAATAGATATAGCAATAATAAAACTGCCTCACATATCCAACTTTACCGACTTCAATGCTTTGGAAAACATAAAAGGTGTCAGCGTCCGATATGTTGAGCATGCGTCAAACATTGGGAATCCTGATATGGTTATTTTGCCGGGTTCCAAAAATACAATTGAAGATCTTTTGTTTATTAGGAAATCAGGTTTTGAGAAAGAGATACATAGGCTTTATCGCTCAGGCACTGTTATATATGGTATTTGTGGGGGATATCAGATGCTCGGAACAGAGATAGAAGATCCGTACCATGTTGAATCAAATATGGAAAAGGTAAAAGGATTAGGGCTTCTAAATATGAAAACAACTTTTCAAAAAAAGAAGGTAACTACAAGGGTAAAAGCTTCAATAACAGATAATGAAGGCATATTGGAAGGCCTTAAAGGTATGATGGTTGAAGGCTATGAAATACATATGGGTACCACTGAATATTTTGAGAACTGCGCTTCATATTTAACTATTTACTCAATCCTGGGGCAAAATCAAGAAAAGGTGGATGGAGTAAGAAACGGTGATGTACTAGGAACATATATTCATGGAATATTTGACAATATGGATTTTACAATAGGCCTTGTAAACAATCTAAGAAAAAGAAAAGGCCTCAAAGAAGTTGACGGTGCCGTTAAGAGTTTTAAGGAATTCAAAGAGGAGCAGTACGATAAGCTGGCTGACTTACTTAGAAATAACTTAGATATGGACAAGATTTATAGCATATTAAATGGAGTATGATGGTTTGTATTAATAATGGCTGAGCATGCTAATACATAGAATTCAAACAGCACCAAAGGATATAACCGATGGTGCTGTTTTAGTTATCGAATTTTTTACAGTTATTCTTTTAATTCATAACCTTTTGCTGCGAATGCCTCTTTGATTTTTTCCATGGGAATATGTTTCATTGCAGCACCCTTAGGGATAGTCATAAACCTGCCTGCCGTATTTAGCATGCCTGGGCTCGTAATGTTCTCAAACCCTAAATCTTTCATGATGTCAACCACTTCGGGATAGTTTTTACATATTTCATAGACGCTTTTGGATAAATCAATAACTGTGCCCATATACTGGCCTCCTTGAAAATATTTTCACAGAGAAACTAGAACAGCATTTCCCGTATAGTTTTTTTAATTCTTGAGTACTTGCTGTATTTTAATAATGCTTACTTTTTATTATAACAGAGAACGTTCCATTAATATATACATTTATTAGTCTGACTTTCTCCAACCTGGTATATTACTTGTCTGAATAGCATGGAAAAGTTGTTTCTTAACGTCTGGGGTTTCAGATTGTAAGGATTTTATTAATCCTTTTACATATTGGCGCTTAGTATAACCATTAACCGGACACAGGTTTTTAACCACCGGCAGATTATATGCATTGCGGAAGCCTTTTATGTCTGCTTCTCTTATATATATTAGCGGTCTGATTAGGGTTATACCTGATCTGTCTAGATATGTGACAGGAGAAAAGCAATTGAATCTTCCTTCATATATCAAAGACATCATCATGGTTTCTATTACATCATCAAAATGATGGGCATATGCTTTTTTATTGCATCCAAACTCCTTTGCTTTTAGGTTAAATGCACCCTTGCGCAGCTTGGCACAGAGTGAGCAGGGGTTTTTTTCCTTTCGATACGAAAAAATAATGTCAGCTATTTTTGTTTCTACTATTGTATAATTAACACCAAGTTCTTTGCAAAGTTTCTCAACTTGGGAAAAATCCATATCTTTTAAGCCCATGTTTACAGTTATTGCTTCAATATCAAATTTTTTTGGATAGAAACGCCGTAAATGAGATAAAGCGTACAATAGTGTTAAACTATCCTTGCCACCTGAGACACCAACAGCAATTTTATCCCCATCGTCAATCATTTTATAATCATCAATTGCTTTACGTGTAGAACCAAGCAGCTTTTGCAAGTTCACAAAATCACGCCTTTCCAAATAGCTTGCATAAACCAAGTTTAAATTACTCATTTTAATTTATTCTGAAGTCAGTAAATATTATAGCAAACATATTTTGTTTTTGTGTATATTAACTAACATTAGTTCACAAGACAAACTAGGCTCCCCGTTACAGTCAAATGCGGCGGTGAGGAGCCTATATAACATGGTTTGGAGGTTTCAAATCAGACATCAATTCTAGCTACATCGCGGTTTTTTTTGTATAGATTGACATAAATACCCTTATGAGGGTGGTAGAGCAGAATTATTGTTAGATAACAAATCAGTCGGGTTCTTTGGATGAACAGTCATTTAATTGTAGCAGCACTATATTCTGCTGGGCTACTGCTATTAATGGGCATTGCTAGAGGCATGACATATAGCTTATGGCCTCGCATAACCTTACTATCTTGGGTTATCTGGTTAGTGTTTATTTTACTGGAACTTGGCTGGGAAGCGCAGATAGTAGATTGGTCGCTGCTACAAATTTGGCGAAAATGGAGGATATGAGATTTGTTATACAAAAAGTGCCATTTAATATAAGCAATGCAATAGATGGTGTGATTTTATCAATGGAAGCTGTGGTGGCTGAAAAAGATATTAAACTTATACCTTCCATTTGCGAAAACAATTATAGAGAGACTAGGCGGTGAGATATTTGCCGAAAGTGTAGAAAATGAATATACGATTTTCACTTTTACACTTGGACTATAGATATCGTGGCTGCAAAATTTTGAGTTACTTGGTCTATCTCTTGTTCAATGCTGTGACATGACTGAGAAGCTTTATAAAGAAGTGAAACAAATTGTGTCGGAAGAAATAAGATGGTACTAACATGATAGCGCGGTTAAGGTGTTGTTAGAAGTTTAGGCGTTGATATGGTAAAATAAAGATATTATAGTGAAAAAGGTGATATTATAAAAATAAAAGAAAAGGAGTTACATTATGATATTTGTATGTTACCCGAAATGCACAACCTGCCAAAAGGCAAAAAAGTGGCTTGTGGCAAACGGCTTAGCCTTTGAAGAAAGGAATATAAAAGATAACAATCCTACACTCCAGGAACTGAAAGATTGGCATAAAAAAAGCGGTCTGCCACTGAAGAAATTCTTCAATACAAGCGGGTTAAAGTATAAAGAATTGAAACTGAAAGATAAGCTTCCTGCTATGAGCGAGGATGAACAGTATAGTCTGTTGGCGTCGGATGGTATGCTTGTGAAGCGACCGATTCTAATCAGCGACGACTTTGTTCTGGTTGGCTTTAAGGAAACTGATTGGAAAGCTGCCCTTAACATCGAATAAATGATCTTTCTAGATGACCAAAAAGCTAACCTCCCCAGAAAGTTTTATAAACTACCTGTGGAGGTTTAAATTTTTTTGCAAAGACATCCAGGTCATACAAACCCTGCTTTTTTAAACTGCGGTTTTTGAGAAAGTGAATTTTTTCATTACGATGTGTTTGAATATATTGTATAATATTTATGTACATGCTATCTGGTAATAAAACCAAAGTATTTTATCATGGAGATTTTGCTATAAATTCGAGGAGGATGGGTATGAAGAAGCTAAAAATTGCGGACGGAATACATATGCTTACTATGAATGTTGATGACATACTATTCGAGGGAATGTGGGAGATTGCAAATGGAGTCACTCTTAATTCCTATATCGTTCAAGGGGACAAGACCGCAATAATTGATGGTGTAATTGGTTGGGATGGGGTACCAGAAACCCTTTATAAAAACTTAGAAGAAATAGGTGTTGAGCCGAAAAATATAAATTATTTAATTGTTAATCATATGGAACCGGACCATTCCGGCTGGATTTCAAACTTCAGGAAAATTAAGGAAGACTTTACAATAATTTGTACTGATAAAGCTGCAAAGATGGTAGCCTCCTTTTACGGAGAGGACAATATAAGGATTGTAAAGGAAGGAGATACTTTAGACCTTGGAAAAGGCAAGGTATTGAGTTTCCATCCGGTGCCAAATGTTCACTGGCCGGACACCATGTACACCTATGAAAGAGATACAAAAACTTTATTCTCATGTGATATGTTTGGAGCATTTGGCAGGATGGGAGATCATTGTTTTGATGATGATCTGACACCTGAAGAGGTAGACTTCTTTGAATTTGAAGGAATAAGGTATTATTCCAATGTAATGACAACTTTTACACCTAGCCTGAGAAAGGCCATTGAGAAGGCAAAAACCCTTGAAATAAATATCATAGCTCCTGGCCATGGCCCGGTGTATAGAAAAAATCCTCAAAAAATCATAGATGATTATACTAGGTTTTCCCGATACGCTGAAGGGGCAGGCAAGAATGAGGTCGCTATATTGTGGGGATCCATGTATGGAATGACCGCAAAAGCAGTTGATTACGTTGAAGGCATACTTAAAAGAGAAGGGGTCAAATATAACAAGATTGAAATGCCTCAGGAAAGTGATAGTGAAATGGTGGCAACGGTTTTTAAATCCGCAGGCGTAATTATTGCAGCACCTACTTATGAGTACAAGCTTTTTCCGCCCGTTGCAGCAGCTTTAAACGAGCTTGGCAGAAAGAGGATTACAGGTAAGCTGGCATTTAGATTCGGGTCATATGGCTGGTCTGGCGGTGCAGAGAAGGAGCTGAATGAAATAATGGAAAGAAATAAGATGAATTGGGACTTCATTGAATCCGTGGAATTTGAAGGGGCACCAAAGGAAGAAGACCTTATTAAGATTGAAGCAAGAGTTTTAGAGCTTATAAAAAAGATGAGGGAGAAAGTATTAGAACCGTAATATTTCCTCATATAGCTATGTGGAGTAAGAAACCTCTTGGAATTTTATGCGTCCAAGAGGATTTCCTTTATCGGAATAAGAGGAGGATACAACGTGAAAATTTCAAAAAAAGATGCGCTTTTATGGTTCGAATTTTTTTCAATGTTACCGGAAGATGAGGAACTAATGGCAAAACAACAGGAAATCGTATACGCTACTTTTGCCCAAATCGAGGCAGCTGTTGAGCATAGAAATAATATGCTAATGTCTGAAATAAAAGGCCTGAAGACTTTAGAAAATAGAACTTTTTTTGTGGGAGATGAAAGTAAATTCTCAAAAGGATGCCGTTCATGCCTTTTGGGAACCGGTCTGAGTGCAATTAGAAAAACCAACAAATGCAACCTGAGGTGTAAGTTCTGTTATAACTATGGAGAACTGGATGACATTCCCCCAGTAGGAGAGGGCATGTGGGAAATTGGAGGTACAAAGTTCTATGAGAAAGATATTGATTTGCTTCTTTCAATCTACCAAAAACCCACAGGCGTTTCTTACGTTTATTTAGAGCCATTCATGGAAATTGAAGAATACTATCCGGTGATAAAGAAATTTAGCGATGCAGATATTCATCAACATCTATATACAAACGGCCTACTGGCTACTGAGGAGTCATTAAAAGCATTGGGGGAAGCTGGCCTTGATGAGATACGTTTTAATCTAGCCGCATCTAACTGTTCGGATAAGGTGATCGAGAATATAGGGATAGCCAAGAAATATATAAAAAGCGTAGGTGTTGAATCTCCGATGACTCCAGAGTTCTTTACAAGCTTTCTTAAGAAAAAGCAGGCTATCTTGGAGGTAAAACCGGATTTTATCAACTGCGCAGAACTACATCTAAATGAAAATAACATAGGCAATTATTATGGGGAAAACATGTATATTTCAAGGCACGGATATATATCTCCAATTTGGAGCAGGGAATTAACTCTGAAATTAATGAAAATAGCCGATGAAGAAAAGTGGGATTTAGTAGTGCATGATTGCTCAAATTATACGAAATTTGCCAGGGGTTTAAATCTGTGCAGCAAAGAGGGCAAGTGGTTCGGAGCAAGCAATTACGGCTGCGAATTTTCCAAAATTCCATATGAAGTATTTCTTCCTATACTGCGTGATGACAGTTTTAAATTTTTAAGTGAAGAAGAATTACCGGCTGGTTACAAACCAGGAGAAATGATTTTTTAGATATTCTCGATTCCGTTCAAGAAACCTATTACAAAATGATTGAATATTATTGAAGAATAGATATAACGGGTAGCTTTGGTTTTGTACCGGCATAAAATAATGCTGGGTTTGCAGAAGAATTGACTAATACAATACAAAGGTATAAAATTTAGTAAAGTTCCACAAAATAATGCTCTCCAGAATGCAGTTTTGATAGCAGTAATGTATTACTACTGAAAAGTATGACTGTGGGTTATGTTGAGCTGCTATAAAATAGTTCCATTCTGGGGGTGATGCAGTGGAAAAGTGCCTGTTATCAATAGACTGGGACTATTTTATCTACATAAAAAAAGATAATTGGGGTTCGTATTTAGAAAATGATAGGAGCCTGGTTGACCTTTGGTACAAAAGGTATATCCAAGAAAAGTTGCAGGGAAGAGATATACAGAAGTCATTTCAGCTTTCTCCTGAGTTAGGTATATTCTGGAAGAAAATTAAGCACCACTTTCAATTTGATAACGATATTAAAGTTTATGTTTCAGACTCGCATGTTTTATCTTATAACATAGCAAAAGAAAATAATTGTAGGATAGTTTATCTATTTGATTCCCATGCCGATCTTGGATATGGCGGACTTTCGTCGCTTAACTTTGAAGTAAATTGTTCCAACTGGCTCGGTAAACTTTTAAAGGACAATCTAATCAAAGAAGCTATTATTGTTTATGGCCCATATACATCAGAAAAACCTGAGTATTTTAAGCCGATGAACAATATTTATAACATCAGATATTGCAATTTTAACGACATAGGTAAAAACATAAAGGTATCGACGATTCATATATGCAGATCGGGGGCATGGACTCCTCCGTGGTTAGATAAAAAGTTTGCTCAATTTATTGATGAGTTAGGTCTTCCATATGAAATTGTGAACTGTCCCGTGAGAAAATGGGATACGAAGAATATCAGCTTTTCAGACCAGATTAATTATCTGTTGGCATGAAATTAAAGTTTTTCCGATATTGATCACAGATTATTTCATCATATAGGTGACAATATCAGAAAAACCTTTTTTATTTTTATGAAAAAAACAATTTGACTTATCTGAGTATGATATAATAGGCTTTACATCAGATACATATTAATATGGAAAAGTTCTTTCATAAAACTGATCTTACTTGTTTAGCGGTGGTTAAAAAGACCAAGCTTTACAACAAGCATAATATATGAAAATGGCTACCCTACAGGTCAGCCATCTTTCATAATTCTAACTAAGAGTTTTGGCATAATCTCCTATTTTTTTGTCCATGGTTCTTATGTGATTTGTAAGCCAGATAACTTCAATAGATTCCCAAAGAAAGTTGTATTATGCTAAAAATTATTCAACTTTGTTTAATATGTTGGATAAAATTCTTTGTGGTATTTTGAGAATAAAATGTGTATAATAATTATTTTAAAAAAGATGACGTTGATTTCTGAAGCAGTTATAAAATTCAATAAATTATTTTTCTCTGTTTATCATAATTTTTTAGTTAATTTCACGGATTTTTAGCTAGCCCATAAGGGATCAAAATACCTGCATACTGCAGGTTTTTTCTCTGTTCACGATTGAATTGGACTTTTTATCAAAAAAAAAGAGGTACATGGTGATTATTACAACCCTGTACCTGTGATTTTGGACTTAGAGCTGGCAATTTGTGATATTATTCTATATTATGTGAATTGCTCGTGATGTGCTTTTTACTTTATATTTTTTCTGTACTCACCAATTAACAAATCTACCATAGCCCCATAACTTTTTACTCCAGCTTTTTGATTTTGGGTTTTAAGGTAAGTGTCATTAATCTTATCTGAGATGTTTTCTATTGGTCCGGAATATTGACTCCAAAATTCGTTGTTATATTTTATATCGCGAGCAACTCCTTCGCTATATGTGGCAAGTAGTTCGCCATGTTTGATATTATCTACCTTTCTTAAAGCGCTCATTGTGTAATTTAAAGCTGAAAGCGTTCCTGAATATTTAAAATAAATATCAGGATGATTAATACATGCAATATAAGCAAAAAAATTGGCTTCGTCTTCTCGGGCAAATCCTATCTGATGTGCCATTTCATGGGCTATAACAAAGGGAAAGAAAGGATCAGGTACGTGCATATTAACATTTGCTTCACCGGTGAAAGGGAAAAAGAAACCCGTAATTCCGGTGTAACACATGAGCCTCGAAAGAACTATCCCTTTAGGCCTTCCGTATTTCTCGTCAAGATTAGGATAATATAATGAAGCTTTTTTAAAACCTTTATAGGCGATTTTTAAAGCTTCAGCCTTTTCATAAGGAAGCTTCATTATATTATTATCTTTGTTTTCATTTAAATCTTTTCTAAGATTATTTGCCTTTTCAATCAAATGTTCGCAAAGACTTACAAGTTCTTGCTGCGTGGGTGTTGTTGTATCTAATTTTAAGGTTTCGTCAAGCCTTACTCTATTGTAATTTAGTCCCCAAAGCATCTGAAAAGCAAAATAAATAATTCCTGCGGCAGTTACAATATTTAGAAACAACTTTTTTATTTGTTTTATGTCTCTTCTTCTTATAAGGCAAAAGATAAATCGGAAAGCATAAATTATTATAAAAAGCATTAAAAACACAATGGCTATTTCTGCTAATGAAAAAGGAAATAGACCTGATATTTTACTTAAGTTTCGGCTAATTATTTTGTAGATAAATGAAGAATAAATTTTTTCTGTAATATAAGGGAAAGATGCAGATATCATAAAAAGCCATATACCAATTAATAAAAACACCAATATATATCACAGCTCCCTATTAGCTATAAAATTACCAGTCAACATTTTTTAATATAATAGCTATATAACATTGAAAAATCAACTGATGACGGAGTAAAAATGAGTATGCAAAAAAGTCTTGCTATTATTTATTTATAGAATATAATAAATATTGAATTAATAAGCATGACAGTACTGTAATAGCTATGCGAAGAAAGCTCAGCTGAATTGTTTTTTATTAATTTTTGAGGAGTGATGGGCGGTGCTTAAATCTTTCAAAACAAAAAATAATATTACTTTGATTATAAAGTACAGTATATTTATTTTAATTTTGTTGTCATTACTTATATCATGTGCTTCTAGTTCAAATCAAAATTCACTTCCTGAAGGATTTGTATATGTTACTGATGTAATTCCTACTGCGCAGCTTGAGATACGCTATTTTAGCGAGGATAATTTTGTAGGAACTGTAATAGATGGATACGAAGCGCCTAAAGCTATACTCACTGTAGAAGCAGCCCAAGCACTTAAAAAAGCAGCAGATGCATTAGAAGAACAGGGGTATTATATAAAAATTTTTGACGCTTATCGCCCACAGAGGGCTGTTGACTATTTTGTGCGTTGGTCAAAAGATTTAAATGATACTAAAATGAAGGAAAAATATTATCCAGAATTGGATAAGTCGGTTTTATTTGAGCAGGGATATATTGCGGAAAAATCCGGGCATTCAAGAGGAAGCACGGTGGATCTGACTTTGGTTGAAATATCTACAGGTAAAGAAGTGGATATGGGGAGTGGATTTGATTTCTTCGGGGAAATTTCAAACCATGGCACCCATTTAATTACAGCAGAGCAGGAGAAAAACCGAAACATACTACGGGATGCCATGGTAAATGCAGGGTTTGAGGCTTATCCTGAGGAATGGTGGCATTATACGCTAAAAGATGAGCCTTACCCTGACACATATTTTGATTTCCCCGTCAAGTAAAGAAATGTTTTATGATGGCAGCTCGATCTTTTTCATAAGAGTGAAATATATAAAATGGGATATAGGATAAAAGGCCAATTTTATATGGATGTAGGGGGTGTATATAGTTAAAAAGGAACTTGTTAAATGTTCTTAATCCTTTTATATGTTTAATAAAAACTGCATGGAGGTAAAAAAGATGTCAAAGTTCAAGAAAATTGCGGTAGCATGTGTAGTCTTAGTGGTGTTATTGCTACAGGCGGGACTTTCTCTTGCACAGCCCCTGGATGTGGAAGGTCATTGGGCAAAGGGGCAAATCTTGGAGTGGCTGGATAAAGGGTGGGCCCAATGCAGCGATGATGGCAGATTCTATCCTGATGACAAAATCACCAGAGGAGAGTTTATTGCCCTTACAAACAAAGCATTTGGTTTTACCAGAGTACCTCTTGAATATGAGGGCAACCTGGAAGTTAGCCCAAAAAGTGCCAAGTCAGGCACAAACCAAACCCTTACACTTACCTATACCTTAGGTGATAACTTTGACGAAGGCTGGATTGAATTCGGTTTACCAGAGGAAATGGCAGTTACAGTAGGGCAGGATAAAGTTGAAGTAAATGGTGTAGAAAAAATATTGGATAAGGCCGATGTAAGCGATGATGGCCAAAAGGTGCATGTAGCAGGGATTACTGCTAAAAAAGGCGATAAGGTGACACTGACAATATACGATAAAACCATACCGGAAGTTGGACCCTACTTTTTCAAAGTAAGGGCAGATGCAGATGGCGAAAAAGGGACAAAGCCGGCAACATTGGGTGCTGGCAGCGAGTTCATGGCTTTCCTAGCCTATTCGAAAAGCGAGGAAAATAAAAATATCATTGATACCTTTATTAAGGCCATTAATTGGGGAGATTTTGAGATTGCAATAGACCTTCTGGCAGACGATGCGGTTTATGTGAACAATTATATGGACGGATACTTCGAAATGTATAAATCCAAGGAGGAGATTGCCGAATACATTAATATCATGCTCGAGTACGGAGGAACTTTGGAAAATAATGAAAGCACCCTAATTGAGCTTTCAGAAAATGTGTGGCAAGTAGAAGGAAAGGCCCACGACAATGGCACTATATTAACAGCAGAATTAAATCCAGACGATGGCTTTGAAGGCCTTGGCTACACAGCTAAATTTTTTGTGACAGATAAAAAAGTCTGTTATGTAGAATTTACATGGAATAGAGAAGATGAAATACTTATGGATAAACTAAACGAAGGTGCCATAGGTGTTTTTATGGCTCAAAACGAAAGAGGAGAGACTGTAATATTGGCATGTGTGCCCGGAATGCCCGCTGAAAAAGCAGGTCTTGCGCCTGGGGACATTGTGGTGGCAGTTAATGGCATAAAAATTAACGAAATGGAGGGTTACGGAGAAGCCAGATTTAGGATGCTGGGTAAAGTTGGCACTAAGGTAATACTTACTATAAACCGCAGCGGAGAAATATTTGACGTGGAAATTGAAAGAGCAGTCTACTAGTAAAGAAAAATATCAGGTTCCAATAAATGGTTTTCAAATTTGTTATAGATGAAAGCAAATAATTCCTCCTTCCTGCATAGGATATACTACAATCTTATCAGGAGGAGGTCGGCATGACCCAAAGCCTTGGCAGCAGCAAAGACCGTGAGGCCAACTTGATAGAGGAAATTGAAAAGGCGCTTTTGGAAATCAACTTATCCGAAAAAGCATTTCAATGGGCTCAAAATGATCCTGATGCTGTAGACCTGGCTATTGCAAAAAAACAAGCTGCAATGCAGCACTATGATTTTCTAATAAAACAAGCAAAAAAAGCGGGTTTAAAACTTGACAAAGGCCAGCTGATTGCAAAAATTTTGAAGCAATAAATAAAAATACCGGTATCAGACTTGATCTTTTGCTCAAGCCAGATACCGGCTTTTTTTATTGCCGTCTAAGAGCTTCTATTGGCGGTACTGAAGATGCCGAAACTGCTGGATATATTCCAAAAAGGAGGCCGGAACTTAGGGCTACAACTACTGCGATTTTTATGGCATCAAAGCTGATGGCGGTTTCAAAGCCGTGGCGGGCAAAGGCATTTAATCCCCAAATTCCACCGGCCGTGCCGGCTATGGCACCGATACCGCTAACATATAGTGCTTCTAGGAGAAATTGTACAAGCAAATCAAACTGCTTTGCACCAAGAGCTCGGCGCACCCCTATCTCTTGTGTGCGCTCAGTGACTGCGACAAGCATGATGTTCATTATTCCCAAGCCGCCAACTAAAAGTGATACTGCGGCAATACCACCTAGTAGTAGGGTCATTACTCGATTAGCTTGGTCTGCCTCTTGGACCAGCTGGTTAAGGTTAGTTATTGTTATTAAACTTTCTCCGCCCGGAATAATTGGATTGTTTTTTGATGAATTTATTGGTACAGCTTCTGCCATTTCGGCCTTTTCATGTATAACATCTTCAGATGCCATGTCTTGATCTTGGCCTCCAGGCACTGTAGTCGGTGCACTTTGGTCGAGACCTAACTTTCTTTTAAAAATTCTGCCCAGCTGTACTACGGCTAAATCAGCTTTTTGGGGCGTTTCGGCTTTTCCCCATATTTCGGCCACAGTCTTTTTTTCAGCAATTCTCAATGCGGTAGTATAAGGTATGACTATTTTATTATCAATGTCATCTGCCTTGCCCGGGCCCTTAGGGGCCAGCACTCCCACTATTCTAAAGGTCATACCATTTAGACTTATTACCTGACCTACAGGATTTCTACCGCCCATTAGTCCTGTTCCCATGTTGTACCCTAAAACAACTACCGGCGATCTTTGAGATACATGCAATTCAGTAAAAAAGTGACCCGCTATTAAATCATTATCCCTTATTTCCGGAAATTTACTGTTTACACCGATGATATCCACTGTGCCTCGGGCTCTTCGCCAGCGCATAACTGCATTTGTATGTACAACTGGTGTAGCCATATCCATACCATCTACTCGCTCAACCAAATCTGGCACCTCATCGGGGTCAAATTCTACTGATGGGTCATTTGCTTTAATTACGATAACGTTTGATCCCAGACTTTCAAACTGAGCTACAACTGCCTGCCTTGCGCCTTCGCCTATACCCATTAGGCTCACAACACAAGTAACGCCAATTGCTACACCTAATATGGTAAGTGCAGAACGCAAAGGCTGTGCCAGGATGCCATGGGCGGCCATTCTGGCAGCAAACCACAATCGTGTTAACATTTTATCCACTCCTTAATTGGCTGCCGGTGTTTTTTGCTGGTCATTGTTGTTACTATCATTATTTTGTGAAGGCAAAATAGAGTTTTTGTTTCCAATATGCTGACTTGGAAGCAAGTCGGCGCTGCTGCCTGTTATAACCAGCTCACCTTCCTGAAGACCACTTTTAACTTCTGCATACCTATCGTTCATCAAGCCAAGTTTTACAGTTGCTACTTTTGTAGTGCCATCGGGATTCAATACTTCGACTTTTTGTGCCCCATCTTCCTCAAAAATAGCTTCTAATGGAATTAATAGCACATCTTTGGCGCTGCCTGCATCAATATATGCACTAGCCTGCATTCCGGGTTTAAGGTTGGGACCGCCCTGAACGCGAATTTCTACACCAAAACGGGTAATGCCTTGCATATCTTTGCCCATAGTAGATACATGCTCTACTACTCCTTCAAAGGTTTCGCCGGGAAGTGCCTCTACAGTAACGGTGACAGGGGAACCTTGTTTTATCATGAGGACATCGATATCGTCAACTTCAACCCACATGCTCATATCGCTTGTGTTGAAAACATATCCCATCCATTCGCCAGGCTGTATCTGTGCCCCGATCTGGGTTTCCCACCTGGCTATAACTCCGTCCATGGGAGCTCTTACTTCCATTTGACCTGCTTTTGAATAAAGCTCGGCCAGTTCAGATTCTTTTCTTCGTATTTTTTCTAATCTTTCTTCTAAAGTCTGTTGAACATCAGAACCAGATAAAGATACAATAGGATCGCCTTTCTTAACCATCTGCATTTCTCTTACATGAACTTGAGTCGCCATTGCTTCTACAGTAGATAGCACTCTTTCCTCATCGACGAAGCTTTCGACTGTAGAAGGATTTTTAAACCAAAGGACTTGTGAAGAGTTATTTGTAGAACTGGGTACGCCAAGGTATACCTCAAGGCCAGGTGTTACCAAGCCTGGATTTTTGCCTTCAACAGTAATCCAGTAGACAAAGCCTTTTGCAGGACTTTCCTCATTGCCGTCAGGGACCGGATTGGGATTGATATCAGTGACTTTTCCATAATAAATTCCATCAAATGCCGAAAAACGTAAAGCCAATTCCTGGTTAAGTTTTATGTGGGCAAACTCATCAGGATAGACTTTTGCATTGATTTTAAAATGAGAATCATCTACTATTCTTGCTACAATATGTCCTTGCTTAACCTCTTTGCCTTCGGAAACCGACAAACCGGAAACTCTGCCGTCAATAGGCGCTCTAAGTACAACACCTTGAGCAGGGTTGATTTCATGTAAGCGTTCTTCAGGCAAACCTGTTAATTCAGATAGAAATCTTTTTTCACTTTTTAGTTCATCTTCCGCGTTTTTTATCTGCGTATGAAGTTCTGGGGCTGCAAGCCTTGCAATAACTTGCCCCATTTTAACCGCTGTGCCTTCTTCAGCTAAAATTTCTACAAGAGTATATTGAATATTACTGGAAGGGATTTCATAATAATTTCTGCCACCAGGAGCCATTATGCTGCCGCTGCGGGAAGGGTTTAAAGGTCCGGATACCTCTACTCCGACGGAAATATCTCCTCTTGTTACTGGTTTTGTAGAATAAATCGGACCTTGTGCCTCCTGTACGGGTGGTGGTACAAGTTCCCTATAAGCATAAAGGCCGCCGCCCATTACAATTACTATTATCAAAGCTATCATTAAAATCCGCTGTGCCATTTAAAGACCTCCTAAAATCTTAAATAAAGTTTACTCTGGAATATTTTCAATGCGTTCAATTTTTCCGTCCAGCAAGTGGTATATCCTTTTGCCGTATTGGGCTATATTTTTTTCGTGAGTAACCTGGACTATGGTTATACCGCGTTCCTTGTTTAATTCTTGAAATATTTCCATTATGGTTTCGCTTGTCTTGGAGTCCAAAGCACCTGTAGGCTCATCTGCAAGTATAACTTTAGGATTGCCTACGATTGCGCGAGCGATGGCTACCCGTTGTTGTTCGCCGCCTGAAAGCTGAGAAGGCCTGTGATAAATGCGCTTTTCGAGACCTACAGATTTTAGTGCTTCAATAGAGCGTTTGCGGCGTTCTTTGCCGCCTAAACCGCGATAAATAAGGGGCAGCTCCACATTTTCTAAAGCGTTTAAATCCGGCAACAAATGAAAACTTTGAAATACGAATCCCAGCAGTTGGTTTCTTATATCAGCTAGCTGATTGTCTCCCATTTTCTCAACACGCCTGCCTGCGATTTCATATGTTCCAGACGTGGGTTTATCAAGACAGCCTAATATATTGAGCAAGGTAGACTTACCTGAGCCGGAAGGTCCCATAATAGAAACAAATTCACCTTCTTCAATACTCAAGTTTACATCTTTCAGTGCTTCAATAAGAACCTGACCGTTTTTGTAACTGCGGGATATGTTCTTTAGGTGTATTATCGGCAAATCAGTACCTCCTTCCGCAGTCTAAAAAATAAAATATATAATATCATAAATATATAATATCATATATGATTAGACGGAAAAATAATCCAAAAGTTTCATGATTTAAAATTATATAAGTTCATATTGCCAGAAAAAGTATATTGTAATAACTTCGTCTTATTTTTAAAAAATCCTTTAACAAAAGCAAGTAAATTAATATACTTAATGCATCGTCAGAATGAACTGCTTCTTTGAAATAAAATTGCCCTTTCTTGACAGCTTGCATTCTTCATGAGATATTTCCTGAGCCGCCAACAACAGCAAACCCTTTTCCCTGTTCCCAGCTCGGGATACTTAGATAGCTGCAGCCATATGCTCTACCGCTTTTAAAAATTGACTGGCTATTCTCGTGAATCTTTTCCATGTTAAGTTTTTTACATTTTCTGTACTATGATTAAATATTCGGCACTTAAGAAGCAGAAATATAATCACACTGTAGACTTTTTGAAACGAAATGTTTATACTAGATATGTAAAACTGTCTATTTTTTTAGACTTAATTAGTGTGGTGATATGGTGTACAAACAAATTCTCAAAGATATTGAAGAGGAACTGTTAATTTTAGAGGAAGACTTATTGGCATGGATAGATACTGATATAGACCTAATCAAACAGCCACTTAAAGATATGATTTTTTCAGGAGGAAAGCGATTAAGGCCTGCAATGGTTTTAGCTGCTTCCAGATTTGGTCAGTATGATTTCGAAAAAGTTAGACAACTGGCAGTATCTGTAGAACTTATACATACGGCTACTTTAATACATGATGATATAATAGACGATTCGCCATTGCGCCGTGGAATACCAACTATTCAATCAAGATTAGGTAAAGATGTTGCGGTTTTTGCAGGAGACTTTGTGTTTAGCAAGGTTTTTGAACTATATGCGTTTTCTGAGCATTTTGAATTACTTCGTATCGTTGCTAAAGTTTTGCACAAAATTTGTGAAGGTGAGTTAAAACAAAGGGAGGACCTTTTCAACACTAACCTCACCTTTAAAGATTACATTTTTAGAATACGAAGGAAAACCGCCATGTTATTTGCACTTAGTGCCGAGTTGGGGGCAAGGGCTTCTAAAGCTCCGGAAAAAACCGTAAAAGCGTTATATAAATATGGTATGAATATTGGCATAGCATTTCAAATAGTTGATGATTTGCTGGACTTTACAAGTAATAATACTCAACTTGGAAAGCCTGTGGGGGCAGATATAAGAGAAGGTGTAATTACATTGCCGACTATTTATGCACTAAGGCATTCTAAACAAAAAGAGTATCTTAAAGATATACTTTTAAATAAGAGAACCGACGAAGCAGAAATAGAAAACGCTATAGAAATTGTAAAAAATTCAGGAGGCTTAAATTATGCCAGATGCATAGCTGAAAAGTATGTTGAAAAGGCTCAGAAATCCATTGAACAACTTCCTGATATTCCGATTAAGAAGGTATTGGTTAACATTTCAACGTTAGTAACTAATAGGACTAAATAATTTTATTATTTTATTCTTTTCTTTTTCTAACATAAAGTATATACTAAAAGAAAGTCTTAATACCAGGTGCTAATACCAAATATGAGGAGGTTAAAAATGGATTTACCTGAGCTTAAAATAGGGTCATTGGTGGCAAAGGTGCCTATAGTGCAAGGTGGCATGGGAGTTGGAATTTCTCTTTCATCTTTAGCCGGAACTGTGGCTTTAAACGGGGGAATTGGGGTAATTTCTGCAGTGGAAATTGGTTTTAATGAGCAAGATTATTTAAAAAATAAAATGGAAGCAAACTTAAGAGCCCTTAGAGCACATATTAAAAAGGCCCGAGAAATTGCTAAAGGTGGAGTTTTAGGCATAAATGTCATGGTAGCTTTAAACAATTTCGAACAGATGGTCGTAGAAGCAGTAAAACAAAAGATTGACATCATTTTTGCAGGGGCAGGTCTTCCTTTGAAATTACCTCAGTTTACAATGGGTACCGATACTAAAGTTGTTCCCATTGTTTCTTCGGGTAGAGCGGCAGCAGTAATTTGCAATAGTTGGCACAGACACTATGGTGTTGTTCCCGACGCAATAGTTGTCGAAGGGCCTTTAGCAGGAGGGCATCTTGGTTTTAAAGAAGAGGATATAATGCATCCTGATTTTCAGTTGGAAAACATCTTAAAAGATGTGCTGGAAGTAATCAAACCCTTTGAGGCAATTTACAAAAAAAATATACCTGTTATTGCTGCAGGTGGAATTTTTTCAGGTAAGGATATAGCAGAATTCATAAAGAGAGGTGCCGCAGGAGTTCAAATGGCTACGCGTTTTGTGGCAACCCATGAATGTGATGCTTCAGATGAATTTAAAAAAGCTTATATAAATGCAGGACATGACGATGTGCAAATTATTCAAAGCCCTGTGGGAATGATAGGCAGAGCAATTAAAAACAAATTTCTAAAAGATGTTAAAGCAGGAAATAAAAAGCCAATTTTCTGCCTTTGCAACTGCTTAAAACCATGTAATCCTGCAAAGGCACCTTATTGCATAGCAGATGCTTTGATAAATGCTCAAAAGGGAAACCTTGATAAAGGTTTTGCCTTTGCCGGGGCAAATGTCTACAAAATAAAAGAAATTGTCTCCGTAAAACAGCTTATGAAGGAATTGGTGTCTGAAGCAAAGAAATACTTAAAAGATAATGTATAAAGCCTTGCCAAAGGCTTTTTTTTTACAGATGGAATTAATTTAGTTATACAACTGTAAGTTTTTATGTTAAAATATAAACATTAATATTATCCGGAGGAAGGTATCTAAATGGGAAAAAGTTTTAGTAAATGCAAGCTTACTGCGATGGTTATTCTGGTATCAATTTTTCTTCTAAATCCTCTTACATACGGTCATGTAAATGCTGCTGATGAAAAAATTCCGGATGAAATATATTTTTTACTTCAGATGGAAAACTTTTTAAGGACAAATTATGTAAATGATATTGACGATTTGGAATTACTAAGAGGTGCCATTAAAGGCATGGTTGAATCTTTAAACGATCCTTACTCTGAGTATTATACTCCCAGTGAGTTTAAAGAATTTCTTGAATCCACAAGTGGCAATTTTGGTGGTATAGGTGTTGTAATAACTTTGAAAGATAAATACATAACCGTTGTTTCTGTTCTAAGCGGCAGTCCTGCAGAAAAGGCTGGAATAAAGCCTGGAGATAGAATTGTTGAAATTGATGGTAGCGATATCACAGGGCTTTCAACCGCTGAAGTCACAAAGCGAATCAAGGGCGATATAGGGACTAAAGTCAATATCGGCGTAATTCGCGATGGAGAAACCCTAAGATTTGAAGTGGAAAGAGATATCATAAAAATTAATCCTGTTGAGTCAACAGTGTTGGGAAAAGGTATCGGCTATATCAAAATAAATGAATTTAATGAGAACACTGTTGAAAATTTGGACAACACTCTTGATGCCTTTAAAAAGAGCGGCGTTTTAGGCATAGTGCTTGATCTTAGAAACAATCCAGGGGGCTACCTGGACCAAGCGGTGGAAGTTGCCAAGCGTTTTGTTCCAAAAGGACCTATAGTCAATATAGTTTCTAAAGACGGCAAGACTCAATCTTATACATCTGATTCCGAGCCCTCGCCTTTTAGCTTAGTTGTTCTTGTAAATGGTGGTTCTGCCAGTGCTTCGGAGATTCTGGCAGGAGCAATAAAAGACAGAAAAGCAGGCTATTTGGTTGGTGAACGAACTTTTGGAAAGGGTATGGTACAGAGAACTCTAAGCTTAGGAGCTTTAGGAGGGATAAAACTCACAACGGCCTACTATACCACTCCAAATGGTACTAACATAAACAAGACTGGTATAATTCCTGATGTAGTTGTTGAGGCTGATAAATCAAATCCCATGAAAGATTTTATCCCTATAAGCACTGAAAAGACATTAAGTTATGGGAATATCGGCTTGGAAGTCTTAGGCGTTCAACAGCGGTTAAAATTTTTAAATTTGCTTAATGCTCAACCTGACGGCGTTTTCGGGCCAAGGACATTAGAAGCTGTAAAAACGCTGCAGAAGCAAGCTGGACTTCCTGTAACGGGTATTGTGGACAGCAATTTTTATAAGGCATTGAATGATGCCATAATTAAAAAGCTCTCATCAAAAGAGGATATTCAACTTAGAAAAGCTATAGATATTTTAGAAGAGATGTTAAAAAACAAACATGCAGCTTAAGTATTTTGCTGAAGGATGATTCTTATGAAAGATGCAGAAAAGCTTGATAAGAAAGAACGTGATCGCATAGTCCGTATTCTCGATAAACTGGGTCAATTATATCCTGATGCTACAACAGCTTTAAATTACAAGAATCCATTTGAGTTGTTAATTGCTACTATATTGGCGGCCCAATGCACCGACAAAAGGGTCAACAGTGTTACAGAAAAGCTTTTCAAAAAATATAAGGGGCCGGAAGATTTCGCGGCAGCAGATAGAAGGGAACTGGAACAGGATATTAAGGAATGCGGCCTTTTCAGGAATAAGAGCAACAATATCATTGCAACGTCCAAGATGCTTTTAGAAAAGTATGGTGGACAAGTGCCGGCTACTTTTGATGAATTGATACAGCTTCCAGGTGTTGGCCGGAAAACTGCTAATGTAATTTTGGCCAACGCCTTTGGCATACCTGCTTTTGCAGTAGATACTCATGTATACAGGCTGGCCCATCGTTTAGGATTTTCTAAAGGAAAAGATGTCCTTGATGTGGAAAAGGACTTAAATAGAAAAATACCCGAATCATTATGGATAAAGGCCCATCATTGGTTAATCTACCACGGCCGCAATGTTTGCCGGGCAAGAAAACCCTTATGCCATATTTGTCCTTTAAAAGAAGACTGTCCTGAATATCTAAAAAATCAAAGCAGTCAGTAGCGCTTTTTATAAAGCCAGATGCAGTAAAGACTTATCAAAGAGGTAAGTACTGCAACGGAGAAAGCTGCAGCCTTTAATTGACTTTGAGCAAAAAGCCAAGGGTGTATACCTAGTTTATAATCTAATATATCACTTATTATCATAAGGGAAATTAAAGAAATCAAATGATATTTATTAATAACAATATCATTTATAAATAGAAAACCTTCGGCAGCCATACCTAGGTGAGATAGCGTTAAATGGAAATTTGTAAATGTATAATTGCCCCCAATAAAATAATAGTGAGTGTTAATAATAACAGCCCAAAGCCCATACTTTATCAGCCAGCCACAAGCTATAAGCGATAAAAGAGGTTTGGGCTTTTTTGTTAGCATCATAAAAAGAGCTAGAGTAAAAAGCAGTGAGGCTGTAGGACTGTCCGGGACAAATAATTTTAAAATTCCCTGAGTCTCTAATAGTTGCTGATGGTACCAATAAAATCCGTAAATGGAACCAATGAGATTGACGAAAAAAAGCGTCCATAAAAAATAAGGTTTTTTGATAATTTTGATCAATCCAATCCCTCCACAACGCAAGAGTAAAAACATTATAACATAAAATCATTATGTCAATATCTTTTAAAAATGTCACCTAAAAATGGACCAAAACATAGTTAATTATCGCATGAAAATGTCACTTTAGAAATCAAAAATATAGAGCAAAGCCTCCATCCTGCCATTTCGGCA
>NZ_JAFFJA010000010.1 GCF_021991635.1 Tepidanaerobacter sp. GT38
ATTATCATAAAATAACCACATATTAGTAATCATTCTTCTTTACTAAATATCAGATAAATGATATAATTGTGATAAAATTTACAAGATAAGGGGACATATAATGAAGCTAATACAAAATAAATTGAGCTATAAAATCAATTTGTTAATACTTTCGCTTGTCATTTCGGTAATAGTTATTATGTCGGCATTAGTTATTCGAAATAGCTATGAATTACTCACCCAAACGCTGGGAACTACTGCAATGGAAGTAGCAGCAGTCACATCTGCCACAATCGACCCTTCTGAATTTAATAAAATCCAAACTGTAGATGACACCAAAAGCGATTATTACAAAAATTTACAGGAAAAAATAAGCTACATAAGAGAAAAGTCCGGCTCAAAATATTTATACACAATGAGGAAAAATGATAAAGGCGAATACATTTATGTTATCGATGGTTCTGAAGAACCGGCAGAGTTCGGCCAGGTGGAAAAACATTATACAGAATTTGATCGGGCCTATGCAGGGGATTCGTTCATCAACAATAAACTCCACATCAGCAAAGAGTACGGTGTATTAGTATCTGCTTACCATCCTATAGTTTACAATGGTGAAGTTATTGGCATCGTCGGTGTGGATTATGATGTAGAAAAGGGCTACATAATTTTGAGAAAAATGATCAACAATATTTTGATATTAGCTGTAACACTGGCCGCTTTTGCGCTAATAATTGGATTTATCTTTTCACGTAGGATTTCTCGTCCTCTTGAACGTTTGGCCTTTGCTACAAATAAAATATCTGACTTCGATCTAAATATAGAAACAATAGACATAAACACAAAAGATGAAATAGGCAACCTTACTAAAGCCTTTAATCTAATGGTGACAAGCATAAAAGATATTATAAAAGACACAAAGCGTTCTGCAAACACTGTTTTGGAAATGTCAAAGTCATTATTTAAAATTGCTGAGCATGTTGACAGTCAAAGCAGTGACATATCTCAGGCAATACAACACGTGGCTGAAGCTATAACGGAGCAGGCCTATGATATAGATAAAGGTTCAAAGCAGACTGGGGAACTTGCTGAAAGTATTGAAAAAGTAGCTGATTCAATCAATGCCATAACGGATATTTTCAGCCAAGTTTATAATTTAAATGACAGAGGTTCAGATGCCATAAACTTATTGATTCAAAAATCTAAAGAAGAAGATGAGGCAGTTAAAGAAGCAGAAATAAATATTAAAGATATGGATGAGAGTTCCCAAAAAATCAGCGTTATTCTCGACACAGTAGAACAAATATCAGATCAGACAAATCTTTTAGCATTAAATGCCAGCATTGAAGCCGCACGCTCCGGAGAATACGGCCGCGGTTTTGCAGTTGTAGCTGAAGAAATACGAAAACTTGCTGACGAGTCGGCAAAATCAACGGAGCAAATTAAAGAATTGATTAGTGCCATTGAAGATAGATCAAAAAAAGCGGTAAAATCCATGGAAATTAGCAAAAAAATAGCCGGAGAACAAAACAACATTGTAAATGAAGCTGGCAAAATTTTCAAAGAACTTTCGGATACTATCAAGAAATTGGCAGGAAACATTGAAACTATTGAGGCACTAAACAGAGATATGAATCTTAAAAAAGATGCCATTGTATCAATGATCGGGGCTATACAGGAATCTACTGAAGAAATATCGGCGGTATCCCAGGAGACCTCTGCATCATATCAGGAGATACTGTTCTCAGTAAATCAACTGAAAGAACACTCTCAAACTCTAAGCAATCTTGCAGAAGAACTGGGTGTAAAAGTTGACCGATTCAATACTTAATCCTTTTGCTTTATTGCCTGCTGACACTATCGCATAAATGCGGTAGTGTTTTTTATTTGCATGTAGTTTTTTGTCGTTTAACATTTTTTCTATTTTCGAAGAAAATATGGATTAAAATAGAGAATTACATGCATATATAGCCGAACGTAAAACTATAAGCATTTTTTGTAAAAAATGTATTTACTTAAAAATTTTGTCCAATTTTATGGTATAATAGGGAAAAACAAGAAAAATTTAGGGAAAGCTTGTGCATGGAGGTAGAGAACGTGACTTTTCTTAGAAAAAGCATAGTAATGCTAGTAATTTTAACAGTTGTTGTTTCACAATTTTCGCTGTATCCGCTAGTTGTTTATGGAGAGTTACACAGCACGCCAATAGACAATGAACAGACTCCTAAGAATGGTTCTGCCCAGGAGATCATTGAAACAACTTATCCTCTGAACAATCAAACCGATGTGGAAGTAAAGCCCGCGATAAAAATTGTATTTAAATACCCTGTTGAAATAATAGATAAAACTAAGATCACCTTAGTTTCTGGTGGCGAAAAATATCCATTAGACTCAGCTGAAGAATCAGAAGAAATATACCTCCTGCAAGATGATAAAAGAACCCTTTATATAGATGTAGGGAGAATCGGGAAACCACCTTTGAGGCGCGGCACCCTTTACAATTTAACTTTAGCAAGTGGTGCCATACAAATTGAAGGTTCAGATATAACAAATGACGATATCACCATTACCTTTGTTACCCGAAGTGAAGGCGAAAGCCCCAAAATCGTAGGTTACTCTTCTTCTGAATCGGGCGGTGATGACATTACATCACTTTCAACAACTAAACTTTCCCGAGAAGGTTATATACATATTCGCTTTGATCGCAATATTAAGTTTGAGAAAAATACCGATAAACAAAAGTTCCTTGAAGGGACAAAGCTTTATCGCATACCAAAGCCTGTGGAGCAAGATGAAGCTGGCAATGACAAAGTCTTTGAATTTGTGCCTGGTATTACCGAAGCTGATTTAAAGGGAGAAGACTACCTACAACAAATAAATGTGGAAGATGTAGAGATAATAAACAACAATACCCTTCGCATAAAGCCGAAATGGCCTCTTTTGAACCTGAACCAATATCGGTTGACTATTAAAAAAGAACTGATAGAAGATATAAACGGATATGCCCTGGAAAATGATGTGGACTTTTATTTCTGGACAGCCTCTTTTACTGAAAAACCGCAGTTTAGCTGGAAGCATGTTGAAGGTACTTTGCCCGGAAGCATTGTAGACAATCCTTCTACAGGAGGCAAATCCTGCACCGTCATCGGAACTTCCATTTACGGTCCTAGTGCACCGATTATCTTGATAATAGAAGGTCAAGCAATTCCCAAGGCTGGAGATATATCTTCACTTAGCAAAATAACTTTAGCGGAAGGATTTGAGCCAAATAAAACGCTAAAGATTTCTAAGGTTCGCTTCGAATATTATAATGAAGGCGATGCGAAAAATACGAAATTGGTCATATATCCTGAAACGGAATTAAATGCAGGCAAATACTATGTGCTCACTGTTCCAAGTGTGATACAAGACCGCAGTGGTCAATACCTGCCAAGGCTTGATTTATATTTTACGGTGGGCGTGGATATTTCAGAACCTGCGGGAATTTCACAAATAGAGCCGGATACTTTTGAGCTAAAAGACATCTATAAAGGCACGGCGGCCTTTACTATAAAAGGCTATAACTTCAATGAAGATATAGAATATATTTCATTAAAACTACTCAGTGGCGAAAATCCAGGGACAGTTCAAACTGCAGTTTATAAAAAAGATATAGTGTTTAAAAGCATTACCCAGTTAGATGTAAAACTGAGAGACCAAAAAGTAATAAATGATCTTCTCGCTGCAGGCGGTGGAGAATACACTGTTGAGCTGCATTTTAGCGGCCGCGAGCCGGTGTCAAATGACAGTGTAAAATTTAAAATTCTATCCCGGGGAAAACCAAAAGTCATTGCAACAGATCCTCCAGGCGGTGACATATGGTCTAATGAGAAAAGGCTAAATACAAAAACCATCGACGGCACAACCCGTTACTTTTTAAAGATCACCTTTGATGATTTTGATGGCAGTTTGCGCTTTGATAGAGATTTAGGCCTTAATTTGCTCAGGTCGTCCACTGTATATTCCGAAGGCCAAAATGAAGTGTCCATGATTGACACGGAGTTCATCAATTTTATACAAAACATAGATGATTCCAATCTAAAGAATTCGTATATTTCTCAATACATTTTTGTGAAAGACAGCAAGGCAGGAGAGGCTCATCTTTATGTGCCCGTGAAGCTCCTCAGGTCGCAAACAACTTATTATGTCATGATAAATGCCGGCATAGTATACTTTGATGGCGACCAAACCAGCGGAAATGATCCGATACAATGGACCTTTACAACCACTGCTAATCCGGTGATAACAGGCAACCAGGCGGGAAGTGTTGTGGAAGACTACGACGAAGACGAACCTATTATATTATACGGAGATTTCTTTGACGAAGATAATGTAGATGTTTATTTCAACGATACTCGGGCAAGCAGAGTTAGAGTAGATACAGATGAAAACGGCCAAAGATTTCTTAGGGTTTATTTGCCTAGCGGTCGGAATAGGTTAAAACCGGGTATATACACCATACTCGTGCGAAATGATGGAGATCATGAATTTGAGGCATTCGGCGCTTTAAGCGTAGTTAAAGCAGGCAGCCACATTCCAAATGAAGAATATAGGGTTAAGGATGAACTTAGAATAGGCGATGTTATAAGCGATCTATTTGTAAGTGAAGATACTTTGATTCTGGACAGGCCTTACACTGACAGAAGGTCTTTGGAAATTGATCTTGATGAGATAATGGGACATCAAGTTCTCACGAGGAAAATCCGCTTTGATGGCAGAAGAGATGACAGGATTTCAACTCTTGAGACCCTTTCCAAATGGGCAGATATCACATTATACGACATTGGCATAGATGATTATAGAAGTGATGAAGATGCTGAAATTATTTTAGGCAGAGTCGAACCACTCACAGCTCAAAGCCTAAGGCAAAGACTAGGCAGGACAAGGATCAAATCAGAATTTATCCAAGTATTGGGGCAAAATGTCCGCTTTAGTAGTTTCACAATTACTATGCCCTTTAAGGAAAGCGATGGATACAATCTAAAAGTGCTAAGATACGACCCCGATACAAGGCAATTTCTCGAACAAGACTTTTCTGTAGACCTGATTGAAAAAACTGTTACGGTTAGAAGCTATAGTCCCGGCATCTTTATAGTAGTTGAAAAGTAGGGAGGGGAGAAGATGAGAAAATGCCCGCGAATAGTGTCTTTGATATTAATATTTGCATTGCTTTTCACTACAATTCCTGTAGCTGACTTTAGAGAAGCATTTGCCTTTGATCCGAATGATTTTACCGTGACTAAAGTTACCATAAGAAAGGACTTTGACAGTGCCCAAGTTCAAACAGGAATGCATATAACAATCACCGGCAAAAACTTATCCGGAGCCAAAGTGCTGGCCATCAGTTCTGGAATACCGATAGATTTAGGCAAGCCGGCTATTGATTCTGATGGGGTACTGTATTTTGAATTTAAAACCAGCTCACAGTGGGAAAAACTTAAAGACATAACAGGAATCATGGTTGAAGGCGAGGAAATTCCCTTGGGAAACAAAGGCCAGGTGCCCACAATTACCTCGGTTACTCCTAAAGTAAAGGCTGAAGAGGATACGCTTGTCATTAAAGGTGCAGATTTTAAGCTATTAGTAGATTATGACAGTGAATTTGTAGTTAAATATGGCCGAGGTGTATCCTATAAGGAAATCGACAAAAGTTTGTTTGATGTTGTAAATAATGTTGCCAATATAGATAAACCTTCGGGAGAACTTGGCCTTCAAGACATAAACATTGAACGGCGGTTTGCAACTGCAGAAGTAGAATTTGGTGGAAATAAAAATCCTGTAGACATAGAGATATTATATGTGTACAATGGACAATTCCGACTGATAAAAGATCTTGATATTAGTAATGATATTGAAATGTATCCAAACCGTGGAATTCCGGGTAGTCGTGTGTATTTCACGGGCACAACACTGGGCGATTACGATGTGTACTTTTTAAAGGATGTAGATGGCATCGATACCTACAAGACAACCAATCGAGGCCAAAATCCCACCTACCAGCCGGGAAAAATCGTAAGCGGCACTAAAGAACCGGACATCCTCACAGTAGAAGTGCCAAATATTTCTGCTGGTGAGTATTTTGTGGTGCTTACCAACAAAGTAGGGAGTGGTAATCCTGCTGAGTTAGTAACCCGTGAGCGGGTTCATTCGGAAAAATTTACTGTAATCCAAGGGGCTCGAAGTGCGACTATAGATACTGTACAACCGAATCAAGGGCCTGATTCCGGGTCAAGGGTTACCATAACCGGTAGATATTTAGGAAGTTTGAATATTGATGATCTTAAATTAGGTTCCTATAAGGTAAATTTGATAGAAACAGATGAAGGAGAACTAAAGATAGACTACACAGAGCTAAACGATAGTACTTATCGAAATGCAAATGTTACTGCTTTAGTCAAGAAAGTGAAAGTCATCATTGGAAATCAAGCTAGAGTCCTTGCGACTTCGCAATTTAGTCCAGATATAGATAGATTAGAAGTGGAAATACCCCCAATTGACATAGGAAACGAACCTGTAAAAGATGTTGTCGTTGAAATGGAAACGGAAATCAAAACCGAAAATAATACATATGTTTTTACCGAGCGGGCAGAACTGCCTAAAGGTTACACCTTTATCCCAAGCAGAATTAAGCCTGAAGTTCAAAGTGTAGTTCCAGAAGAAATCCATGTAGTCAGAAAAGATGGAACTTACGATGAATACATAATCCCACAAGACTTAATGATAGGCATTTATGGAAAAAATTTCGCCGTTACTAGATTCATATACAATGAAGAAACAAGAGTATCATATCCTATTATAAGATTTGGAAATGTGGAGATAAACAAAAATCAGCAACCTGACATCGAACTATATGTAATGGACGATAGTGGCAATATTATTGACGGAACACCTGGCAATGAATTGGGCAGCAAAATCCTTGTGATTATTCCCGAAGGTACAAAAATACCAAAAGAATATGTTGACACTAATGTGTCTGTTGTAGTAACAAATCCAGTCAGAAATTCATTAAGTCCAGGTCTCCCTTCAGAAGAGCAGGTAATGGTAAAATTTACACTTGCAAAAGAAGGAAAAATACCTGTTATATCAAGTGTGACACCAAATGTGGTTACAGTAGACGGCGGTGAAACTGTTACCATAAGCGGAAGCAACTTCTTACCAGATGTAAAGGTATTCATCGACGGTAGGGAAGTTTCCGGGGTTACTCGGGCTGGAGACGGCAAAACCCTCACTTTTAAAGCACCTCCTGGCCGGGAGGGCACCACTCAGCTCCAAGTGATGAATCCTGATGGTGGCATTGCTATAAGGGAATTTAACTATGTCAAAACATACACGAATCCTAAGATTGCTGATTTCTCACCAAAAGCAGGTAATACCGGCACCTTAGTTTTAGTCAAAGGTGATAATTTTCTTCCACCAGATCCCACATCAACAGCTCAAACTACGTCAGAAATATATAAACTAGTTGGCACCAGGATACTTCTCCAAAATAGGGATATCAACGATTATAATGTCAACCCAAATACTCAGCGCATTGAACTTCAATATTATGCATCACCGGAAAACAATGAGATTTTAAGAATTGGAACAGCTGATGATGGAAGACAGTATTTGCAAATGGCCGATTACTGGCATAGTGTGGTTTTTACAGATGGTTTAGGCAAATTTTACACCCTGCGCCAAGATGCTCAAGGCAGTCCTATCCTTACCGATGGAGTAAAAAATACTTATAGGCTAAATGTTAAGTATGATGGTGGAGAATTTAAAATATTTGCCTCCAAGGAAGGGGCTAGTGACTATCTTGTAGAGGTAAAGACAGACAACGAAACAATTGGTGGTAAAGAGATAAAAGTTACTACATTAACCATACACGAACCCGATGAAGTGAAGCTCTACATGCAGACTCTGTATAAAGTAGACAACAACGGCATAATTGTAGGCAACAATGTAAAAGTAATCGATAAAAACACGATTATATTCAGAGTGCCTATTCTTACATTAGGTGACGGCTATTATGATCTAACGGTGCTAAACCCAGATACTAAAAGAGACAGCCGCACAGGAACTCAAGGGTTTTACTACTACACATTGCCTCAATCAAAACCTGAAATCCATAAAATTTTCCCGGATAAAGGTTCTATAGACGGAGGATATACCATCGATATAATTGGCAATGACTTCAAAGATGATGGCACATACAAGTCAAAGGTCTTCATAAATGGCGTACAGGTAAAGGCAGAAGACACATTTGTCAGCGTTGACGGAAAAACCATCACAGTAAAAGTTCCTCCTTTTACCGGTGATTTATCAAAGGAAAAGGAAACAGATCGCATTACCGTTCCTGTGGTGGTGCTAAACCCAGACGGTGCCAGCGCCAGCAAGGAAGACGGATTTACGTATATGGTGCCCACCAGCTATCCTGAGATAACAAAGATAGTGCCTGCCCAAGGAAGTGCAGCAGGCAAAGAAATCGTAGAAATCATCGGCAAAGACTTTCGTTACTTTGAACCCTACAGTGATGACAACAGGAATCAAACACGGGATGACAGTGAAACGTATAATGATTTAAACGGCAACGGAGAATGGGATGACTTTAGGAATAAATCGATAGAGGAATTAAAAGAAGAGTACGATGATAACTTTGAAAGCATGGTCTCACCAATTTTGCCAAAGGTTTATTTTGGCAATAAAGTAGCCGAAATAATGGAATTTGACGATGGATATCTTAAAGTCAGGACTCCTGCCGGCAGTGCCGGTACCGTGGATGTATACGTTGTAAACAATGATTCCGGCATATCCAATAAAGTCAAATACACTTACACTGCTACAAATCCGGTCATAACGCGCATAGTGCCGCCTGAAGGCAAGAAACAGGGCGGTGACCGGGTAGAGATTTTCGGCTCTAATTTTGTAGAAAGTGAGATTAAAATCTTAAACAAAGATGGAGAGCTTGAAACACTGCCAATGATGCAGGTTCGCTTTGGCAATGTTACAAACCGGGATATACCCAGAGAAGAGGAGAACTCGGGTAGAATAGACAACCAGCGCACTACCGTAAACTTGCCTGGAGGCCTAAGGGTACAATACGAAAATGGCAGGATACATCTTCAGATTTTAGAAGGCGGTATAACATATGTCACAATAATAGAACCCACGATTTTTGACGGCAGCCCGCTATTCGTATCAACAAGGCTTCTTAAGGATGGAGATAACCCTTATCCTCACGATGAGCTCATACGCCTTGAAATCAGCGACAGAAGGCTTTACGTAGAGCGGGGCTATGCTCCTAAAGTGGAGTTCTTAAACAGCGGTCAGCTGGTTGTCACAACACCGGCCTACTATACCATTGGGCCAGTTGATGTATTTGTGATAAATCCCGATGGAGGTACTGCAAAAGGTCAGTTTACTTACAAATACCCAGACAGCAAACCGTATATTACAAACATAACCAAGGATGGTCAGTCCCCTGAAATAGTAGAAATAAATGGCAGAGAGGTCAAAGTCCTGTATATGACCTACAAAGGCGGAAATACGGTCAGCATCATCGGTGGAGACTTTAGGGAAAACGCCAGAATTCAAATTTCCGATGTAGCAAGCATTGAGCCCCGAGATATAACCTATATGCTGCCAACAAAGCTTACCTTTAAAATGCCAGCAGTTCCTGAAGATGCTGTTGGTAAACTCCATCGGGTTGTGGTTATAAACGAGGACGGAGGTTCTGCCGCATCTGATGAGGCTGTGCCCCTTCCCATATACATCATGTTTATAAAAGGGGAAACTGCTCCAGCGATTACAAGGCTAGTTCCAGCTAAAGGCCCGACTTCAGGCGGCACTCGCGTGAGAATCGAAGGAAAAGATTTTAGAGAAGGCTTGAAGGTGTTCTTCGGAGAGATACCTTTGCCACAGGAAAACGTCCAGGTTGTGGATTATAAGACAATACTAGTGATAACACCGCCTCATCCGCCAGGAAGTGTAGAGGTGAAGGTTGAAAATCCCGATGGTGAGCTTTCAAATCCCAGCGGCATATTTACCTATATTAGCAGTCCTAAAGTAGCTGCAGTAGTTGATCCAGATGACCCCACCGAAACCACTCGAATAACGCGAATCTCGGTAGAAGGCGGTCAGAGGATCAAAATCAAGGGAACATCCTTTATGCCTGGGGCCAGGGTAGTATTTGCTCCAACTATAAAACGGATTGATAGCGAGGAAGATGTATCAGGAAATGTAATTTACATCGATGGAGAGCCCTATCTCTTAGAGGAAGGCACAGAGGCAAGAGAGGTAGTCTTTATTGACTCCGAAACTTTAACCGTCGTTACTCCGCCTGGGAAATTAGACAGCAGAGGCATAATAGTCATTAATCCGGACGGAGGTGCAAGCGACATCTATGACCAGATAGTTTACGGTTTGCCGGAACTTGAGGCTCCTGGCAATGTGGTGGCAGAACTTATTTATGACCGCTACATAAAAATCACCTGGTCTCCTGTGGAAGGCGCCGAAGGATATGAAATATTTGCGATTATAGATGACAATGAAATGGACTTTATAGGCACTACCAATCTCACCGCATTTGTCTTTAGCGATCTGGAGCCAAATACGAGATACTCCTTTGTAGTAAAAGCACTGGGTCGGTTTGGTTCATCACCACCTTCGGCCCGCAGTAACACTGTAAAGACGGGTAAACAGGTAGGACCGCCCGATGACGATGGAGAACTGGTTGAGGAAACTGTTAAAGAGCGTATAGGCGATACAGTAAGCGTAGTAATAGGCACTGAGGATTACAGGAAAGATATCACTGTAGACTTAAATGACGTCAGTTTCGCAGGCACCAAAAAAGTAGTTGTTACTCTACCGGCAGAAGTGATAGCAAGGTCCAATGCGGGAGATATAAAGATTGTAGGAAAGGATTTTGACCTGAGATTTAATCCGTCTGTTTTTGACACTTCCAGAGTCAGACAGTATCGCAATAGCAGCGATGCCGGAGTCAGATTCGAACTGGCAGTGGCAAATGGCAATGTGAGTACCCAGGGGAAAACCCTGCTTTCCACCCAATATACAATGAGTGCCAACTTTTACGTAGGAAAAGATGTGACTGCTATTGACTCTTTAAGCGGCTACATGGAATTTACGTTAGAGTATGACAAGGCAAAAGCGGATTTGAGGAAAATTACAGATATTGCCCTTTACCGCTACAATGAAGCAAACGGTGATTGGCAGCAGATTTTTGCAAGATATAACAGCTACGATACCGTCATACGGACAACTATTAATAGGCTAGGAACATATGCCATACTCGGGGCCAGGAGGTAATAACATGAAAAGATTTACAATTAGTATCGTGCTAATAACTCTGCTGTTTGCAATTGTATTCACATACAACAGAGCGGAAACTTTGGCCTATCCGATAATTGAAGGGTATATTAAAAGTATAAATATGGCTGAATCCCGGATAGAAGTGGAAGAGTACAGGGGCAATGTAAGAGCGTTTAACATAGCACCAGGTGCAGTTTTATTAATTGACGACATTCCCGTCAAATTAAATGACTTTAAAATTGGCATGGAAATATACGCTGAGTACTACGGAAACACCTTAACTCGCTTGGAGAGCTGGTCCACTGAAAATCCGGGATATATCCCTCCTGGAGGCAAGGTCAGAACGGGTGTTATAAAAAGCATCGATAGAAATCAGCTGATTTTGCGGCTTACTACCGGTAAGGAGGAAACCTACTTTACCAGCCCTGCTACAATTGCATTAAAAAATGGGACAAATGTGCCTCTTACCACCTTGTATGAAGGGGACAGGGTGAGGCTGTATTTTGATGAAAAGGACACTGATATTATAAGCAGGATAAGTATTGAAGGGGATTCTGCAAAGCTTAAAGGCCTATATAAGGGCATATTGGAAACCCAGAACCTTATGAACAACACCATCTTATTAAAAGATGTGGAGGTTTTTCAAAATGGAGCCTGGCATGAGCTGAAAAATATACTCAAAATGGAATTTACGCTGGAGGCTCCGATCTATTACAGCGGGCAGAAAATTTCGCCCAATAATTTAAAGTATTTCAGCGGCAAGACCGTATATGTAGCTGTTAAGGACTTTTTTGGCAAAGAAACGGCTGAACAAATGGTCATAAAAAGCCTGTATGAAAGTACATTTAGCGAAAAAATAGAGGAAATAAATTGGTACGCATCAGCTTTTGAGCTAAAGAATAAGCGGAATATCGATTTTAATGAAGGCACTATCATTGTTAAGAACAACCGACTGGTAGAAAGCTTTGCACTTTCGCCAGGACAGGATGCCTTTGTGGTAGCTGATGGCAGGGGAGCAAAAGCCCTCGCCAGCGTGGTATATATCTACAACCAGGATATTAATAATTCGAACATGGGTCAGTACCTGTTGTATGCAGGTAAATTGGACATGGTTATAGACAATAAACTTGTGCTAACGGACTTTTTCGTTCTGAACCAAAATGAATGGGAGTCCTTTGATGATGAAAAAGAGCTCTACTTTGACAATGACACTTTCATATTAGATTTAGAAGATATGAAGAGGATTACCCTTGAAGAATTTATAGCAGGTCATTATGCAGTAGATGAAGACAGCAATTATGGGCGTCGTCAAGGCTTAAGGTCTTGGTATGCATACGCATATACCGATGGAGATCGGGTTGTGGCAATAGCCCTGAAAAAAGACATGGACTCACTGCTCAGACAACGGGTGACAGTTGCAGCTATAGACAGATTGGAAGATGATGCATTCGTAGGAAAAACTGTAATTCTCCGGGATGCTCGTGACTGGAGCAGCCGCAATGAAAAGTGGATGGAAAAAGGCCTTCCGGTCAGAATGCGGGTTGAAAAGGCCCTGCTAATAAAAGATGACAAAATGATATCATGGGATGAACTAAAACCAGGGGATGACGTGTATTGCATTAGGGACGACTTTGAATGTATATTCTTATTAGTCAAATAGGAGGAATGAACTTGATAAAAAAGATTATAGCCGCGATTTTAGCAATAGTGTTTGTTGCCAGCCCCCTGGTTTCCTTTGCAGCCCCTGCAGGATTTGAAGGCGGTGTGCATAATGAATATCGATATCAGGAAGTTGTATTTATTACAGGAGAGCCCAGGGTGTTTTCAGGCGAGCTGAAGATTACTGAAAATAGTCGCAGTGGGACAGATAGGATTACATACAAGTTTACTTTAACAGATAAGGATGCTCTTGAAAAGACCAAACTTACCAGAACGGTGACTTTTGAAACTGTATATACTGATAAAAATGACAAGGGCCAGACTATAGCCCGCACTTCCCTTACAAGATTTTCCGAGCGCATTGAAATAGGAAGCGATAGATTCGAACTAGAGGATTATCAGTTCTCAAAATCGGATGTAATTGACAACCGGCCCGCGTCGGATTTTTACTCAGGGAACTTTGAGGCTAAAAAGACCTATAGTATCAACCGGGATGAGGGTGAAGTTATTATTACCATTTCCGGAGGCAATGTAGGATATGAAAACTTTTGGGGCAGCACCGAAACTCAAACAATCAATTACTATATTACCTCTAAGCGAAGAGTGACAGATGAGGACGGCGAAACCCAAGTTGTCAGTTGGGAAGGCACCGTAAAGGCAGAGGTTTCAGACAGCATGACAAAGCGGCTTGTATATTCAGAAAATGAAGCCAGCCTCTCCAGTTTTTACGGAGGATATGTGCGGACCACTAATAGAGAAATTGTATCAAGATACGAATATGATTTGCCTCGAATGAGAGACAATATTCCCGACAAAAAACAGCGAATAAAGGACAACATCAAACTGGCTGAAAGCATGGTGCCAAAGGTAGAGCGGCTGCCTGTGCCCAAATTCAGAGATGTGATGGGCCACTGGGCTGAGGAATATATAGCAAAACTATATTCTTTGGATGTTTTCGATGAAAGCCAAAATTTCTTTGCGCCAGAAGCTCCTATGACCCGTGAAGAATTTATTAAAGGCGTCATCCGGGCCTGTGATATTAGAACATCTATGGTTGATGAAAGTAAAAACAAAAGCACCAAGCGACGGAGAAACGAACCACCCGAAGAATCTCCTTTTAAAGATGTAAGTGTAAATGATGAAAATTATCAATACATCAAACAGGGCCTGGAGAAAAATATCATCACAGGTGTATCAAAAGACCTTTTTATGCCCAAAGCTTCACTGACAAGGGCGGAAGCCGTGACTATACTGATGAGGGCTTTGGGTTTTGTCAGCAAGGCACCGAATCCCGGGTATTACACTTGGTTTTCCGATGATGACAAAATACCTTCCTGGGCCAGAGACAGTGTATATGTAGCAAGGGAAGTAGGAATCATCCAAGGTGACAGCTATAACCGGTTTAACCCCGACAAAGTCATGACAAGGGCTGAAGCTTCAGCTATGTTGGTGAGATTCTTAGAGTTTCTGGAAAAAGACCTTCAGCGGGATTATAGAGAAAATATAATATTATTTAACTGAAAAAGGGAAGGGCTCAGCTATCAACCAACTGACAGCTGAGCCCTATCTTATTGAGAAACCAAGGTTTTCCAGACCCGAGGGAATCTCCTATGCGTTGTATACGTAATAGCAAAAACTATACCACAAAACAAAAGTTTCTAGGTCCAAATTCCCATTGAATATTTATATCAACATTATTGTGGATAAGTTATCCCCAATGGGGAAAAGTTACCTGTCCCTAGTAAAAATCTTTGGGACATGGTTTGAAGTTATTAACACCTGTGCATAATTCTGTGGATAACTTTAAGAATTTAGGCCTACAAGACAGTTCCAAAATTTTATGAAAAATGACCATTTTCGACTAATAACTTTCAAAAAATTTATTTTTTAATTTGTGAGGCTCTGTATAGGTGGAGGAACTTGACCGCCGCGGCGTACAAATACCGTGGAGTCAAAGGAATTTACGGGCATTATAGGAGCACGTCCCAAAAGTCCACCAAATTCTACAAAATCCCCCGCTTTTTTACCAGGAGCAGGTATTATCCTGACGGCAGTAGTCTTTTTGTTAATAACACCAATGGCCATTTCATCGGCAATAATAGCGGCAATTGTTTCAGCGGAGGTATCGCCGGGAATTGCTATCATGTCAAGGCCTACGGAACATACACATGTCATCGCTTCAAGTTTTTCTAAAGAAAGGGCACCATCTGCCGCAGCACGAATCATACCTGCATCTTCACTTACTGGAATAAAGGCTCCGGAAAGGCCGCCTACATATGATGTTGCCATGGCGCCGCCCTTTTTTACCGCATCATTTAGCAGTGCCAATGCTGCCGTTGTTCCAGGGGCACCACAACGCTCAAGACCCATAGTTTCTAAAATGTTGGCAATGCTGTCCCCGATGGAAGGAGTAGGGGCCAATGACAAATCTATAATTCCAAAGGGTATTCCAAGTCTTCTTGATGCTTCACGGCCGATAAGTTCACCGACGCGGGTAATCTTAAAGGCCATTTTCTTGATAGCTTCAGAGACCTGACCCAGATCTGCATCTTTTGGGAGATTAGACAAAACGGCATTTACCACGCCGGGGCCGCTAATTCCCACATTTATTGTGGTTTCCGGTTCCCCAGGCCCGTGAAACGCTCCTGCCATAAAGGGGTTGTCTTCTGGAGCATTTGCAAAAACTACAAGCTTTGCCGCACCTATGCCGTCCTGGTTGGCTGTTAGCCTTGCAACTTCTTTTATAATCCTGCCCATGGCAAGGACTGCATCCATATTGATTCCAGCTTTGCTGGTAGCCACGTTTACCGAGGCACAAACCCTTTCAGTTTGTGACAGAGCATCAGGAATGGAATTTAGCAGGTTCATGTCACCGCGGGTAAAACCCTTATGCACCAAAGCCGAAAAGCCGCCTATAAAATCGATGCCTAAATCTTTGGCTGCTTTATCCATGGCGCGGGCTATGGGAGTATAGTCGCTCTCTGCACAGCTTTCGGCTACCAAAGCAATGGGGGTTACAGATATTCTCTTATTTACAATTGGAATGCCAAATTCCTCTTCCAGCTGGCAGGCAGTAGGCACAAGATTTCTGCCTATCTCCATTAACTTGTCATAAATTTTATCAGCAACTTTTGAAATTGAAGAATCTGCGCAGTCTCTGAGGCTTATTCCCAATGTAATAGTCCTGATATCCAGCTGTTCCGCCTGGACCATGCGAATTGTTTGGATTATTTCGTCACGGGTGAAGTTCATCGAAAATCCTCCTATATCCTATGCATGAAGTGAAATATTTCTTCCCGTTGGGCATCAACTCTAACTGACAGCTCTTGGCCCCGCTGTGCCAGTTGATTTTTCAACTCATCGAAACTCACTGTTGATTTAGCAATATCCACTACCATAATCATAGTAAAGAGGCCTTCGATAGCTGTCTGAGTAATATCTAAAATGTTGACATTGGCTTTTGCCAGTACATCTGATATGCCGGCAATAATTCCGACCCGGTCTTCGCCGATTACCGATATGACAGCTCTGACACTGGGGGTGCCATTAGAGTTAGCGGGCTCGCTTACCTTTTCATCTCCAATGAAAAGCTCTATGCCATTTTTTGCGGCGTAAATTCGGGCTTCTTTAGTCACAAGGGTATTTGGGGGAAATTTGACTACTTTTTTATCACTGTGCTGTTTTAAGACATCTAGAGTTACCAGGATTTCCATAAAAATGTAACCGATTAGTTAACAATCGGTTAATTTACACCACCTTTCAAACTTTGAATATTATGTAACTAGTATAAATCAAAAAAACCGAGGTATCAAGGGCAGCCAGAACCTTATCTTATTAGCGTATGCAAGTCTGCATCACAGTAATGTCTAATATAAATACGTTCTGAAATTTCTTTACACCGCTACAATGGCAATGATAAAATAGCAATAATTAAAGGCTTTTTAAGGGAGGTCTAACATGGGGATTTTACCTTTGGCCATAAGCATTATCATGTTTATCTTGGGTTTATTGGGAACCGTATTGCCTGTTTTACCCGGTGCCATACTGATTTACGGTGGAATGCTCATATATGGGATAATGACCAGCTTTGAAAGCCTCAATGTGAATTTCTTCCTATTACAGGCTTTAATTCTGATAATAATTTTTTTAGTGGATTTTATAAGCACTTTTATTGGTACACGGCACTTTGGCGGAAGTAAACAAGCTATCTGGGGTGCGGGGATCGGCACCATTTTAGGTTTATTTTTAATGCCTCCTATAGGCATTTTTATAGGTCCATTTCTAGGTGCTGTCATTGCGGAAATAGTTCTTGGCAAGGAATTAAAAGAAGCAGTTCGGGTTGGAATAGGAAGCCTCATCGGCATAATAGGGGGAACCTTATTAAAATTATGTATGGAAATCATAATGATTATTTATTTTTTTGTTCAAATTTATTAATGCAACTCTCCTTAAAAGTTAAGCCATTTTCCAAATGCATAAAGTGTGCCCATAAAAAATGGCGCCAATGAAAAATGATTGGCGCCATTTTATCGTTTTTCATTTGGCTGCAGCACAGGTCTTTGACCACTTCTCATCGGCAATTTTTGCCCACCTATCTGAATAGTCTTTAAGCTTTTGGGCGAACTCTTCAGGTGTCTCATCGTCGCTTAATTGGGTTGAATATGCACCGCTTTCCTTTACAATTTCCACCATTATTTCAGGATTGTCAATGAGCGGACATGGCCTGTGATGGTTTAAGTTAAAAGGCTGCCGCTTTTGATATGCCTTCATCAGCGGCGAACCCAGGGCTTCTTTCAATGACACGTCTTTTATATTGCATGTGGCATAGTGCACAAAGGCACAAGGTTCCACATCGCCTCTGGCATTAATATGCAGATATCGCTTTCCTCCTGCGATACAGCCGTGGGAAATCTCACCGTCATTCCAAAAGTCCATTATAAAGATGGGTTTTGTCTTTCTATATTCAAGGATTTTCTCATACATATAGGCGCGCTGTTCAGGAGTCGCCATCAGCTCTAAATCCACATCTTTCCCCACAGGTATGTAAGTAAAGTACCACGCATAGGCTGCTCCCTTGTCGACAAGCATATCTACAAATTCCTCGCTGGCTAATTCTTCAGTATTTTGCCGGGTATATGTTACTGATACTCCAAAAATGAGGCCGGCATTTCGCAACCGAGCCATGGCTTCCATTACTTTTTTGAATACACCTTTGCCGCGCCTTGCATCAGTGGTTTCCTCAAAGCCTTCAATGCTAAAGGCCAAGGTGATATTGCCAACTCGCTTCATCTCTGCTACAAACTCATCATCTATCAAGGTGCCGTTAGTAAACAGAAGGATTACCTGTGATGGGTGCTTTTCAGCAAGCCTTATAATATCTTTTTTCCGAATAGTGGGCTCACCGCCAGACATGAGGATAAAATATATGCCCAATTCTTCGCCTTCTGTCATTACCCTGTCTAATGTATCAAAATCCAGTTCTTCGGTTCGCTGATAGTCTCCTGCCCAGCAACCGGTACAGTTTAAATTACATCTTTCAGTAGGATCGATTAAAATTGCCCAGGGCACCGAATAACCCAGCTCTTTTGCCATTTTATTCTGTTTTTGAACACCTAAAAAGTTTGCATTTAAGAAAAAGTTCATGCCGATTTTGTCTTTTACGTGGGGATCAGTTTCCGAAAGAAGTCTTTGGGCAAACTGATACCAGTTGGAATCTTTGTCTTCTAAAAATTTCTTAGCACTTTCAAGATATTCCCTGTGATTTTTCGGCATTGGCAATTTTTCCGCCCAGTCAATTAACTGGTCAATATCATCCATATCTTTTGACAGCAAATATTTTAAACCCTGGCCTATAATCTTTTCACCAAGTTGAGTGCGGGCCAAATCCATTTATGAAGACCTCCTTTAAATTTCGTCATATAACTATATAACGATATGTTAGTTTTATTATAAACTCCTGGAAAAATTTCGTCAAGAACTGAACCATCTGGAAAAAGCATAAAAATTTGAAAGCGGCCCATTCATAAAATAAGCCAATTAAGACAAGAATAAATAGAGATAACATTTTTGTGAGGATGTTAATTATGGTGGAAGTAATAAAAATGTTGGCAGACAACGTAGTGCACAACATATCTTTTACCACCTTGGCCGTCTTTATTTTAAGTGGCATTTATCTTCTAACAATAGATAGGCTGGACCTTTCCATAAAGGGCCTGAAAACTGAAGAAAAAGCCGTTACCATTATTGGTATCTTATACATATTTGGTTCCCTGGCGGTTTTTGTGTTTTTCAGATACTTTGTCATGTGAGAAACTGAACCATCGAAAAAATAAGTTTGAGCGAACGGTATCTCCTGACAACGTTAACAGTGAGCTGACAGCACAAACGTATCACACGACAATACAGCTTTACCACCAAACAACAATAACAGCAGTATCTGAAGACATTTACTGTATCACTTGAGCAATACTAACGGCATTACACGACAACAATTAATTCTCTTTGATTATTTTGTGCATAATCCAGCAGCAAATTGGGAGTGTCCGTATGACCAATATATTTTCAAAGCTATATAACAACAAAAAAGAAGAACTTTTCTTTGAAAGGGACATGTCGCCGGATAAGAGCAGAAAGCTTAAAACAAATATAGGGGAAAATTTACGAATTGTTAACGAGTATCTTTCCGATTGTGATGATGTCATTACTCGCAATTTTTACATGGGTCAAGGCGGCAAACATCAGATGTCTTTGATGTTTATTGATGGAATGGTCCAAATGCAGACAGTGCAAGATGATATTTTAAAGCCGCTGATGTTATTTACCCGTCAATTTCCGCTGGAATACAATGTGGGGGAAAAATTTTTTAACATGGTAAAAGAAGGCCTTTTGACGGCAGGAGACGTAAAAGAAATTGACAATTTCGGTGAGGTTATACTGGGCATTTTATCCGGTGACACCATACTGTTTATAGATAAAATGGAAAAGGCATTGATTATAAGCACCAGGGGATGGGAAAAGCGGGGAGTCCAGGAACCTTCCACAGAAGCGGTTATTCGAGGGCCAAGGGATGGCTTCACGGAGACATACCGAACGAACGTTGCTCTTGTCCGGCGGCGGTTAAAAGATCCAAACCTTAAGGTTAAGACAATAAAGCTTGGCAGGCATACAAGAACTGACGTGGGCATTATGTATATTAAGGGCGTAGCCAAACCGTCTATAGTCGATGAAGTTTTAAAAAGGCTAAATACAGTTGATATAAGCACTGTTCTGGAAAGTGGCTATATAGAGCAGATGATCGAAGGAGACTGGCTTTCACCATTTCCGCAGCTTCGGCGCACAGAGCGGCCTGATGTGGTGGCTGCATCGCTTATAGAAGGCAATGTGGCAATATTATGTGACAATACGCCCTTTGCGCTGATTGCCCCCACAACCTTTCTGAGTCTGTTTCAGTCGCCGGAAGATTATTATGAGCGCTGGTATATTGTATCGATGATCCGCATTCTGAGATTTATAGCGGGATTCTTTGCCTTTACCTTTCCGGCACTGTATATTGCCATGACCACATTTCATCCGGGTATGCTTCCCACAGATCTTGTGCTATCAATAGCCGCAGCCAGGGAAGGTGTGCCCTTTTCGGCAGTAGTAGAGAGCTTGATTATGGTAATTGCCCTGGAAGTATTAAGAGAAGCGGGAGTAAGGCTGCCGGGGCCCATAGGCCAGACAATAGGTATAGTGGGCGGCTTGGTAGTTGGAGAAGCCGCTGTGAGAGCCGGTATTGTCAGCCCTATTATGGTCATTGTTGTGGCAGTAAATGCAATATCGTCTTTTGCTATTCCCAACTACAGTGTTGCCATTGGTTTTCGCCTGTTGACCTTTATATTGATGGCACTGGCCGGTGTCGCAGGGCTGTACGGGATAATGCTGGGACTTCTAGGGCTGACAATTCATCTGGTTACATTAAAGAGCTTTGGAGCCCATTACCTGTCACCTTTTGTTTCTTTTAGATTTTCCGAAAGTAAGGATACCTTGATTCGCGGCCCAATGCCATCAATGGAAATAAGGCCTGGATATACGAGGCCTCAGGACCTTGACAGGATAAACGACAGGCGGCATGATACCATAGATAAAGCGGGGGATGAAAGTGCTGACCAATAATGATTTGATAACTGTGCCACAGGCAGTAGCTTTGATAATAATGACCGTTTTAGAAGTTGGCTTACTTAGCCTGCCGAGGGAAGTGGCCACGTATGCGGAATCAGATGGTTGGATTCTTGTTATCATAGCATGGCTATTAGCTTTTATCTGCAGCCTTGTCTTAAGCACCCTTATAAGAAGGTTTCCGGGCGAGACCTTCATAGAGTATTCCCAAAAGGTAATAGGTAAATTCCTGGCATTTGCAATTGGTGTTATTCTTATCATTCATTTTGTTTTAGCTACTGCAGTTGTTATCAGAACCTTTGCCGAAGTAACCAATGCCTTTATGCTCCCAAACACTCCGCGGGAATTCATAATAATAGCGCAAATGCTGCTTACGATTTATTTAATTCGTCATGGCATAGAACCAACTGCAAGAATAGCGGAAATTCTATTTCCATTGTTGTTAGTACCCATATTTGCCATGTACATGATTGCTTTACCAAAAGCTGATTTTACGGAACTGCTTCCGGTTTTTAATACACCTATAAAAACAATGGCAGTTGGAAGCCTCTATACCATGCTCAATTTTTTTGGATTAGAGATTTTACTAATATTAGGCCCCTATTTAAAAAGGCCGGATAAAATTTATTGGACTATGTTTGTAAGCGTAGGTGTTATTGCTCTGATTTTTTTATTTATTGTAATAATAACTTTTTCAGTACTTGGAGTGCAACCTGCCAAACAGTTTATATGGCCGGGCATGACGATTATCCGTATGATAACGGCGCCTGGTAGGGTCTTTGAAAGGCTGGATGCTCTGGCAATGGCTTTGTGGACGATTGCATCTTTTACTGCATCAAACAGCATGTATCTGGCAGGGGCACTGACATGTTTCCATCTTACGAAGGCCAGGGAATTCAAGTTCTTTATAACCATATTGTTTCCTTGGATTTATTTTCTCGCCTCACTTCCCCCCAGTATCATTGCAACAGAAAAGTTGAGGCATATTGTGCGATGGGGTAGCGTTTCCGTTGGTATTGCTGTACCTGTTATTGTTCTGTTGCTGTCCATCATTATGAAAAAGAAAGGTGAGACAGCATGAAAAAGTATGGAAAGATACTGACTATATTAACATTCCTTTTGGTTTTAGTTGGTTGTTGGGATATGGTTGAAATAGATAGGCGGTTATTTGTAGGTATTGTTGGCATTGATGTAAGTGATGAGCCCAACAAATACACCTTTCACTTTTCCATACCCATAGCTAGAGAGATAATGGGTGGAGAAGGCGGTGGCGGTGGCGGCGGTGTCGGCGGCGAAAGTGTGAGCCAAATAACAACAGAAGCCTATTCTTTAATTGATGCAGCAAGGAATCTTGCCCTGAGGATAAACCGGGATATGTACTTCGAACATATGAGGATAGTTGTTATCAGTGAAGAAGTGGCAAAAAAAGGCCTTAAAGATGTGTTAAATCCTTTTGCGCGCCAGACAGAGTTTAACAGGCGAAGTCGCATAGCAATTTGTGATGGGAAAGCGGAAAAGGTTATGCAAGTTAAACCTTGGGCAGAAAAGCTAAAGGCAGAATATATGGAGTCTCTATATGCGTCTAGAGTCATGTCAGGAAAATTTATCCAAATGGATTTAGGAGATTTTTTCCACAACCTCTACACCCAAAATGGCAGTACCCTTGTGAGCAAAATAACCCCTAACGGCACTGAAGTAAATATAGGGGGAGCAGGAGTGATAAAGAATTTTAAGTTTATTGGGTGGCTTAATGAAGAAGAGACCCAGGGCATTAACTTTTTTCTGGGCAAAGTACGAGGTGGGGAAATAGTGGCAGAGGATATAGGAGGCACCGGAACGGTAACTTTCACAATATTGGGGGAAAAAGCGCAGCTTTCACTTAAAACAGCAGAGCCCATCCCTGAATTTGACTTTAAAGCATACGTGACGGGGGATATTGCTAGCACCTCTCATGCTGTTACCTACGACCATGACAAATTAGGGACAAAATATATCGAAGAGCTGGAAAAAGTTATATCAGAAGAAATAAAAGCACAGATATTAAAGGGAATAAAAAGACTTCAAGAGGACTATCGAGTAGACTTATTAAAGCTTAACGAGCATTTAAAAAAATACCGGCCAGACCTATGGAAAATATATGAAGAGGATTGGGAAGACATCTTTCCACAAGTCAGCATTGAAGTAGATGTCAAGACCTCCATAAAAAATGTGGGTATTTTACGATAAAAAGATATTCGCTGATTATAAAGGCCGATTATGGGAATAATAATAACAAACTTATTTATGGGGGAGAGGACAAAGTGATATATAGGGCAAAATTACTAAAAAAAATCTTCACAGTAACATTGGGGATATTGATACTTTCAATGCTTTGTGCAATTATAAGCACCAGCGGCCTGGCTGGAGGTATAGATGATAGTGCTAAAATTACAGCAAAAGAGCTGTCAAATAAACTCATAAGGCTTCATGTCATTGCAAATAGCGATTCTTCTGAAGATCAACAGTTAAAACTTAAAGTAAGAGATGCTATCATATCTGCCCTCAGCAGCGAATTTGAACATATGGATAATATAAATTCATCACGAAGATTTATAAAGGATAATCTTAAATATATTGAGGAAATAGCAAGACGGGAAATCAGAAAAAACGGCAAAGACTACGATGTCAAAGCAATATATGGCAAATTTCCTTTCCCAGTGAGGACTTATGGCTATGTAACCCTACCTGCCGGAGAATATGAAGCCCTCCGGGTAATTATAGGCAGCGGCAAAGGTGCCAACTGGTGGTGTGTGCTGTTTCCACCACTGTGTTTCGTAGATATAACCCAGGGACAGTCAGAAGATGAGGCAACTGCGGCTATGAGCAAATACTTAACAGAGCAGGAGCTGGAAGCTATAAAAAATCATAGGGCTACCAGTAACCGAGCTGTAGAAATTCGCTTCAAAGTGCAAGAATTGTGGCAAGAGGCAAAAGGCAAGCTCAACAAGGCCGTGAAACTTGCTTTTTCAATATAACATCAAATCCAAGATAGTACCACTTTAACAGAAACTATAAGCCCGGCATTTATTTGTCGGGCTTTTAGCTTTTCTATAAATATGTATCTTTATCTCTATTTACTACAAGATACTGATGAGTCGATGCAATATAGCTAAAACAACCTGATATAACCAATAAAAAACGATTTATACTATTGAAATCAGACAAAATTTGTGCTTTAATTGTATTGTTTGATATTTGACTTAACATAGAAAGGGGAGTGACTCCGGATGAAGCTTGAAGAGCAGCAAAAAACCCCGCTTTTTGCCGCACTGAAGAAGTATGTGGAAGATAAGACGGTACCATTTCATGTGCCCGGTCATAAAGGCGGTAAAGGTATACCTGAATTTCGCAGTTTTGTAGGGGAAAATATATTGTCTATAGATGTTACTTCAGGGCTTTTGGACTTGGATACCATTTGTAATCCTTTAGGAGTAATACATGAGGCAGAAGACTTGGCAGCTAGTGCTTTTGGGGCAGATTATGCTCATTTTCTGGTAAATGGTACTACTTCAGGCATCCAAGCTATGATATTGTCGGTGGCAGGACCCGGTGATGAAATCATTATTCCAAGAAATGCTCACCGTTCAGTAATTGGAGGCCTGATATTAAGCGGTGTGCGGCCGGTTTATATAAAACCAGTAATTGATGACTATATGGGGATAGCCATGGGTATCACTCCGGAGAGTGTAAGACGGGCTTTGGTGGAACATCCAAACGCTAAAGCGGTCTTTGTAATAAATCCCACGTATTACGGCATCGCTTCTGACCTTCGTCAAATTGTAGAAATAGCCCACTCTTACGGCAAACCTGTTATTGTGGATGAGGCCCATGGTGCTCATTTAGGATTTCATCCGGATTTGCCGATGTCGGCTATGGAGGCTGGAGCCGATATGAGTGCTGCTAGTGTCCACAAACTATTGGGCTCCATGACTCAAAGCTCCATCCTCTTGGTGAAAAGCGATTTGATAGATGACAGAAAGGTCAAAAGTGTCATCAATTTAACCCAGACAACCAGTCCTTCATATCCGCTGATGGCCTCCCTTGATGTTGCTCGGAAGCAAATAGCCTTAAATGGCAGGCAAATGCTGCAAAGGACTATCGAGCTTTGTGAGAGAACACGAGAGCGGTTAAATGAGATAAAGGGCATTTACGTTATGGGCAGGGAAGTTGAAGGGACTGAAGGCTGTTTTGCTTTTGATCCCACAAAGATTGCCATAAATTTAAGAGAAATAGGGCTATCAGGCTTCGAAACGGAAAAGATATTAAAGTATGAGTACCATATCCAAATGGAACTTTCCGATTTATACAATGTGCTTGCAGTAGGTTCTATAGGTGACAATGAAGCAAGCATGAATATGTTGGTAAACGCGATCAAAGACATTGCACAAAAATACGGCAATAAAAACGTTGTAAAAATAACAACGGAACTTCCGGAAAATCAAGAAGTGGTGGTTTCACCTCGATTTGCGTTTTACAGTGAAAAGCGTGTAGTTCCTTTAGAGCAAGCAGAAGGGGAGATAAGTGCAGAAATGCTGATGGCTTATCCGCCTGGAATCCCAATCATTTGTCCCGGTGAACGCATAACTAAAGAAATTATAGAATATGCCAAAACACTAACTGCCGAAGGGTGTCATCTGCAGGGCACTCAAGACCCAGAAGCAAAGACAATAATGGTACTGGCAGATAGAGAATCGGTTAAATTTTACGAGAGAATAAAAGAAGTGGTTTAGAAGTAAGTGGTGTCGTAACTATTTTTTTATAGTTTAGACACCTTTTTTTATCTTTTGTCACATTTTTGTAATAAATCTATTTTATTTATGGATACTATCAAAGTTCATCTTGATAAGGTATAATAAAAGCAAAAAACAATCTAAAAAATCTTTTGGAGTTGAGAGTTATGGCGATTTCTATGATTGTTCCCGTATTAATTTTCGCTATTCTTGTATGTGTAGTTGTGGCTGTTGTATCGGCAAAGAGCGAATATAGTGAAGGAGGAGAAGATGTGATAAAAAATGCTTATGTATATTTGGTTTTATTTGCCACTTTAATGATGGTCATCGGAGGCAGCGTATCTGCCTTTATGGCAGCAGCGGATATTTTAGTTCCCACTCCTTATTACCAATCCTTTGAAGATTATAAAAGGTTCGAAATGGAAAGGAAAGATATGACAGGTTCTGAACAGGACTCGGTAAAACTTACTGAAGAAGAGCTGAGAGAAAAATACGATGACATGGTTAGAGCAGAGAAAGAAAAGCAGATTCTTCGGGCAAAAAACAGTCTGATTAAGAGTTTTGGTTGGATTGTAATACCGCTGCCGGTTTTTATATACTATCAAAAAAATTTAGTCAAAAAAACTGCTTAGAAATTACCATCATAAAAAACATTGCTTAAGGCAACATAATAATGGTGCGTTAAAAAAATAAGGAGGTATGCTCATGGCTCGTCGTCGTAGTGTCATGTCTGAGGACCTTAAGTATGAGTTGGCTAAGGAACTTGGTGTGGCTGATACGGTGGCGACAAAAGGATGGGGAGAAGTTTCATCCAGAAATTGCGGTAATCTGGTGAGACTTGCCATTGAAAAAGCGGAAAAGGCCCTTGCCGCTCAAAATGGCAACCCACAGAAGTAGCAGTACTCCTGAAGACGCACAAAAAACCAGGGTAATTCTTTTAACCCTGGTTTTTACCTTTTCTTTTAACCCTTACCCACCCCGTAAGTATAGATTGGCTTTTGGCAATATCCTCAGTGTGGGCCAGGTATATGTGAAGCATAATTGTCATGATAAAATAGATAGAGATGAAATATTTGGTAGTTCGAAGCTGCTGCGGCAAAATCAGCTTTGACATGATAGATAGCACAGTGCTTTTTGATACAAAGGCTGGGTTTAACAGCATTATACCAGCAAACGTTTGATAAAAGATGCCGATTAGCCAAGACAGTATAGTGATTTTCTGCCCAATATTGTATTTAGTTCTCAAGGGCGGCGGATTTTGTCTTAAAAAAAGATAGTATTTGGCAAGCTCAGGAAAAGTCTTAAAATCTTTAAGTTTTATGGAAAAGTTGATATAGTCGCCAGATACAAAAGCATATCCCAGGCGATACAGCACGATGCTAAAGGCCACAAATCCCGCGGATATATGCACAAACCTTATGGTCCTCATGGGGAAAAGGGCGTAAGCAAAGCTTATCATCAGACCGCTGATTATTGTAAGAGACAGACTCGCCACGAGTACCCAGTGGAAAACCCTAATTGGTAGCGGATATAAAAGTATATTTACATATGAAGCTGAAGTGCTTTGTACAGTTTTCAAAGGTTCAGGCTGTGTCCGCTTTAGTTCCTCAGAGGATTTCAATGTAATTCTCCCGCCCTTTCATGTCAATCATATGTATGGCACAGGCAAGACACGGGTCAAAACTTCTGGCTACTCGTCCAACTTCTATGGGTTGGTCAAAATCTTCTATAGGTGTGCCTACCAGAGCCTCTTCTACGGGTCCTCGTATGCCCCGGTCATCTCGCGGTGAACAATTCCACGCAGATGGAGTAATTATCTGATAGTGAGTTATCCTGCCGGCTCTCAACCTCATCCAATGCCCCAGGCCCCCTCGCATAGCTTCCACCATTCCGATTCCCTCTGCATCTTGTGGTATGTCATATGGAGTAAATACCGGTTTTCCTATTTCCACGTCCCCGCACCATTCTTCCATCATTTGTGCTACTATTTTGGCCTCAATTACACGGGCGGCGATCCGGTCCATGGTGCTGTAGCCGCCATCGTAATAGCCGCTTAAGATAAGCCTTGCCAAGGGACCACTTTCCACCGAATGGCCTTTGTACCTGGGGGCCTTTACCCAGGAATATGCCTCCTTTTTGTTGGTATCAGGCTGAGTTTCCCCTTTTTGGGGCTCAAGAGGTGGAGAATTTTTGTACCAGGAATACTTTACATGCTCAGTGATTGAATTGGCATCTAACTTTTCCTGTTTGCTGCCGATTATGACCCCTGGCTTAAAGTAAAAAGCATCCTTTTTATCCGGATGCGGAAACATACCGAACGCCATTAAATTTCCGTGACCGATGCCTATCTTATAATAATCTTCGTAAGCTGTGGCGACTTTTTCCAGATCCGCCATCATCTTATTTTCAATAAAGTTACGCACTCGGGAAAGCATTGACAAAAACATGCGTATATTGTCACCGGTTGGAGTAACGGTAGCGCCACCTGCCAAAATGCCGTGATTGTGGGGGATTTTACCGCCGAATATGGTGACCATGTCGTGAGCAGTTCGAGATATATGTATGCTTTCCAAATAATTTTCATAAATCTTTTCGCTTTCAGCTTTTGACAGCCGATAGTCTACTTCATATCGCGGCGTAAAAGGGGGTCTATCGGGCCCTCGCACAAAATCCGGTATTGTTAAAAAGTAAAAGTGTCTAATGTGGTTTTGAAGCAAATCTGCTCCAAAAATCAAATTTCTAATAATGATGCCGTTTCGGGGAGGTTTTATCTTAAAAGCGTCTTCCAGGGCAAGACTTGCTGCCATACTATGAGCTGTAGAACATATACCGCATATGCGCTCCGTCAAATAAACAGCGTCCCTTGGATCCCTGCCCTGCAAAATCTTTTCAATTCCCCTGAAGAATATTCCGCTGGAATATGCATCAATGACCTGGCCATTTTCTATATTTACATCTATTCGCCAAAATCCATTTAGCCTAGTTATTGGGCTGATGATTTTAGTAGGCAAAGAATCACCTCCTGAGCTTCTTGGCGACTAATTTTTTCGGCTTTTTGACCTTTGGCCCGGGTGCCAGTTCCTCGGCTATTTCCTCACTATTTTTAGAGCTTTTTTCTTCAATGGGCTTTGCTGTTGGATTTTCATCGGTCATCAATGCAGATTTATCCGCATCCTGCAGGTCTTCATCAAAACTTTCAAATTCATTTAGCTTCTCCTTCACAATATTTCCCAATGCTTTGCCTACATCTTTAGTTTCACTTGATTCTACAAGATGCTTGTAAATACGGCCTTTACTGGCACTTACTATAGCATGAGTTCCAATTGCAAAAGCTGCAGTGCCTACTGCTGCCTTGCCGATTAATGATGCGTTGGCATTTATCTTTGGCAATTTTACATCAGGCAAATGGGCAAAAAACGGTGACATCCGATCGGGAAACTCAGGGCTGGCACATCCAATGCAGGGGGTATTGGCCCCTATTGGCCAGTTTATATGCATGCTGTTCCACTTCCTGGTAGGGCAGTCGGAGTAAGTAACAGGGCCTTTACAGCCTATTTGAAATAGGCATCCGTCATCCCCTGGATATTTTGCAAAAATGCCATTTTCAAAGTGCTGCCGTCTGGGACAAAATTCATGGATAGTATGCTCGTAAAACATGCGAGGCCTTCCCATGGCATCAAGATTCGGAACGCCATATAAAATTACATGGGATAAAGTTCCCACAAACCAGTCCGGGTGCGCGGGACACCCCGGCACATTTATGACCTGGATTCCCTTTAGCACCTTATGCACCGGCACAGACCCGGAAGGATTAGGATCTGCAGCATAGGGGCCGCCAAAAGACGCACAAGATCCTATAGCAATGACATGCTTTGCACGCTCACCCAAAAACTTTACCGCTTCCAAATTCGTAAGTGGCGTGCCGTCCTGGTAATATCCAATATTTCCATAAAAACCATTTTCTCTGGTGGGAACGGTGCCCTCTGCCACCAGTATGTACTTTCCCGCTTCTCGAGTTGCCACATCATAAAGATGCTTTAATGCAAGCTCACCTTCGGCCGCCATTAAAGTGTTCTGATATTCCAACCTTATTGTATCTTTTAGGAGTTGCTCCACATCAGGGTTTAAAGTGTTGGCAAAGGAGAGAAAGTCACCGGTGCAGGTCATCATTTCAAGCCATATAACCGTTACCTTTTCTCCTCTTTCATCTAAAGCCTCTACGACTTTTGGCAGCAAAACTCCTGATAAGGTAAGGGCCGCTGAAGAAAGGCACAATTTTATAAATTCCCGTCGCGTTATCATGGAATTCTCCTTCTACAAAATCTGATCGCAGCAGCGTAAATAGCAAATATTTTATGCCTGCATAGATAGGTAATTAAGTTATTAATAGAATTTACTATCTACGATAGATTTATTCCAGTATATAGGCTTACCGTAACCTGTTGCCTGTGGCCTGAATATACTATATATACGTTTTGATATTAATTGGTGTAGGTGATAGATTTGAATTTACCTCAATATGCTTTTGGCAGTCGTCACCTAAAAAAACAAAAGCCTCTCATTAAAGGGACCGATGTTCGCCATCTGCAGCAGGCCTTAAAACACTTGGGCTTTTTCCGAGCTCGAGTTGACGGCGTATTTGGGTATAAGACCTATGAGGCGGTTAGGGAATTTCAAAGGTTTTTTAACTTACGACAAAGCGGGACAGTTGCTGATGATGAGCTAGGTATATTAAAAGAATTTACCCGGGTCGGCATCAACAAGTGGTATACTCCTTGGCGCGACTTTGCCTATTCCAGCTATTTGCCCGTTTCAATTTCTGCGGAGCTGGGAATTATAAAAACCTGGAATATTCCCGAAATTGTTGCTTTAAACTCCACATCTGATAGATTAATAGCAACTACAAAAAACAAATCCTCGCAATTAGTTTAATATCAGGAGAGGTACTTTGGAAAAATGCGAGGATATTTCCGGAAGCACCGCCTGTTATCTCTGAAGGGCAGCTATTGGTACCAATGCAAAGTATTGAGGTGCTTGACTTGTATTCCGGCAAAGGCATATGCAGCATAGATCAAGATGTGTTTACAACATCTGTGGCAGCAAGTGGCGGTAAGATATATGCGTCTTCGGGAGGAGCCGTTTACGCCTTTGACCGAAAGGGCAATGTATTGTGGAAGTACAGAACCGATGGGGCTTTTTGCACTTCACCTGCATTGGGTTATGATCTGATATATTTTGCGTCATATGACAGGAATATCTATTGCCTTGATGACAAGGGAGAGCTGTATTGGAAAACCAAAATTTCAGATATAGTTAAACTGCCTCTTACCCTCTGGGACGGCAAGATCTTTGCAGTATTACAGGATTCCTGGATCTTGGCTATAAATCCCCTACTTGGGCAAATCATATGGCAAAAAAAGCTTTCCGATGAAGAGTATATGATGCCGGCTTTTCATCAGGATTTTATGATCCTGGTAAATTACAAGGGCCAGATTACGGCATTAAGTTTCCAAAGTGCCAACATAAAATGGGTAGCAGAATTGCCGGCTGCTCCGACAACTTCTCCAATTGCATTAAAAGACACATTTTTTATAGGTACTGAAGAAGGACTCGTTGCATATGATCTAAAAACTTTAGAAAACAAGCTGTATCTAGCAGGTGAAAAAATAACGGCAGTTATGCCGACAGCTTTGAGCATATTTGTGGCAACGGATAAAAAATTGGCAAAACTCGTACCGAAATAAAAGAAAATCTTAAGCCTTTTTATTGTTTTAAAAAGCCAGATATGATATTATTTTTTCAAAACTGTTTATGTATACTGGAGAGGAGTATAAACAGTGAATAATGGCAATAAACCCATCGGTCTTTTTGATTCAGGAATTGGAGGCCTGACCGTTGCCAGGGAAATTATGAAGTTGCTACCCAACGAAAATATAGTTTATTTCGGAGACACTGCGCGAGTGCCCTATGGCTCCAAATCACCGGAAGTTATTACGCAATATACCCTGGAAGCCGTAAGTTTTTTGCTAAGTCAGGATGTTAAGCTTATTGTGTTTGCATGCAACACTGTCACTGCTACATGCCTTGAAAAACTTTCTGCATCATTATCCGTGCCGGTTATTGGAGTTATAGAGCCGGGAGCCAGAGCTGCAGTAAATGCCACCAAAAACAATAGGGTCGGGGTAATTGGAACGGAACGCACGGTGCAAAGCCGCGCCTATGAAACCGCAATTAGTGCTTTAAATAGTCAAATCAGTGTACATTCAAAGGCTTGTCCATTATTTGTCTCATTAGTTGAGGAAGGATGGCTGGAAAATGAAGCCGCCTATCATACTGCCAAAATTTACTTAGAGCCTCTAAAAGAGCAGGGAATAGATGCATTAGTGTTAGGATGCACTCATTTTCCCCATTTAAAAACTGTAATAGGAAAGGTTATGGGCGAAGGTGTTGAGCTGGTAGACCCTGCTGAAGAGACAGCTAAGGAAGTTTTCCAGATTTTAAATGAGAAAAACCTACTTAGGCAGGAAGAAACACCAGCAACTTATCGATATTTTGTAAGCAGCAATCCGGAAAAATTTGCCCGGGTTGGAGCGAGTTTCTTAAACAGACCTATTGAACCCATAAGCGTAATTGACCCTCAGCAATTTAAAGATAAGGTTTGATTTGCCAAAAAGGCATCAGCATAGAACAAATACGGAAGATAAAGTATATTTTAAGATACATAAGATCACAAAAAACATTTGACAAGGATAGGTCTACCGTGGTATATTAATAAAAATTAAAAATCGAACCAATGCAAGACCTTTAAATCTGGTCCAGCGAGGCCGGCAAGGTTAAGCGCATTTACGTTTACTAGGGATACAAATGCCTTTTTCCGCCTCGGAAAAGGCTTTTTTTGTAAAATAATATAGTCTATTTATATCTTTATGCGTTGAAATTTCCCTTTACACCAAAAACCCTGCCCCTCGTGGGCAGGGTTTTTTTTACTGAAATTTTAAGACTGGAAGGGAGGAGCTTTATGCTCAGCCAAAAACACCTTTTGGGCCTTGAGAATCTACAAAAATCCGACATCGAACTTCTTTTGGAAACAGCAGAATCCTTTAAAGAGATAATAGATAGAGATGTAAAAAAAGTTCCCACACTCCGTGGAAAGGCCATAGTAAATCTGTTTTATGAACCAAGCACCAGGACCCGCACCTCCTTTGAACTGGCAGGCAAATACCTAAGTGCCGATACTATCAACTTTACATCTTCTGCAAGCAGTGTGCGAAAAGGTGAAACCTTGAAGGATACCGCCAAAACTATAGAAATGATGGGCGTAGATGCGGTAATAATAAGGCACAGCAGTTCAGGAGCTGCAAGCTACTTATCCCGACATGTTACAGCATCGGTAATAAACGCCGGTGACGGCACCCATGAACATCCTACTCAAGCCCTTTTGGACATGTTTACGGTAAAGGAAAAAAAGGGAACTCTTTCAGGCCTAAAAGTGGCTATTTTCGGAGACATTCTCCACAGCCGCGTGGCCAGGTCTAATATTTTCGGCTTTACAAAGATGGGTTCCGAAGTTTTTGTGGCAGGTCCCAGCACATTGATGCCTCCTGACATAGAACAGATGGGGGCAAAGCCCGTAGAAATCATTGAAGAAGCTGTAAGGGATGCGGATGTGGTAATAGCCCTTCGAATACAGCTGGAGCGCCAGCAAAAAGGCCTTTTTCCCACAATCCGTGAATATTCCAAGTTTTTCGGATTAAATAAAGACAAGCTGGCTTTGGCCAAATCAGATGCTATTTTGCTGCATCCTGGGCCGGTTAACCGTGGAATTGAACTGACATCGGAAGTAATAGATGGCAGCCAGTCTGTCATAAACCAGCAGGTTAAAAACGGCGTTGCCGTGAGAATGGCAGTATTATATCACCTGATAGGAGGCAGCCGAGAATGAAAAAACTTTTAAAGGGAGCAAAAGTTTTAGACCCAAGTCAAAATTTAGATGGCATGAGGGATATACTCGTAGTTGACGGGCGCATAGCTGAAATTAAAGAAAACATTGAAATAAGCGGCGCAGAAGTTATCGACCTTTCAAATTATATAATCACCCCTGGCTTAATAGATATCCACGCCCATTTCAGGGAGCCCGGGTATGAATATAAGGAAGATATAGAGTCAGGCAGCATGAGTGCAGCCGCCGGAGGTTTTACAGCGGTGGCATGTATGCCAAACACCAAACCTCCCATCGACAACAGCGCCCTTATTGAATACGTCAAATTCAGAGCTTCCCAGGTGGGGAAAGCCAAAGTACTCCCAATAGGGTGTGTGACAAAGGGCCAAGAAGGCAAGGAAATCACCGAAATGGGAGACATGGCCCGGGCAGGAGCGGTGGCCTTTTCCGATGATGGAAAGCCGGTGGCAAGCAGCTCTTTGATGCGAAAGGCCATGGTCTATGCTGCCATGTTTGATAAAGTTGTCATCGACCATTGTGAAGACCCGTCTCTTTTTGAAGGAGGCCAGATGAATGAAGGCCGCGTGTCTACGTTGCTGGGCCTTGCGGGCATACCTGCTGCCAGCGAAGAGATAATGGTAGCCAGGGACATTTTACTGGCTAAGGCAATGAAGGTTCCCATTCACATAGCTCACATAAGCACAAAAGGTTCAGTAGAACTGATAAGAAAGGCAAAAAGCGAAGGCGTCAGAGTGACCTGTGAGGTTACGCCTCATCATTTAACCTTAACCGAGGAAGCAGTGATTGGCTATGATACAAATGCCAAAGTCAATCCTCCCCTTCGGACTCAAGAAGATGTAGATGCGCTGCTGGAAGGTTTAAAAGACGGCACCATTGATGCGATAGCAACTGATCACGCGCCACACCATATTGATGAAAAGGATTTGGAATTTGACCAAGCTGCTTTTGGCCTGGTGGGGCTGGAAACTGCTCTGGGTGTCATATTGACAAATGTAGTAGGAAAAAATGGCATTTCTCTAAATACGGGAATCCAAAAAATGACCATAGGTCCCGCTAAGGTTTTAGGCCTCGAGATGGGGACGCTGAAGGTTGGAGCTTCAGCAGATATAACGGTGATAGATATCAATAGGGAATGGATAGTTGATAAAGACAGGTTTTTTTCAAAAGGCAGAAACACTCCCTTCCATGGGCTTAAATTAAAAGGCAAGGCGGTTATGACCATCGTCGATGGCAATGTAACGTATTCCGAAATTGAATAAATATGCATAAAATATATTGAATAACCTGGAATATAGTGATAAAATATACAAAACAATGAATAAATATACTATCAGTTTATGCCCTTTGAGGAAGGAGATTTTTATGCCTAAAGATAAGAGCATTAGAAAAATTATGGTTATCGGTTCAGGGCCAATTGTAATTGGCCAGGCGGCAGAGTTTGACTATGCCGGTACTCAAGCCTGTCTATCTCTCAGAGAAGAGGGTTATGAGGTAATTCTAATAAACAGCAATCCGGCCACTATAATGACTGATTCACATGTAGCCGATAAGGTATATATAGAGCCCCTCACACTGGAGTTTGCAGCAAAGATCCTGCGGCAAGAAAAACCCGATGGGCTTTTGCCAACATTGGGAGGTCAGGTAGGCCTTAACCTTGCGGTTGAGCTGGCTGAAAAAGGCATCTTGCACAGAGAAGGTGTAAAACTTTTGGGGACACCTCTCACTGCCATAAAAAAGGCAGAAGATCGGGAACTCTTTAAAAATCTTATGGAGGAAATAAATGAACCGGTCCCTGAAAGCCGCATAGTTCACAGCCTTGAAGAAGCCAGGGCCTTTGCTAAAGAAGCAGGGCTGCCTTTAATCGTTCGGCCTGCCTACACATTAGGCGGTACTGGCGGAGGGGTGGCTACTACTGAAGAAGAATTAATGGAGATAACCTACAATGGTTTAAGACTCAGCCGTATCCATCAGGTTCTACTGGAAAAGAGCCTGCTTGGCATGAAGGAAATCGAATTTGAAATTATTCGGGACCGAAAAGACCAATGTATATGCGTATGTGACATGGAAAACATTGATCCGGTAGGAATTCATACAGGTGACAGTGTAGTTGTAGCCCCAACTCAAACACTAACTAGAGAGGAATACGAAAAACTAAAAATGGCTTCCTTTAAAATCATTCGCGCCCTTGGCATAGAAGGTGGCTGCAATGTGCAGTTTGCCCTAGATCCTTCAACAGGCAACTACTATGTCATTGAAGTAAACCCACGGGTGAGCCGTTCCAGTGCTTTGGCTTCCAAGGCTTCGGGCTATCCAATTGCAAAGATTACAGCCAAAATTGCAACGGGCCTGACTCTTGATGAGATAAAAAGTCCCGCAGGAGATCAGGGCAGTGCCTACTATGAACCAGTCTTGGACTATGTAGTTGTAAAAATGCCTCGCTGGCCCTTTGACAAATTTACCGATGCCGACAGAGTGTTAGGCACTCAAATGAAGGCTACCGGAGAAGTCATGGCTCTAGATAAAAACATCGAGGGAGCCCTTATGAAGGCAGCCAGGTCTTTGGAACAGGGTCTAGTAGGTTTTCAGCTAAAAGGCCTAAAAAATGCAGATATCAATACGATTAAATCAAAGATATCAAAGGCCACAGATGAGAGGCTGTTTGCCATAGCCGAAGGCCTGCGCCGGGGCTTGGGTCTTGATGAGTTATATGAGTTGAGCAAAATAGACAAAGCTTTTATAAAGAATATACAAAATATCGTCAACATGGAAAAGCGGCTTACCAATGAAGCCCTCTCACCGAAACTTTTAAGAGCGGCAAAAGCCATGCAGTTTCCAGATAAGCTCATCGCAGATTTAACAGGCAAAAGTGAAAAAGACATAAAGAATTTGCGGGAAATGCACAATATTTTCCCGGCTTACGAGGCTGTAAACACATATCCTTCTAAGACTTCATCGCCTTTACCCTATTTTTACTCCTCCTTTGAGGGAAAAGCTGAGAACTTCGCAGAAGAAAAGCCTACTGTGATCATATTAGGTTCAGGCCCTATCCGAATAGGCCAGGGCATCGAATTTGACTACTGCTCTGTTCACTCAGTATGGGCGGCCAAAGAAGCAGGATACAGAACCGTAATTATCAACAACAATCCGGAAACGGTCAGCACCGATTTTACCACAGCAGACCGACTGTATTTTGAGCCCCTTTATATTGAAGATGTAATGGCTATTATCCAAAGAGAAAAGCCACTTGGAGTTATCGTGCAGTTTGGTGGCCAGACCGCCATAAACCTTGCTGCAGCATTGGAAAGTCAAGGCGTTAGGATTTTAGGAACTGATGTAAAATCTATTGATTTGGCAGAAGACCGGGAGAAATTCGACGAGCTGCTAAATGAACTTGGGATTTTGCGGCCCAAAGCTTGTGCCGTTCGCAGTGTAGAAGAAGCACTGGCCAAGGCCGATGAAATAGGCTTTCCCTTGCTGGTGAGACCCTCATATGTGTTGGGCGGAAGGGCTATGGAGATTGTGTACAGCTTAGATGAACTGAAAAATTACATGGAAACTGCTGTAGAGGCTTCCAGTGAAAAGCCGGTGCTCATGGACAGATATATAGCCGGCACGGAAGTGGAAGTTGATGCTGTAAGCGACGGCAAAGAAGTGCTCATTCCTGGCATTATGGAGCATATAGAGCGAGCCGGCATCCATTCGGGCGATAGTATTGCAGTTTACCCCCATCAGACTTTAAGCGAAGCTGCTGTGGAGAAAATAGTAGATTATACTACGCGCATAGCCCAGAGGCTTTCTGTAAAGGGCTTGATAAACATTCAGTTTGTAGTCGAACAAGATGAGGTTTATATTATTGAAGTCAATCCTCGCTCAAGCCGAACCGTGCCGTATATGAGCAAAATTACCAACATTCCCATGGTAAACATTGCTACAAAAATAGCTTTAGGAGCAACTTTATACCAATTAGGGTATAAAGGGGGACTTGTGCCGAAACCTGATTTTGTGGCAATAAAGGCCCCGGTGTTTTCCTTTTCCAAACTTCACATGGTGGAGCCCTCGCTAGGCCCTGAAATGAAGTCTACCGGTGAAGTACTGGGCATTGAGCGAAACTTTGAAAAGGCGCTGTATAAGGCCTTTACCGCTTCAGGCATAACAGTGCCTACAGATGGGGCTATACTTGCCACTATAGCAGACAGAGATAAACAGGAAGCGGTAAAATTGCTGAAAAAGTTCTGGGAGTTAGGATTTAAGATATATGCCACCAATGGCACTGCGAAAGCCTTAAAAGCAGCAGGTGTTTCTGCGGAACCTGTAAACAAGGTGGAAGAAGGTTCACCTAACATTATAGATTTATTTAGACAAAACAAAATCGATATGATAATAAACACGCTGACCAGAGGCAAAGTTCCTCAAAGAGACGGCTTTAAAATACGCAGAGTGGCAGCTGAAGACGGCATCCCCTGCTTAACCTCACTAGACACAGCAAAAGCCCTTTACAAAGTGATAGAAGCCACCTCAATCAGCTGTCGCCCTCTCGATGCCATTTCGTTCGGTGCCAGGCACCTAAGTTATTAAGCTGTTGAGTATTCTTGAAAATCGAGACGCTATTAAAATCAAAGAAAGGGGGATGCCCTTTGAGCACTCCAGCTGCTTTATTTGCAAATATTACACAGAATACTCAAATTGCACCGGATATTTATCTCATGGAAATAGAGGCTGAAATAGCCGAAGCTGCACAGCCTGGTCAATTCTTACACATACGTTGCTCCGATACCTTTGCGCCGCTACTTCGCAGGCCAATAAGCATATCCGATGCAGACAAAAAAACCGGTAAAGTAGAAATCATATACAGGGTAATAGGTCAGGGAACCCATCTTCTTTGTCAAAAGAGGCCGGGGGACCGGTTAGATATAATCGGGCCCCTGGGCAGGGGATTTCCCATGCCGGAAGAGGGTAAAACTTCTATTATAATCGGCGGAGGAATCGGTGTAGCACCACTTTTGTATCTTGCCAAACAAATTGCAAAGGACCATAAAAACGGCCACCTGCCTTTGACCTTCCTTGGATTTGCCACAAAGCAGGAAGCCTTCGGTATAGATTTTTTAAGCTCACTGGGGATTAAAGCCACGATTTGCACCGATGACGGAACTCTAGGCTATAAAGGCTTTCCAACAACACTTTTCAAAGAGCATTTAAATCAATACCAGGACAAATCAAATCTAATTATATATGCCTGCGGGCCAAAGCCGCTACTTTCCAGCATAAAGGATATTGCGGCAGGTGAGCACATAACCGCATATCTTTCTCTTGAAGAGCGCATGGCCTGTGGCGTAGGTGCGTGTTTGGGATGTTCTGTTAAATCCTCTCAGGCTGGTTACAAAAAAGTTTGCAAAGACGGACCGGTGTTTGAAGCCGGTGAAATAGAGCTTGAATAAAGGAGAATACCAATGACTGACAACACAGATTTAACCGTAAATATAGCCGGTATTAAAATGCAAAACCCTGTAATGGTGGCATCGGGCACCTTCGGCTTTGGCAATGAGTACAAGAACTTCTACGACATAAACAAATTAGGCGCATTAGTTACGAAAGGCCTTACTCTAATGCCTAAGGCCGGCAATCCTCCACCGAGAATTCACGAAACTCCTGCTGGTGTATTAAACTCCGTCGGCCTTGAAAACCCAGGTGTAGAACAGTTTATAGCAAAAGAGTGGCCATGCCTTTCAAAACTCAAAATTCCAGTAATAGCCAATATTTCAGGGGATACTGTAGAGGACTATTACAAAATAGCAAAACAGCTCTCAACCCTTGAAAATTTAGCGGCACTGGAGGTAAACATATCCTGCCCCAATGTGGAAAAAGGAGGCCTGGCCTTTGGACAGGAGCCGGAAAGCGCCTCTGAAGTTATCAAAGCTGTTCGGGAAGCTACAAGGCTACCTATTATTGCTAAACTTTCGCCAAACGTATCTCATATTCAAAAAATCGCTGAAGCAGTCGTGTCGGCAGGAGCAGACGCCATTTCACTTATAAATACACTATTAGGTATGGCAATTGACATTCACAGCATGGGGCCTGTATTTTGCCGCAAATTTGCAGGCCTATCTGGCCCAGCCGTAAAGCCTGTTGCCCTGCGGATGGTATGGGAAGTCTATGAAGCCGTAAGCGTTCCCATAATAGGCATGGGCGGCATTACCACCTGGCAGGATGCAGTGGAGTTTATCCTGGCTGGTGCAACTGCCGTAGCCGTAGGCACCGCCAACTTCGTAAACCCAATAGCACCCATAGAAATAATTGAAGGCCTAAAAACCTATTTGTATCTGAAGGAAACAAATCTTCACGACCTGATCGGCGCTGCCCATTAATTGGTGCCAGGCACCTATTAAGTCATTAAATATTATGAATATTATTCCGCTGCTTTTTAAGCAGGCCGAATTGAATAAACCTTTGAAAGGAGCCATATCATGTCATACGACTATAGCAAAGTCATCATAGCCCTGGATACTCCTGAAGAAGAAAAAGCCCTTAACATAGTAAAGCTTTTAAAGCACAAAGTTTCGATTTTTAAAGTAGGTCTTGAACTCTTTTGCTCCCAAGGGCCGGAAATTGTTAAAAAAATCAATGACCTAGGATGCAAAGTATTTCTTGACTTAAAGTTTCACGATATTCCAAATACAGTGGCCGGAGCAGCGAAAGCCGCCCTCAGCACACAAGCTTTCATGTTTAACGTCCACGCATCTGGCGGTCGTGAAATGATGAGAAAAGTTCGAGAAACGGTGGATGCTGCCTCGGTTTCCGAAAAGCCAATTGTCTTAGCGGTAACGGTGCTTACGAGTCTTGATGAGCGAGACCTAAAGGACATTAACATATCCAAATCTCCTCTGGAGCAGGTAAAGACCCTGGCCCTCTTGACTAAACAAGCAGGCCTTGACGGGGTTGTGGCTTCCCCAAAAGAAATCACTGCCATAAGGGAAGCGGTAGGGCAAGATTTTATTATCGTTACCCCGGGAGTAAGGCCCAGTTGGGCTCAAGCAGGAGATCAAAAGCGCATCATGACGCCTCAAGAAGCACTGGAAGCTGGAGCAAGCTATATTGTCGTGGGCAGACCTGTAACTGCTGCACCTGACCCTGTAGAGGCCCTTGACAAACTTTTCGATGGTGCCTGGCACCAGCAGGAAGGAGATATAGTATGACCAGGGAAGAAATTTTAGAGCTTTTTACTAAAACCGATGTTTTAAAGAGCGGCCATTTCCTTTTGACTTCAGGCCTTCACAGCGGTAAATATCTGCAGTGCGCGCAGCTTCTCCAGTATCCCGATGCTACAGAAAAGGCAGTAGGTGAACTGGCTAAACGTTTTAAAGAAGTCGGTATAGAAACGGTAGTAGGTCCTGCCATGGGAGGGATCATTATATCCTATGAAATGGCAAGACAGCTAGGTGCCCGCTCGATTTTTGCAGAGCGGGAAGATGGTAAAATGACCCTTAGGCGTGGATTTACCATAAAGCCCGGTGAAAAAGTGTTAGTAGTGGAAGATGTGGTCACTACGGGTGGTTCAGTAAAAGAAGTCATATCCCTTATAAAAGAGCTGGGCGGTGAAGTGGCCGCCGTGGCAGCACTAGTTGATAGGAGCGGCGGCAAGGTTGACTTTGGCGTCCCTGCCCATTACTTGTTGGACTTAGAAGTCAAAGCTTACGCTCCTGATGAATGTCCTCTTTGCAAAGACGGCATTCCCATAGTTAAGCCCGGCAGTAGAAAACTCACTTAACAGTGCACCTATACCCCTCCTCAGCATAGTATAAACAAAGGAGGGGGTTTTTTTATGAATTGGTCATGGCTTAACTTTATCGTTAAAGTTCTTACAAATGAAGCGGTAATGGAACCACTTATTGCTGTGATTTTGGGTTACGGTGTAACTGCCTACTCAAAAAATCGCCGTTTCAGAATTATTATGGATTTAACCGCGGATATAGTCGATTATATAGAGGAAAATTATAAAGAATGGGGAATAAAGGGCAGCGAAAAAATGGATAAATTTTTGGAGCTGTTTGTAAAAGAATACCAAAAGCAGATGGGCCGAAAGCCGAAAGATGCAGATATTGAAACAGCCCGCATACGTGCCGAAGCTTTAGTCCAACGGGCCCGACGAGCCAGTGGTGGCAAAAAACGTTAATTGTTGCAATAAAAATCACAGAGTGGTAGAATTTACTTACGAAATAGGCCTTGCAGTTTAAACATTTTTTGGTAGGAGGATTTTATGAAGGACATAAAGACAAAAGTTCAGCAGCGACTAAAAGAGCTTATTATAGCTGCCTTAAATGAAGCCGTCAATGAAAATGTCATTAATATAGAGGAAATACCCGACTTTTATATTGAGGTGCCCCAGGACAAGGAACATGGAGATTTTGCGGCAAACATCGCCATGATTCTTGCCCGTCAAGCCAAAATGCCTCCAAGAAAAATTGGTGAGGCTATTATGGAAAGGATCAAAAAAGATGCGTTTATAGAAAAGGTGGAAGTGGCGGGCCCGGGCTTTATCAACTTTTACCTGGCACCTACATGGGCAAATGAAGTGATTTTTGATGTGCTTAAAAATGGCGAAGAATATGGCAGATTAAACGGTCAAAGCGGGAAAAAAGTTCAGGTAGAATTTGTAAGCGCAAATCCTACTGGCCCTATGCACATGGGCAACGCCAGAGGTGCTGCTTTAGGCGATGCCTTAGCATCAATTCTTAAAATGGCAGGCTATGATGTCACAAAAGAATTTTATATAAATGATGCAGGCAATCAGATAGAAAATTTTGGTCTTTCGCTGGAAGCTCGTTATCTAGAGCTCTTAGGCCACGAAAGCCAAATACCGGAAGGCGGCTACCATGGGGAAGACATAAAGGAGCATATGAAAGAACTAATTGAGCAAGAGGGAGACCGGTTTTTGTCTATGGATTCCCCAAGCCGCCGCGCTTACTTTATAGATTATGCCCTAAAGAAAAACATTAAGCGCATGAAGACGGATTTGGAGAATTTTGGAGTGCACTTCGATGTATGGTTTTCTGAACAAAGCCTCCACGACTCCGGAAAGGTAAACGAAGTCATAAAATTGCTGACAGATAAGGGATATACTTACGAAAAAGACGGTGCTTTGTGGTTTAAAGCTTCGGAGTTTGGAGCCACAAAAGACGAGGTGCTCATTCGCGCAAATGGTTTGCCTACATATTTTGCTGCAGATATTGCCTATCATAAAAACAAATTTGACAGAGGCTTTGATCTGGTAATAGATATTTGGGGAGCCGATCATCACGGCCATATAGCCCGGATAAAAGGAGCCCTGAAAGCGCTAGGTTATGATCCGGACAAGCTGGTAATCATCATCATGCAGCTGGTCAGGCTCTATCGCAACGGTGAGATAGCCCGCATGTCAAAACGCACCGGGCGTGCGGTGACACTAGCCGATATTGTAGATGAGGTAGGCAAGGATGCAGCACGGTTTTTCTTTAACCTGCGAAGTGCCGATACCCATTTGGACTTTGACTTGGATTTGGCAATAAAACAATCAGATGATAATCCCGTATATTATGTCCAATATGCCCATGCTCGCATATCCAGCATATTAAGGCAAGCCAAGGAGCAAGGCGTAAACCTGCCTGATATCGCGGGCTTGAGTTTAGATGAGTTTAAAAAATCATCAGATTTATTAGTAGAAGGATCTGAAATCGAATTGATTAAGAAACTTGCAGACTTTCCCAGCGAAATAAAACTCGCGGCAGAAAATCTTGCGCCATACCGCATTACGGTTTACACACAGGAGCTTGCGGCAGCATTTCATTCCTTTTACAATAAATGCAGAGTCCTTACCGATGACGATAATTTAACAAAAGCCAGGCTCCTTTTGGTCATGGCTACTCAACAGGTGTTAAGAAATGCCTTTTCAATTTTGGGCATTACAGCACCGGAGCGCATGTAGATATATCCCAAGAATTAACATTGCTGGGAATACATAAAATATCCGTAAAAAGAAGGAATTTGAAGTTTTGACGAGAATATATTATTGTTAAGATGCTTTAGTTTGAAAATTGAGGATGAAAACGGCTGTATAGAGATAGAAGCCTTTATCAGGATTTGGGTGAAGATGTGTTTGATTATTTCGGACACTAAAGAAAGGGAGGTTTTCCGGTCGTGAAAATTCGATGGTTCGGTCATGCTTGCTTTTTGTTGGAATCACAAGATGGCACCAAGATAATTACCGACCCCTTTGACGGCAGTGTGGGATATAAGATACCGATGATTGAAGCAGATATCGTTACTGTCAGTCATGACCATTATGATCACAATTATGTGGAAGGAATTCAGGGTGACCCCCAAGTCATCAAATTTCCTGGAGAATGCACCATTGGCAATATAAGCATAAATGGGGTTTCTGCTTACCATGATGAAGTCAAAGGAGCCAAACGAGGTCCTAACATAATCTATACATTCAATATTGATGGAATTAAAGTATGCCATTTGGGTGATTTAGGACATCTACTGTCAAAAACGCAACTGGAAGACATCGGTCATGTTGATGTGTTGCTGATTCCTGTTGGTGGCACATTTACTCTGGATGCAGAGGGAGCCGCCGCGGCAGTGGAACAATTTTCCCCTAAAATTATAATTCCCATGCACTTTAAGACACCGGCCGTCAGCATGCCCATAGATCCGGTAGAAAAGTTCTTGGAAAAAATGGGCCACGGAGAGCATTTGGGCTCTAATATCGTAGAAATTACCGCTGACGATCTTGGAGACCAGCAGCGCATAATAGTATTAGATTATGAAGATTAAACGGAATATATCCCCCGAGACATAGTTTTCGGGGGAATTTTAATATAACAAGGCCACAAATGTTGTAGTAATGTAAATTATATGTTCTTATTAGAAAAACTATCACAGGAGGAAACCAGATGAAAAAATATATTTTCCTCTTATTAGCCATATTTATATCGTCTTTATTTTTCATGTTTCCGGCTTTTGCAAATGCTGATACTCGGGAAAACAGTGTTTTCTCTCTGGACAATCTCATCTCCAAGGTAACGGTAAGCTTTGAAAGTTCCAGCTATGAAAATCGTTACACAAAATATACGGCAAAGAGTCCTGGAGTTTTGAGAATTAATAACCCTAATAAATTAGCATATGTAGATGTTTACAAGGTAAACCCGCTTGAGTTTACGAATCCCAGCCAATACTTATACGGCGGCATAGAGCGGACACCTTTAAAATGGGATGATATAACATATAAAGTTAGTATGTATAATGAACACTTGGAGAAAATAGATACGATAGAAACTAAGGAGTATCCTGGAGATCAGTATATAGGAAAGTATGAAATAACCTCCGGCTATATAACTTTAAATGAACCTGGGCTATATCTGGCATCAAGTACTGCTTGGGGCGCCTCATCAGATATATGTCTTATAGAAATTTTAGACGAAGGTGGCAAACCCGCAGAGGGTTTAGATCAAATTTCTTATAGAATTATCAGCCTTGACAATTTTGTAGCTCGAAATACATATTCACCGGGTGCTTTTACTGACGTAAAGGAAAACGATTGGTTTGCAAAGAATGTTGCAACATGCTATGAATTGGGGCTCATGGAAGGCAAGGGTAAAGGTAAATTTGATCCTCAGGGCAATGTAACCATTGCTGAACTCTTCACTATGGCGGCTCGGATAAACAAAATCTACAATGGCGAAGGGCCAGATATAGAAAATACCGGTCCCAGTTGGTATGACGGTGCAGTTTATTATGTTATTAGTAAGCGAATCATCTACGGAGATGAATTTACTGTGCTGTCAAAACCTGCAACCAGGGCAGAATTTGCATACGTTTTAGCAAACACCCTGCCTAACAGTGAATTTAAAAAATTAAACAATATATTAAGTCTTCCTGATGTAGACCATACAACAAAATATAATTTTGAGATCTTTAAATTGTATAATGCCGGTATACTCATGGGCCAAGACAAAAATCTAACCTTTAATCCCGATGCAAATATAAGCCGAGCAGAAGCTGCCGCTATATTAATAAGGTTGGTAAAACCTGAAAACAGAATTCTTTTGAAATAAGTCAATAAATTTTAAAATGTATTGTGAAAAACAATCCCCGAAGGTAATAGCCTTTCAGGGGATTATTTTTTTTATAATGGATACAATAACTAAATGAAATTATATACATGATAATCAGGTGAAGTAATGTTTGGCTTTATTAATAAAATAAAAAATATATTTAGCAGACAAATCTCAGAAAATGAAGATATAAAAATTGAAAAGAGCAGCGAAAATGTTTTGTTGTCCTCAAATCTTGACGAAAACATCAAATACCTAAGAAGCGTATTTGACCGCTGTAACGATGTGGCCATGAGGAGCTTTCAGATAAATGCTGAGGAGCCCATTGACGGGTTTTTGATATACATTGACGGCATGATTGATGAAAAGCTTACTGCTACCAATGTACTGCGTTCACTACAGCTTAATCCCGCCATTCTGAAAGGTCAAGAAATAAACAGATCCAATGCTTTCAATATAATTAAGGATAGTTTTTTGAGCACCACTGAGGTGCACATCGTAAATGATATGACCAAAGTGGTGGAAAATATATTATCGGGACAGGCTGTCCTGTTAATTGAGGGCACACCCCAAGCCATTGTTTCAAGTGTCAGACAAATGGAAGACCGTAGTGTGGAAGAGCCCCAATCCGAGCCCCTTGTCCGCGGTCCAAGAGATGGCTTTGTAGAAAGCCTTCGCACAAACACTACACTGATACGGCGCCGCCTCAAAACCTCCCGCCTTAAAATGGAAATATTTAAAGTGGGCACACTTAGCCAAACTGACGTGGCTGTAATTTATATCGACGGCATTGCAAATGACAAAATAGTAGATGAAGTTAAGCGGCGAATAAAACGCATAGAAATTGACGGAGTCCTTGAGAGTTCATATTTGGAAGAATTCATTGAAGATGATCCAAGCTCGATTTTTCCCCAGGTAAATACTACGGAGCGCCCTGACCGCATGTGTGCGTGCCTTCTGGAAGGCCGTGTGGGCATACTGGTTGACAATACACCTATATGCCTGATAGTACCTGCTACATTTCTGCAGTTTCTCCAATCACCGGAGGACTACTACAATAGATTTCCCTATGCTACTTTTACGCGAATTTTAAGATTCGTAACCATGAACATAGCCCTTTTGCTTCCATCAGCTTATATTGCAGTGCTAACCTTCCATCAAGAGATGCTGCCCACCCCTCTTTTAATTTCCATTGCAGGGCAGCGGGAGGGAGTGCCGTTTCCTGCTTTTCTTGAAGCGATTATGATGGAAATGGTGTTTGAATTTTTAAGGGAAGCCGGTGTCCGCCTGCCAAGGCCTATCGGTCAGGCAGTAAGTATCGTAGGGGCCCTCGTTATAGGTCAAGCGGCAGTCAGTGCGGGCCTCGTAACTTCTGCCATGGTTATGGTGGTGTCTCTTACTGCCATAGCCTCCTTTACCATTCCTACTATAAGCGGCTCCTACGCCGTCCGCATTTTAAGGTTTCCCATGATGGTTTTAGCAGCATCCTTTGGCTTATTTGGCATAATGGTAGGCTTAATGGCCATATTGATACATGTTTGTACTTTGCGCTCTTTTGGAGTGCCATATATTACACCTTTAGCCCCCTTTAGTTCCAGTGATTTTAAAGACAGTTTTATTCGAATGCCCTGGTGGGCAATGATAAGACGGCCTAAATTTATGGGGTTACAGGACAGCAAGCGTCAAAAGTTGGGTCAAAAGCCCGGCCCCTCTCAAAACAAAAAAGACGACAAAGGAGGGAAAAGTGGTGCTTGAAAAGGGGAAAGTTAGCAGCCGACAAGGGGTACTGTTACTTACCTTTACGGTGGTCGTATCAACAGCAGTTCTAACAGTGCCTGCCATTACGGCAGCTGCAGCAGGTCGCGATGGGTGGATTTGCACTCTTGTTGTGGCTACAGTTTATGGCTTACTCACTGCCTTGGTAATCATAAAATTGTGGCAAAGATTTCCCAACAAGACGATAATCGAATACTCACAAATTATTGCTGGCCCTTTGGGAAAAGTAGTTGGAGCCGCTTATATCCTTTGGTTTATCCATATAAATTCTGTAGTTGTACGGGAATTCGGAGATTTTATCCTTACATCATTTATGCCGGAGACGCCGCTAATTGCCTTTAATATTATTCTCCTTTTTCTGGGTGCCTGGGCTACAAAAAGCGGCCTGGAAGTTATATGTCGTGCCAACGAATTTATCTTTCCCCTTTTTACTTTGTCCATTGCCGGAGTATTTCTTTTAGCAATGCAAGAGGCGGATTTTTCAAATCTGCTGCCGGTTATGGAAAACGGCATAAAGCCAATCCTTAGAGGATCTTGGGCACCCATGGCATGGCGAGGGGAAATTATTGTGGTTTCAATGCTTTTGCCTTATGTAGATGACTCGGATAATGTCGGAAAATACCTGGCATATTCGGTGATTATTATAGGAATTATCCTCACATTTGCCACTGTGTTTACGACTGCAGTAATAGGAGAGCTCACGAAATATCTCACTTTTCCCTTTTTTGAGCTAGCAAGGTGTATAACTATTGGGCGGTTTATTGAACGAGTGGAAGCGCTGGTCTTAGTAATGTGGGTAGCGGGAGTTACCATAAAAGTTGCAACTTTTTTTTATATAGCATCTTTGGGAACAGGTCAGCTCCTTGGCCTTTCTGATTATCGTCCTGTAGTGCTGCCTCTAGGGCTTCTTTTGGGAGTGTGGTCACTGGAGCTTTTTGAAAGCTCAATCCAGTCAATCCAGTGGCTTACTGAAGTGTTTTCATTTTATGCTTTTGTTTTTGAATTAGGTATTCCATTGGTCTTATTAATAATCGCTGTATTGACCAAAAAAGGAGGCCAGCAAAAAAGTGGGTAAGCGTTTCGTAACAATTCTCATCATTGTGTTTATCTTGTTTTCTTTTACTGGGTGCTGGAGCAGAAGAGAAATCGAAAAATTGGCCATGGCTACGATAATTGGAACTGATAAGGTAACCATAGACGGTCAGGACAAGTGGTTGATAAGTGCAAATATGATAAAACCCCGTGATTTAGCCAGTCAAGGCCCTTTAGGGGGAAATGGCAGTGGAAGTGACAAACCGACAGTGCTGGTATCAAGTATCGGAGCTACTGCCTGGGAGGCGGGGCGAAACCTGGCTGCACGCCTGCCCCGCCGGGAATATATTTCCCATGCAAATATTTTTGTAATTGGTGAAAGATTAGCTCGGGATGGTGTCGACCAAATCATAGACGTCATTTTGCGTTCAAAAGATATTCGCCTGAATACCTGGGTTTTAGTTGCTAAAGGTCAAGCTTTGGATATATTGGAGACAGAGCCGGAATTCGAAGAACTGTTATCCCAAGAAGTCATGGGTATTGTTCAGAATCAACCTGTTGCGAGCAAAGTTTTTACAATAGATATTAAACGCTTTGCAAATCAACTAATCACCCCAGGACAGGATGCAGTGGCATCTTGCATAGAAATCTTTGAACGCAAGGAGGAGGGGCAAAGCCAGCCTGGAAATAGTTCGGACAAGGGCAATGGTCAAAAGGCGGTTCGCTTAGGTGGCACCGCTGTCTTTAGAAAAGGCAAATTGGCAGGTTGGCTGAATGATGAGGAAACTAAGGGATATTTATATGGGATTGGAAGAGCAAGGCAAGGTATAATATCACTTAGTGTACACGAGCTTGATAAAAAAGATGTGGCCTTTGCCATGACAAGGGCCAGCAGCAGGATAGTGCCTAGGGTAGAAGGTGATGAGATTTCTTTTATTATAGATATAAAAGCGGAAGGTGATCTTCAACAACATGATGATACAAGGCCTATAGCAAGGCCCGATGTCATAAAAGCCGTTGAACAAAAGGCGGCCCATGAAATAAAAGCCTTGGTAGAGAATGCCCTAAACAAGGCTCAAAATGAGTTTGAGGCAGATATATTTGGTTTTGGCAATCGCTTGCACAAAAGGTATCCTCAATTTTGGAAACAGATACAGCAAGATTGGCGCGAAATTTACCCTGATATTAAAGTGACGGTGAATGTAGAGGCTAAAGTCCGCCGCACAGGCATGATTACGGATACGCCTGCTGTCAACTAGTTTATTTATCTTTGTAAAGTAGGGGATTATATTGGCATTGTTAATTATAACTGTTATCATAATCCTGATATTGGAACTGCCATACCTTATAAAAAATCAAATGAGGCGCGAACTGGCAGTTTTTAGCGCAATTTTAATTATAGGAGCTGTGTACGGCATATTTCATATTTTTCAACTCCATTATTTAAATCCAACTAATATAACCCAAAGTATTTTTAAGCCCCTTTTTGATACCATTGACGGCTTGTTAAAATAGAGACTGTTGCTATTGACAACCATACTTGCAAATGACTAAAATAAATTGTATGAGACTTGTGCTCGGAAAATTTTAAGGAGGATTTTGTTCATGTCAACAAAGTATATATTTGTTACAGGAGGCGTAGTATCTTCGCTGGGCAAGGGCATAACGGCAGCCTCTTTGGGGAGGCTCTTAAAAAGCAGGGGTCTATCTGTTACCATGCAGAAGTTTGACCCCTATATTAATGTGAACCCAGGCACAATGAGTCCTTACCAGCACGGTGAAGTATATGTTACAGATGACGGCGGTGAAACCGATTTAGATGTGGGCCACTATGAGCGCTTCGTAGATATAAATCTTACCAAAAACAGCGATACGACTACTGGGGACATATATTGGTCAGTCATTACTAAGGAACGTCAAGGTGGATATAACGGCAAAACGGTGCAGGTCATACCGCATATAACAAATGAAATAAAAGAGCGCATCATCAGGTTGGGAAAAGAGTTTAACGCAGATGTTGTAATAACCGAAATCGGCGGCACAGTGGGCGATATTGAAAGCTTGCCCTTTTTGGAAGCCATAAGGCAGATGAAGACTGAAGTAGGCCGTGACAATGTCCTCTATATCCATGTAACTTTAGTCCCATATATATCATCAGCTGGTGAATTAAAGACCAAACCCACTCAGCACAGTGTAAAGGAACTTAGAAGCATAGGTATACAGCCTGATATCATAGTTTGCCGCTCCGAACGGGCTTTGTCCCAGGATGTAAAGGATAAGATAGCCCTCTTTTGCAATGTGGAGCCTGAGTGTGTCATTCAAAACTACGATGCTGAAACTATCTATGAAGTGCCTCTCATACTTAAAGCTGAAGGCCTTGACCAAATCGTAGCTAAAAAACTGGGCGTAGATGGCATGAAATCTGAGCTTTCCGAGTGGGAAGAAATAGTAAACAAAATAAAGAATCCCACAAAAGAGGTAAATATAGCATTAGTGGGCAAATATGTTGAACTGCACGATGCCTATCTTAGTGTGGTCGAAGCCCTTTGCCACGGCGGAATAGACAATAATACCAAGGTCAATATAAAATGGGTCCATTCGGAAAAACTGGAGAAAACACCAAATCTAGCTGAGGTTTTTGATGGCATAGACGGTATAATAGTTCCCGGAGGCTTTGGACAGCGGGGAATTGAAGGAAAGATAATGGCTATAAAATACGCCAGGGAAAACAAAATTCCGTTTTTCGGCGTAGGAATAGGAATGCAGTGTGCAGTAGTTGAATTTGCTCGGAATGTATGTGGCTTAAAAGATGCCTATACCACCGAAGTAAATCCTGACACACCACATCCTGTAGTAGATTTCCCCAAAAAGGCACAAAGCGAAGATGTTGCCGCTATGCGCTTAGGCAGCTTCCCGTGCAGGCTATCGGAAAACACCAAGGCAAGAGTAGCCTATGGCAGTGAATTAATACATGAGCGGCACCGCCACCGTTATGAGTTTAACAATGACTATAGAGAGACCTTAGCCCAATACGGGATGGTCTTCTCAGGAATTTGCCCTGATAATGATTTTGTGGAAATCATTGAGCTACGAGATCACCCATGGTTTTTAGCAACTGTATTTCATCCCGAGTTTAAATCGCGGCCAAACAACCCCCATCCCCTATTTAGCAACTTTATAAAGGCAGCTTTAAATAGCCGCTCTTAAGATGAATTTAGGAATAATATCAAATCAATTTTAATATCATAAGTATATAAAAAAGGCAGACCTTCTATAGGGTGGCCTTTTTTATTTTTCCAAAGTCTTAATTTCCACATTTCGACAATTTCCCAGGAAATTAGCAGGAAAAGACAAACATTTGTCGTAATATAAATTATAAAATTTATGTAATATTTGTTAATTCTATGCAAATATTAATGTTAGGAGGAGCATTATGAAAGGCATTCGAGTGCGAGTCGTACTTGGAATCATTCTTCCCACAATGTTACTAGTGGCGGCGTCTTTGGCAGGGTACACATACTATTTCCACGCAGGAGATCTGTCAAATCCGATAAATCTTTCGGCAATAGCAATAGCCGCTTTAGTCTCAGGTTTTATATCTTTATTGATTTCAAAGAGAGCTTCACGTCCTCTTAAGGCCCTCGGACAGAGCCTTGAGGCCATAGCACATGGTGACTTTACCGTAAAGGCCAAAGTCATAGGTGCTGACATGGGGTTACTTGTGAATGCATATAATGAATCCTTGGAAAAGGCAAGGAGTATCTTAAAAAATGTAAAAGATACAACTGATGAAATCATATCTACAACCGATCATATAGAACAAATAGCGCAGCAAAGCCAAGAAACTTCATCAACATACGAAAGTGCTGTGAGAGAAAGCTTAGCAAAGAGTTCCGAGAGCATAAACCAAATGCATACTCTTCTAGATAACATAATGGACATGCTGTCTCAAATGAGTGCAGGTGTCGAGCAAATTGCTGCAAATTCATCAGAGACGGCGGCTACTGCAGCAGAAACATCTCAGCTTGCCCATTCCGGAAAAACCGCCATCGAACAGGTTGCACTGCAAATGGAAAAAATCAGGGAATCCAGCAATTATACTTCAGATGTAATAAAATCTTTGGGAGAAAGCTCTGAGACCATAGGCCAGATCGTAGAGACAATTACAGGTATTGCAGACCAGACCAACCTTTTGGCACTAAATGCCGCCATTGAAGCTGCCAGAGCTGGTGAGCAGGGGCGCGGCTTTGCAGTTGTAGCTGATGAGATAAGAAAACTTGCAGAGCAATCCGGCGAGGCTGCAAAACAAATAGGAGAGCTAATTGCCACAGTAATAAATGAAGTGGAAAAGGCCGTAAAGGCCAAAGATAAAGGATCAGCCAATGTAGAAAAAGGCATAGAAGCTGTAAAAGAAGCATCTGCTGCCTTTGAGAAAATCTTGAGTTCCGTGACCGATGTGGCGCATCAGATGCAGGAAATTTCTGCAGCCACACAGCAAATGTCTGCATCAGCTGAAAACACCACTCAAAACTTTAATAAGATAGCTGATTTTAGCAGAGATAATACCAACCTGGTACAGGAAATGGCTGAATCTGTTAAAAAACAGCACGCGCTCCTTGAAGAAATTGCAAGCTCTACTAATAGACTAAAACAAGGTGCGGATAAACTAGCTCAGGTTATGAATGGGATAAAAATCCAGTAACATCTTATTTAATCCCCGCGCAAATCCTGTACAAATCGTGTATAATTATAATTGTATTGATTAAGGAACTAAAATATTTCGGAGGTTATACATTATAATGGAGATAAAAATCATAAATCAAGAGGAGAAAGACCTGTTTAATCATTTCATGGCGTGGGGACCAAAAGGCCATGTACTCCAGTCCTATGAATGGGGCGAGGTAAAGCGACATACTGGTTGGGAACCTATAAGGCTGCTTGTAATTGACAAGGACAAGCCCATAGCGGGAATCTCCATATTAAAACGCAGGCTTCCCATTCCGGGCTTTAATAAATGCATCTTCTATGCACCGAGGGGCCCGGTAGCCGATTATACAGATAAGGATACTTTAAAGTTTTTATTTTCAAAAGTCAAAGAACTTGCCAAAAAACACGGGGCTATCCTTTTAAAAATAGATCCGGATATAAAAGCGCCTAATGAAACGGTGGTGAAAAACCTCCGTTCACTGGGCTTTACCCCTTTAGACTCAGGCAAAAATTTTGAGGGAGTCCAGCCTAAATTTGTATTTCGCCTTGACATATCAAAGCCCTTGGAAGATATAATGGCTGCCTTTCACCATAAGACCCGATACAATATTCGCCTTGCTTCACGCAAAGGCGTTACGGTAAAAGTAGGCAATCGAGAGGATTTAAAACCATTTTACGAAATCCTCGAAGAAACATGTATAAGAGACAAATTCTTAGTAAGGGGCTTTGACTACTTTGAAACACTGTGGGACGAGCTGGTGGAAAAGGGGCTGGCCCGACTTTTCATGGCCGAATATAATGGAAGATATGTTGCAGGCACCTTGGCCTTTATCTTTGGCGATAAGGCCTGGTATATATATGGAGCTTCATCAAATCAGGACAGAAACGTCATGCCCAACTATGCACTTCAGTGGGAAATGATAAAGTGGGCAAAAGAAAACAACTGCACCATGTATGACTTTCGTGGCGTATCCGGAGACCTTTCGCCTGACAATCCCCTTTACGGCTTATATAGGTTTAAAAAAGGCTTTAGCGGTGAATTTACCGAATTCATCGGAGAATTTGACTTGCCAATTTCGCCGTTTTTCTACTACTTATGGGTGCATATCATACCGGCTTACAGGAAGTTTAGGGGCAAAGTGGTCAATTTCTTCCGCAGCTTAAAAAAATCAAAAACTTAAAGGCAAACAGGGGCAACACATGCCCCTGTTATTTGTCTACGGCAAAAAGAAGGACTTTTTAACAACACATCGAATACATAATACATTGTCGAGTTAAAGCATGTCATATTACACGAAAAAAGCCATATAATGAAATATACAGCGGATATTCTGCTTTAAACCATTATTACATTTATATTACATTTCCGCCATAGTGTAAAATAATTGTA
>NZ_JAFFJA010000011.1 GCF_021991635.1 Tepidanaerobacter sp. GT38
AACCAGCCGCCAAAAATGCCATACGCTTCTGCAAAAGCCCCCCATACTGACATTACGAAAATACCAGCAATAGCAAATCCAATAATTGACCCTATGTTTTTCACAAAATGTCACCTCCAAATTGTTTTGGTCCTAAAGTTATACTGATAATATTCTATTTTTTTATTTGCACCTCCTTTTTTGGGCAAATTAAAAATCCTTCCAAGGCAAATAAACACAATAATAGCTTATTTATTTACCCAGGAAGGACTTTCTCCAAATCTCCAAGTCCTCAAACGGTATATCCCATATATCTTCTTTTGAAACTGAAATGGCCCTAGCTCCTTCTTTAAGAGCTGATTCAACCTCACTTTTTTCCTCGATGAGCCCTCCTGCAATAACCGGGTGGGATACTCTTTGGCAAATCCTCCTTATTATTTTAGGTATAACCGCAGGTAAAATCTCTATTGCATCAGGGTTTACATTTTTTATTGCCTTGGCAGCTGTATCTATAGCAAGGCTGTCAAGCACGAAAATCCTCTGGATAGTGAAAAGGCCTTCATCTTTTGCACAGCTTATGAGATTTGCTCGGGTAGTAATAACTCCATCTGGTTTGATCTCCTGTGCAATATATTTTATGCCCATTCGGTTCTTACTTATGCCTTCCAATAAGTCAATATGTAGGAAAATTCGTTTGCCTGCGCGTTTTACGTAATTTACTATATCCCTAATGTTGAGTATATCACCAGCTAGAAGGAATATGCATCGTGGCTGCTTTGATAAGGCCATATCGATTTTGCTGACATCTCGTATGGCCGGTATTACCGGGAACATTAGCAAATCTTTCATTATTCCGTCCAAAAAATCACCTCTAGAATACTCGGTAATACCTGCAAAAACATTTACTGCTGTCTCTATTTTATATATATTGCAAAAAATATGCCAAGTTTATAAAAATTGATTATTGGGCATTGCAGGTTATTTGCCTGGTAAAAAGTATCAATATCTGCATGATCTTTTTAACTCTGTTGATACTTTTTGCCAGCTTCTTTATGAGAATTATTTATCTACGTACCTTTTGGCCTAATTTATTTTCTTTGCCAGCCAACAGTCTCTCTATATTGTCCCTGTGTCGACATACAGCTATTATACCTAAAATCAGGCCCACTATAATGTGCTTTGCAGGGTATTTAAATAATAACAGAAGAATAGGTAACGCTATTGCGGCACTTATTGAACCTAGTGAAACATACCGCCATATGTATATAACCGAAATGCCAATTATTAAAACTATAGGGGCCAATTTTGGAAAAAGGCCTATGATAACTCCAAAACTGGTAGCAATACCCTTGCCCCCTTTGAAGTTTAGAAAAATTGACCAATCATGTCCGACTACTACCGCTATACCAGAAAGCAGTGCTATATTTTCACCACCTAAAAGCCTGCCAAGGGTCACCATTATTAAGCCTTTTAACAAATCTGCCGTAAAGACTATAAGGGCAGGTTTTGTTCCAAGTACGCGAAGCACGTTAGTTGAACCTGGATTTCCACTACCGTATCGGCGAATATCAATAGAATAGAATTTGCGACAAATATAATATGCAAATGAAATAGAACCCACAAGATAACTTGCTAGGATAAATACGATAGATTTTACCAAGAGATTCTTCACCTTTCTAAAGAATGTTTTTACAATTTGTAATTCACTTAATATTATACACTCCATTTTTCTATATGTCAATGGTTAAAATTGACACTGATAAAGCAAAAGCCGCTTCTATGCGGCTCATACAATCTCTGCATTTTACAGTAGCTCTTTTATTTTTTCAATGGCATCTTTTATAGCTAAGAACAACGGCTTTTTTTCAATTCCTAAGAGGGTAATATCCTCGTTATCTATAATGGGTATGAGAATCTTCTTGGCATTACATGAAGCTATAGCTGTTGCAATACCTGGAGTTATCTCTCCCAGCATTGAGTTTGGAATAATAATCCCAAGGGAGCCTACTATTACATCCACTTTGTTCACAACAAAAGTAATTGCACTTTCTCCAGTAGCACCCTTGTTGGCTTTTTCCTTCATCATATTTGAGGTTGCAGCTGAATTTGTACCCAAGGCATAAATTTTGACATCACTGGGTAAATCCTGTCTCAAAAGTGATATGATCTGACTGCCAATACCTCCTCCCATGCCGTCTATCACTGCTATATTCATTTTGCTTTCTCTCTTTCTAAGATTATTTTATGCTCAAGCAGTTTCACTTCTTTAATTGCGGCATCTACAATCATTTGTTCACCCAAAAGGTCATACATAAATAATTTTCCATCTTGAGGTTCTATGTGGATAACATTGTCCATCAATATTTTTTCCTGTCCGTTTTCTAAAATATATACCTTAGACTCGCACATTTTATGCACCCCCGCTCTGCTAAATATGTTTTTTGGCTTCAAGCAGGTAATCGCTGGCGGCTTTGAGAGAGTCAGCAGCTTTGGATATGAATTCATATGCTTTAGCTTTTCCAAGTTTCTCTGCCTTTTCAGCCCATTCTCTAAAACCCTGTTCATGGGAGTTGTTGTGCTCGATCCAGTGGGCTAAAAGTATTCTCAAGGTCTCAACATCTTTTTCCTTACTTGCCCTGCTTCCGCAACCTCTGCAGCAATTGTGTTCGCTCATGATACGCCTCCTTTTTTTATGATATCGCATAAATACCATGTGTAAAGATACTTTTGTCTAGATGACGGCACCAATCATCCTTTAATTTTGTGATTCTTTATTACTATCGTTAGAATCGCACTTGGACACTTGTGGCTGTAAAACCTATAAATTCATCGCCTTTTTTAAGCTGGGGAATAGACTGGTATCCGTATGAGGCAGAAAACAGGCGCTAATAAATTCTTCCATGTAAGCCGGGTCTGCGCTCAGTTCGATGTAAGTCATACTGTCGGCAATCTCCTTTACCTTTTCCCGAGCATCGTCACTTACAAGACATGCATATGCCCCGGTGAGGGAGCTGTTGCCGATAAACTCAAATTTTTCATGGGGTAAATCGGGCAACAGGCCGATAGTAATTGAATTGTTTATATCAAGGTTTTGCCCTATGCCTCCAGCGATGATGACCCTGTCAATATCGGAAACATCCATTCCTATGTTGTTCAGAAGGGTTTTTGCGCCGGAATAGACGGCACCTTTGGCCCGGAGGAAATTGTCGATATCAATCTCATTTATTGTTATGTCTAGACCGTCCTTGGTTTCACTGCCAAAGGCTACTACGTATTCAAAACAGCCGAAATGCTGGTTATACCTTATTCTGTCAGATTTTATGTTTTGATTTATTTTCCCCTTCATATCTATTATACCCTTTAAAAACATTTCGGCAATAAGGTCAATTATTCCAGAGCCGCATATGCCTTTGGGTTTTGTGTCTCCGATGACCCTGATAATGGGTTTTAAATTTTGCCTATCAATTCTTACCTCATCAATGGCACCGCTGGCTGCCCTCATGCCGCAGCTGATTTCGCCACCCTCAAAGGCCGGTCCTGCCGAACAAGCACAGGTCAACATCCATTCCTTATTTCCCAGCACTATTTCTCCGTTGGTGCCCAAATCTATAAAGAGCACGGTCTCGTCACCGTTCCACAGGCCCGATGCCAAAACTCCCGCAACTATATCGCCGCCCACATAGCTTGCCACATTGGGGAGAATAAATACCGGGGCATTTTTATTTATACCAAGTGAAATATCGCCAGCCTTTAATGCAGGTGCGTTTCTAAATGCCGGTATATAAGGTTCCAGCCTGATATTTTCCGCATAAACCCCCAGCAGCAGATGGGCCATGGTTGTATTGCCTGCAAAGACCGAGAAAACTATTTCGTCTTGTGTAATTTCAAGCTCTTTTATCATTTCCCTGATCAGCTGATTTACGGTGCCTTCAACTATGGCATGGTTGAGTTTCTCCAGTCCATTTTCCTTCGTGGAATAGATAATGCGGTTAATTATGTCTCCACCGTACTGCATCTGAAGGTTACCGCTGTTGGCAGATGATTTTATTTCTCCGGTCTCAATATCCACCAAGCAGGCTGCCACAGTAGTGGTCCCCACATCAACACAAAGTCCATAAGAAGAGGTCTTGCTTTCGGCAGACACATTAATGACATCATATCCGCGCCCATTTTTCAAAAGTGTTAGGGTTATTCCGTAATCGGAATCCCTTAACAGCACAGGCAGCTTTCTCAGTGCATCTATGGTCCAATTTACCATTGTACATCCCAAAACGCTTTTCAGCTCTCGCTGTACCCTTTCCAGGTCGGGGATATTGTCATCTATTGTAGGCTCGGGGAGCTTGACGGGGACAATCTTAAAACTAGTTCCAACTTTAATACCTGAATCTTTTAGAATATCAATAGCCCTATTGACTAATTTTGTGCTTGCTCTAGACGTTATATTTTCCACCATTATGTCGTTGACAACATCCACTTCCATAAGCTTAACGGTCATGTCTTCTTGGACCCAGGTAAGACAGGCAAGCCTTGTCCCTTGCTGAATTTCTTCTTCAGTGAGAATGGGAGTGTATTCATGCTTGTGTTGGCCTGATTTGACCGTAACCCGACATTTGCCGCAATGGCCCTTGCCACCGCAAGGTGCATCTAAAAATACACCGGCTTTTCGTGCTGCTTCCATTAAATTTGTGCCCCTGGCAACCTCTACGGTCTTGCCTATGGGCAAGAAAGTAACTCTGCATTTATCCATATAAGCTATCACCCTATCTTTTGACTCCCTAATTTGAACAATTCAAGCCCTTTTTTATTAAAGGTACAAGCCACTTGTTAAAAGTGGCTTGTAGGGACGATTATTCAAGGGATTTTTCGTAGTCACTGCTAGAAAGGAGGTTTCCCTCTTCAGCAGGATCGCTTACTTTCACTTTAATTATCCAACCATCTTCATAAGGCGAATTATTGACCAGCTCAGGCTCATCATCCAGTGCTTCATTAACTTCGATGATTTCTCCGCTAACAGGCGCATAAAGGTCTGAGGACACTTTAGCAGATTCAATGCTGCCAAAGGGCTCGCCTTGAGTTATGGTATCGCCTACTTCCGGCAAATCCACAAACAAGACTTCACCCAGCTGATCTTGGGCATAGTCAGTTATGCCTATAATAGCAACCTCACCTTCAATTTTTGCCCATGTATGCTCTTTATGATATTTTAAATCAGATGGAAATTCCATATTAAAACCCCTCCCCACTTTTATTAAAACATGGGATCCATGGTAAGGGCAGGATGGCCTACCTTTGTCAAAAATTCCACCACTGTATCAGGATCCGTTCCAACGTCTTCATCTGCAATCATATCATAGAAATTATCAATTCCTATTTCCTTGCCTCTCTCAATTAATTTTTCCTTAAGGGCTTCCTTCAATTCTTTTGGCATCCAGACAACTCGCTGTAAACCGCCATCGCCGTATAAGAATTTTTTGCTGGTGATAAACTGTCTTCCATGGCCCATAAAACCAGGTGTCTGCACACCGCCACCGGTAGTTGAAGCCAACTCTCCAAATGTCATTCCCAGCGGTGTCATGCCGTGGTATTCGCGGTTGACTATGATGACTCCATTGGCTTCAGGCATAATTCCGCAGATACATTCGAAGCAGCCGCAGGAAGTCATGGGATTTTCCATAATTGTGTAAATATATACAGACGTCGTTGCTCCATTAGATTTTTCCGCAACTGCCTGGTCTACAGATGCCCAATGGCCTTTTACTTCATCAAGGCACTCGCCTTTAACGATAGGCTGGCAGGGACCTGTGGGATCCAGTTCTTTTGTAGCTTTTGCGTCAAGCCAGCTGACGGCACCGCAAAGACCTAACCGCTCCGGTGTAACTATGCACACGTGAGCAGGCGCGAAGGATTGACACAGCAAGCAGGAGTAGAAAGTATCCACACTTTCATCGGTAAGGCCCGCAAGTCTTGCATCTCTCGCATTATACCTTGGACGTGCAATTTCTTCAAGTAGCTGTTCCACTTTTGCCTTATCGGTGATAATAGTGACCTGCACTTTGTCTACTATACTGCCAAACTCATCTAGCATCTTGGCATACATTACTTCACCTATATGTTTGAGCCTAAAACCAGCTTCATATGAGGATTTACTGATTCTAACCCAGGCTATATCTCGCTGGCCAATATGCATAACGCCTTCAATGTAATTCATGAAGTAGTGGATTCGGCGCTCCATAACAGGTTCAAAGTCCTCTTGCATGTTCTTGCCTGCCACATCAATCAGCACTGCCAAAGGCAACTTGCCGCCTTCTGGCCCAAGGCTGTCTATATCAGGGCCGATGAGTTCAATTTTATGGTCTTCTACTTCTGAAAGTTCCCGTTTTCTGACTAATTCCCATGCAGTTGTGCGGCCGCCACCAAATTCTGCAAACATATCGTCCTTGCGCACTCTTTCACCTTCAAAAGCAGGGGCAAATCCAACCGGAATGGGAATTTCAGTTATTTTTATCTTAATGCCGCGAGCCTCAAGGGATGTTTGAACAAGCTTATCATAATCCTTTTGAACAATTAAGTTCATGGGCACTTCCTGTACATCCTGGTCTGTAAGCACCGGGAATCCTAAGGCTATAGCACCGGCTCCGGCAGATACTACAAGTTCACTGAGAGGCCCTAATGCATTGACGAATGCGGGTACCCTTTCTTTGGTATACTTTAACAGCTCCGGCAAATCTCCAGGCTTTACGTTGCCGAAAATAAGGGCAGCTCTTATAGCAAAGGATACGATGTGAATTACGGAAGTCACGTCATAGCCAAGGGGAACTACTCTGAAATCAAGCCCCATCTTGACTTTTGCCTCGACCGCCTGGTCGATGATTTTGCCAACCAGAGTTACCAGTATACCTTTAGACTGATAATCCTTAATGATCTTGGCTGCCACTTCTGCAGATGGCGCTTCACCGATTACAACAGCCACACCGGGAATATCACCGGTTACCAGAGGTACACCTAGGGATCGGATCACTGTATCAGGGATAAACCCAACACAGGGCTCCTCATAGGGATTCTTTCCTCCTACGTATTTACAAGCCTCGATGACTTCTGCTGCCACTGCTGTTGCAAGACCTGCATTTAAGGCCTTTTCAAGATTTTGTTCTTTTACAATGAGGCTCTCAATGACTCCCAGGGCACCTTTTAAATCCGCCAATGTCCCGATTTTTTGTCCTGTAGCTGCGTATATTACCGGAAGGCTGTAAGCGGTATTCGGAAAAACTACCTTTTCGTCTTCGCCGTATTCCTTAATTGTCTGCTCTACTAATGCCTTGCAAGCCTCAAGTGCCTGTTCAGAGCCTGTGAAAATAATGTCAAATAATGTCATACATATCCCTCCAAGGACATTTATTTTAGCCTTCAAGCTAATTAAAGATCTAAATAAGAATCAGCATACAGGTATCTCTCTTTTATCAAATCGGCGGTTTTTATAACATCCATTACCAGCTTATCCAATGGGTTTATTATAGCAGAGGTTAGACCGCACTGGATAGCCATGGCACAGAATGTAGCTTCAATTAAACCTCTAAGTTCTCTTGGGCATCCGTTGGAAACATTGCTAAGGCCGCCGGTTGTATAAAGGCCCATCTCTGAAATTTGTCTTACAGCTTCCAGCACTTCCTGCTGTTTGTCCTGCATGCCTTTTATCACGACAAATAGAGGATCAAAGAGAATGTTTTCCTGGCTGAGGCCGGCTTCCATGGCCCGTTCCAGAATTTCCGTACAGTACATGATTCTCTCGTCATTATCTCTGGGAATCCCGTCTTTGGCACAAAGGCCTATAACCATGGCATCGTATTCAGCTGCTAAGTTTATCATATCGATCCTCGCACCCGCATCAGCTGAGTTGATGATGGGTTTGCCCGGTTTCCGATCATATACTTTAATGCCGGCTTCTAAGGCTTTCATGTTGGCTGTGTCAAGGCACAGGGGTGTATCGGGAAACTCTTCCTGCAAAACTTTAACCACCCAGGGCATCAGTTCTTCGCCGTCCCTGTCAGCAGGCCCAATGTTCACATCCAGGTAGTGGGCTCCTGCTTCGACCTGTTCCCTGGCCCGCTTTATTATGGGCTCCGGATTTCTTTCTTCAAGTGCTTTCCTAATAGTTGGTGAAATAACGTGAATTCTTTCACCAATAGTTAAAAACCTCGCCATTTGCTCTCCTCCTAGCTAATTTTGATTCACTTAAAAGCTTTTGATTAGGAAGCTGCCTGTTTATAGTTCCTCAAGAAGTTTGTCAAGGTAGCAGCCTCTTCTGTGCCTACAACAACTTTCCATCCGGGCAGCTCATCTTCAATATCGGCTTTCAGTACCGCTACTTTGCCGGGGATAATGAGTTCCCTCGTCTTTAACTTGTTTTCCACCTCAAATTCTTTTACGGCTTTAGCTATTGATTTGCCATTGAACTTGCCTGCAGCCCAGGCAGTAAGGACTGAGTATCCTCCCGCATCGGGTATTAAAATCCACGCTGGCACTTTCGACCTTTCAACTTCGCCGGAGACAATGAAATAGGTCAGTGCAAAGTCAACTGTTACTAAAAGGGGCGACTCCTCATCGGCGGCACCGATCTTATATATGCCCTGTTCTATGCGCATGGGCCTTTGAGGGTCTGTGAAGATATTTTGTCTCAGGGCAAACAAAGGCAGTGCTATGGAGTAATCGATATCACTCAGAACGATAATTGAGGCGTATTTTTCAACAAAAAGGGTTGCACATGCAAGCTGCATCATCTTGTCCTGAGCCATGTCGCAGACAAAGGCCACTGTGGGATATCCAAAGGTTCTGTCACCGGACAGTAACGCCGTCCTTCTTATGTTTATCATATCATCAAAGGTACCTTTTAAATTGCGGCTGCCAGCATCCAGCAACAGTTCCTTATAGCCGGCCTTTTGAATCTTTTCCACCAGTTCGTATAGTTTTTCCTTGCCTGCGGCAGTGACTCCAAGCAGCAGTTTGTGGTCTTTTGCAAGGTTTACCATTGCTTCATAGTTTTGATCATTGGCTCCAAAAAGTATGGGACCCTTATCTCCAAACTGGCGCACGGCTTCTTCAGCAATCTCAGTATTTTCAGTCATGATCATGGGGACTACTTTAGGACAGCTGTCAGTTACCTTCTTAATGAGGCTTATGAAAGCGTCCTTGTCTTCTCTTTCACACTTGAAAGCAGCTATTTCTACGTGCATTTCTTCACTAATTCGGGTATAATTTACCTCGTTTACATTCTTTATCTTTCTATCAACTTCGTCAGAGCTCATGGCATCTGAGAACATTACTGCAAATCTTGGACGATTTACAAAGGTTTTTTCATGTCTAAACAAGACCGTCTCTCCACCTAAGGCATATTCAAAATCCCCTGCACCAAATTTAACAGTTCTCATAGGAGGTGCTGTTGCTTCAGACAGCTTTGCCTTAGCATCATCTGACATGTAAGGGCATTTTTCTGCTTCCACATTACCTTGGGCCAGCTTCATGGCAAAGGCAAGACACGTAGGAAATCCGCACTCCTTGCAGTTTTTTTGCGGCAGTAATTTATATATTTGCATACCATTGAGGGCCATAATACATCTCTCCTTTTACTTATTCGGTCATCTGGTTGATAAAATTGCGAACCACTTCAACTGAACGGGGATGCCTTAATATCACAGCATTGGCTCCAGCACCGAGCACCCCTACCGCAGTGGATATTTCCATACCGACAGCCCTTTCTTCCTGACTGCCCCACTCAGGCGCATCATCTTCTGTAGCAACAGATTCTTTAACTTTCCATGTTTCGAAGGATACGGGCAGAATCATCGGCACCTGAAGGGTGGTGTCATTCTGCTGCAATGCTGCGAGCCTTATCCTGTCCATAGTTGTAACTACATACTCAAATCCGTATCCCACCGCAGAACATCCGGGATCCATGACCATTCTGTCCGGCTTAATGCCCAGCTGAGTGATTAGTATGTTTAGCTGTTTAGCCAGGTTGAGGTCAACAGAAGACTCAGCAGCTACAATGTTGCCATATGCCATGCCAACTGCTGCTCCCACTTCTTTATAATTGGATTCTACAGCCGATAGAAATACAAAGTTTTTGTCGGCTAAAGCTTCTGCAACCTTTGTAAATACCTTGGCGTTTTTTTCGTTACTTTGGCACCCGGCTATAACCAGGGGCACGCTGACACTTTCGGCTACTTTTTTTGCAATTTCAGCACATTCTTCCGGTGACCTGTCAAGCCCATCCGGACTTGCACCTTCAAACTTTAAACATATAAAATCTGGACTATAGTTGTATATACAGAAATTTGCCCATTTTGCAGGGTCATCGGCTACATCTTTAAAAATCTCCTGGAGGCATTTGGGCCAGGATTCAGGATATATATCCCATATTTCCATACCGATGGCCGGTTTGTTGCCAATGTCGCCGTCAAAGCTGTAAAAGGGCAAAACCGATTCCCCGCCTAATTTTAAACCGTTTCCAATTGTAACTTCATTGATTTTGCCAGAATACTTTTGTACAGGCATTTTATAAGCCATAGTATCTCCTCCATTAATATTTTGCCATGTAGGTATTAAGCCTTTATCTGAGAGAGCAATATCTTATCAAAAATTTCCCTTATGGATTTGACTGCCTTACAGTCCTTCGGGAGCTTGACAAGAGGTATGCCTTTGTTGTCATATTCGAAGACCATCTCATCCAGAGGAACTGTTCCAGCCAGTTTCAGACCTGAGCTTTCAATAGCTGCTTTTATGTCTTCGGACAGCCCTTCCTCAGGAACTCGATTTACTATGAGATAAAGCTCTTTAACATCAAGATTTAATTCTTCTATGAGCTGCTTAACTCTAGCCGCCGCCTGGATTCCACGCTTTGAACATTCGCTTACGGCAAACATCATGTCCACATTTTTGGTGGTTCGCCGGCTAAGATGCTCAAGGCCTGCTTCATTATCTATGACCAGAACTTTGTAGTTGTCAGAAAGTCTATCGGTGGCTTCTCTCAGAATGCCGTTAGCAAAGCAGTAACACCCCGGTCCTTCCGGCCTGCCCATTACCAATAGGTCAAAGCCTTTGCCTTCTATGATGGCCTGTTGAAGCTTATAGTTGATGTAGTCAGTTTTGGTCATGCCACTGGGCAAATTGCCGTCACGATTTTTTATGCTCACATCTTCCCTTATGTCGCTTAAAGTTATTTCAACGTCTTCACCTAATACCTCATTTAGATTGGCATTGGGATCGGCATCTACCGCCAAGACCGGCGACAATCTTTTTTCTGCCAAATAATCGATTAAAAAACCTGCCAGTGTGGTCTTGCCGGTTCCGCCTTTTCCGGCTACGGCTACAGTGTAAGCCATGTCATCATCTCCTTATACTTTGTGGGCTGATAATCCGTTTACATCTTGAAGGGCTTCCATTACCGCTTCACTTAATGTAGGATGTGAATGAATAACTCTGCCAAGCTGCTCTGCAGTAAGCCCGTATCTTACGCCTACCGCAAGCTCATGAATAAGATCCGTTGCATGAGGACCTATGATTGATGCTCCAAGTAATTTGTCCGTTTTTTCATCCACTATGACTTTAACTTTACCGACAAATTGTCCCATAGCCTGAGCTTTTCCAAGGCCCTTAAAGGCAAAGTCTCCTTTTTTGACAGTATAGCCCCTGGCTATTGCTTCTTCTTCTGTAAGACCTACGCCTGATACCTCAGGGTCAGTGAACACTCCTCGAGGCACAGCCTGATAATTCATTTCGCATTTATGGCCCATGATGTTTTCTACAGCACATTCGGCCTCAGCAGAAGCCAGGTGGGCAAGTTGGGCTCCGGGCACCACATCTCCAATCGCATATATGTTTTCTACATTTGTCTGCATGTAATCATCGACCAGTATTCTGCCTCTTTCTACGGCCACTCCCAATTCTTCAAGACCTAAACCAGCGATATTTGCCTGCCGGCCGATAGCCACCAGCATCATATCTGCTTCAATCTCTTTTCCATCTCCAAAAATCGCCTTCACTCCGGAATCTGTCTTTTCTACCCTTTCAATTTTTGCCTTTAACATCAGCTTTATCTTTTTGCGCTTCATTACTTTCTCCATTTCCTGGCCGATCTCTCTATCTTCCAGAGGCAGCACATGGTCCATCATTTCAACCATGGTAATGGAAGTGCCAAGGGTGTTGAAGAACATCGCAAACTCACATCCTATGACACCGGCTCCTACAATTATCATGCTCTTTGGAATTTGCCTCAAATTCAGCGCCTCATCGCTGGTTATAACTTTTTCCCCATCATACGGGAAAATGGGAATTCTTGCCGGCAGTGAGCCAGTGGCAATAATTATGGCATCTGCCTCTATGTCCTCTGTAGTGCCATCATCTTTTGTCACAGTAACTTTATTCTTATCTGTAATTTTGCCCGTGCCTTTCACAAGTCTTACATTATTTTTGTTGAGCAAAAACTCTATACCGCTGACCAGTCGCTCTACGATTTTATCTTTCCGATCGACAATAAAATTGATATCCGGTTTTACGTCACCTACCACTATAATTCCGAAATCCTTAGCTTGCCTAATATTTGTCAAAACATCGCTTGAGGCAAGGAGCGCCTTTGTTGGAATGCAGCCCCTATTAAGACAGGTCCCTCCTACCGTGTCTTTTTCTACAAGTGTTACCTCAGCTCCCATTTTTGCCGCTTTGATAGCCCCAACGTATCCACCGGGACCGGCACCTAAAACTACTATTCTTTTTGTCATCACCAACCCTCCAGTTCTTTAGAATCCACACATGTCAAGCAGTGTGGCTACATTTTCTTCGGCCCCAATAGCCATGACATGGACTCCGTCACATATTTTTTCTTCTCGTATCTGTTGAATAAATTCAGCCGCAATAGTTAAACCTTCTTTTGTCTTGTCCTGAGCCTTTTGCATTCTGTCGATTATCTCATCTGGAACGCAAATACCGGGAACATTATTGTTCATATATTTAGCCATACCGGCAGATTTTAAAGGTATGACTCCAACTAGTACTTTAATATTTAAATTCTCCACTCTTTTCATAAAATCCTTTATTATTTTTATATCAAAGACCGCTTGTGTCTGAAAAAATTTCGCACCAGCTTGTATTTTTTTCTTTATTTTTATAATCTGCAGTTCTAAGGGATCATAAAGAGGTGTGACACTTGCTCCCAAAAAAAACTGAGGTGCTCCTGAAAGTTCATGTCCGTTCATATCATACCCGTTCATGAGCTTTGTAGCCGCCTGGAGAATATTTACCGAATCCATATCAAAGACTCCGCGGGCTTCGGGATGATCGCCTATGCTGGGATGGTCTCCGGTCAGTGCCAACACATTTTGAATGCCCAGAGCTGCCGCTGACAGCAATTCGCCTTGGATAGCGATGCGGTTTCTATCTCTTCCGGTTATCTGCATTATTGGCTCAAGACCTTCATCCAGCAATATCTTGGCTCCTCCAAGAGAAGATGCCCTAACTACTGCACTCTGAAAATCAGTGACATTAACTGCATCAACCCTGCCTTTTAGTGCTCTGGCACACTCTTTTATATGATTAAAATCGATCCCTTTGGGTGGGGCCATTTCTGCAGTGATGACAAAGTCTCCTCTTTCCAGCTTCTCCTTAAAATTCATTCTGACTTCCTCCTATCTGCCAACGACGAGCTTTCTGGGATTTGCCGCTTTGCTGTAATCCTTTGGATCTTTTATCTCCAGCAATGTATCCAGCAAGTCTTGCTCCTTTAGCTTGTTGTAAATTAATATCCAGGCACAGTCATTTTCTACATTTACCTCACATTTGCCGTTCTTAGCTCCACCGCAGGGGCCGTTCAGCAGGCTCTTTGCACATTTTGTTATGGGACACACACCGGCAGTCCAGCCAAGCTCGCACTGGCCGCAGGCTTTGCATGCTTCATAAAATTGGCCTATTCTTTCTATTTCGCCTATAAACAAAGTATCATTGGCAGGATAAACGGGAATTTTTACGACACTTGCCACCGTCTGTGCGCCATCACCGCAGGCCATACACAAGACCGCATCGGCATCTTCAAGTTCTGCCTTGCATTTTTTAAGTGATGCCCTTACCTGCAGTTTGTGACAGGATGGGTCTAATACTGTAGAACCGGTCACCGTCTTGCCTGATTGTTCAAGCCTTTCCTTCATTTCATCAATCTGCTGCTTGCCACCTGTCATACACGATGTGGCACACAAACTACAGCCTGTTATGAATATATTTTGTTTATCCTCTAAAAAATTCAGGATTTCTTCAAAAGGTTTTTGCTTGGATATGATCATGAAAAAATTCCCCCTATAGCCCCTGTTGATGCTTAAAAGCCTCGATTACGTGCTTGGCAAGTACCGTTGATGTCACCGAACCGACTCCGCCAGGAACAGGGGTAATTTGCCCGGCAATTTCGCTCACACTATCAAAGTCCACATCGCCGCACATCTTTCCGTTTTCATCAAAGTTAATTCCAACGTCAATAACTACTGCACCATCATTTACCATATCTTTTGTAACCATACGAGCTTTGCCTGCTGCTGCAATGAGGATTTCGGCTCTCTTTGCTTCCCCGGCCAGGTCCTTTGTCCTGGTATGACAGATGGTAACCGTAGCATTTCGCTTGAGGAGCATCATTGCCAAAGGCCTGCCTACTACCATGCTCCTTCCGATAACTACTGTCCTTTTGCCGCTGATTTCAATGCCGTAATGGTCTAAAATCTCAATTACTGCCTGAGGCGTGCATGGAGCAAATCCATCACCGTCACCGCTCATTACCTTGCTTACATTGATGGGATTAAAACAGTCAACATCCTTTTCAGGTGCAATTTTATATTTGACTACATCTTCCGATATTTGCTCTGGAAGGGGCCTCATGATAAGAATGCCGTTTACATTTGTATCCCCGTTCAATCTTTCAATGACTTTCAAAAATTCATCCTGGCTTATTTCTTCCGGCAATTTTTCCACCAGGCAATCGATGCCTATATCGGTGCACCGCTTCACAGCACCTTTGATATAAGCGGCAGAATCGGGCCTGTCTCCAGCCATAACTATACAAAGCACCGGTGTCTTTCCCTTTTGCTTGAATTGTTCTACCTCTGCTGCAAGCTTTTCTTTTAATGCTGCTGCAACTTCCTTGCCGCTGAGTATTTTAGTCATTTACTAAACCCCCTTGTTCATAAGCCTTTGTTCCACTTTAACATATGTTTCATCGGCAATTCTGATGCCTTCTTCAACTAATGCATCCATTTCTTCACTGATTTTAGACACAAAGCTTTCATCTTTGATGCCGTTTAAGTTGATAATTACATTCAGCTTTCCGCTAATTAAAGCAGCCTTTAAGCACAATACTCCTACGCCCACATCGCTTAAAGCCAGTATTGATCCTATCTCTCCAAGCCTGGCCTGAAGCTTTATCGCTTCCACGGCAGTTCTGATAATGTCCATAGGCACGCTGCATGCGTGTTTTAATGCCTTTTCCATGGCTTCTTCTCTAGCTGCTTTTTCTTCAGGCGTATCCTTCGGCATGCTGTAGACCTTTGCCACTTCTCCAAAAACTTCAGCATCTCCGTCTACCATCGCCAGCAAGGCCTGCTGAAGCTCAGTTGCCTTCTCCATAATCTCATATACTTCCTGTTCTACATCCTTGTATTTCTTTTTGCCTACAGTCAGATTGCCAACCATGTTCCCCAAGGCCATACCTATGGCCCCCACCAAAGCTGCCGCTCCGCCTCCTCCGGGAACCGGTTCCTTTGAAGCCAGCACCTCTACAAAATCCTTACAACTCTTTTCAATTAACATCATCTGTCCTCCTCAGAGTTTTTTTGAGCATCCTTTGCCGCATATAGGTTGATATAAGCTGCCAAGTGCATGGGTGAATCATTTATATCAGGATCCATGTGACTGCTTGAAAGGCAAGGATAGGTATGCCACAATTTGTTGGCAGTATCAACTACATTTTCCCTATTAACACCTATTAGCCCTGCGGCTACATGGTATGTAGCACCACAGGGCGAAGAATATTTGACATTAACGTCTATTACATTGCCTTTTTCATCAACTACAAGGCTGTACTTGGGCTTTCCGATTTTAAATTGGTCAATAAAGTCGTTTATATATTTAAAGTTGCCTTTTGAAAGGGAACAAAAAGGCCTTGGAAAGGCCCATTCAAGGCCTTTGTCTTCACACAGGCCCTTTATTTTATTTACGAGGGATGTAGTAAGCCAATCCGGGTCTTCCCGAGGAACTATAATCGCTTTGCAGCCAGCATCGGCAACCTGCTTAATCAGCTCTATCAATATATCCGGATGAACTCCTACTGCTATGCAAATATCATGAACGGGAATCGGCTCTTTTATATACAAATTGGCATCATCGATAAGTTCAGGCAATACCGAGGGAAAAAGCATGATGCCGACAATGTCCTCTGAAAAATCTAAATCTAGCTTATGTCTGAAATCGTAGCAGGACTTCGTGCACAGATTGGGACTGTGCTTAAAATTAGTAAGATGTGGCAGAAACTTTCGCGCAGCAAATTCTCCGCCGTATTTTATCTGAAAAAAACCCGGCGTGTCTGATGTGTCTTTACTTGCTGCTATGAAAAGTTTTAGGCGTTTCATGGGAAGACCACCTTTGGCAAGATTGTTGTTCTTTAAAGAGCTTAATGAGATATAAAGTAGCTCTATGGCGTCATGTAATACCAGCGAGCTATTATATATAGCAATGGTTCTTGCCGGCGGTATTACATGACGACCATATATTGATACAGTATTATCTTTATGGCCAAATTGTCCAGTTTTGATTTTTAACTAAAACTTTAGAATAACCCTGTTATCCTTCCGTTTGCATCTACATCGATGTTTTCTGCGGCAGGCCGTTTGGGCAGACCAGGCATTGTCATAATATCACCGGTAAGTACTACTGCAAAGCCTGCACCGGCAGAAACCTTCACGTTTCTCACATTTATCTTAAATCCGGTTGGGCGGCCCAAGAGTTTGGGGTTATCAGATAAGGAATACTGAGTCTTTGCTATACAGACAGGCACATTCCTGAAGCCCAGCTCTTCCAGTGTGCTTATTTCCTTTAAGGCTGCAGGTGCAAACTCTACTCCGTCGGCACCGTAGATTTCCCGGGCAATAGTCGTGATTTTATCGGCAAGACCCATATCCAGGTCGTAGATGGGTTTGAAGTTATTTTCACCTTCTTCAATAATTCTCACCACTTCTTTTGCAAGCTCAACGCCGCCTTCTCCGCCCTTTGCCCAGACTTCTGAAAGAACGGCATTTACACCTAAGCGCTTGCACTCTTCCTGAACCAGGGCAAGTTCTCTCTCGGTATCGGTCGGGAATTTGTTAATGGCCACAACCGATGGAATGCCGTATTTTACCGTAATGTTTTCTACATGTTTTAGGAGGTTTGGCAGGCCTTTCTTTAAAGCATCCAGATTTTCCTGATTCAGGTCCTCTTTTTTGACTCCTCCATTGTATTTTAACGCGCGAATGGTGGCAACAATTACAACTGCATCAGGCTTAATTCCTGCGACGCGACATTTTATATCCAAAAATTTCTCCGCACCTAAATCTGCACCGAATCCTGCTTCAGTTACTACATAATCGGCGAACTTCATTGCCATTTTTGTTGCGATAACACTGTTGCAGCCGTGGGCTATATTGGCAAAAGGCCCTCCGTGAACGAAAGCTGGTGTGCCCTCTAAGGTTTGTACCAGGTTGGGCTTGAACGCATCCTTTAACAGTGCCGTCATGGCGCCATGAGCTTTAAGCTGGCCTGCTGTAACGGGTTTGCCGTCATATGTGTAACCAACAATTATTCGAGCAAGGCGATTTTTCAAGTCTTCCAAATCTCTTGCCAGGCAGAATATAGCCATAATTTCCGAAGCTACAGTTATGTCATAACCATCTTCTCTGGGAACTCCGTTGGCCTTTCCGCCAAGGCCGTCCACTACAAACCTGAGCTGCCGGTCATTCATATCTACGCATCTTCTCCATGTGATGCGGCGTGGGTCTATGTTAAGTTCATTCCCTTGATAAATATGGTTGTCAATCATGGCAGCTAAAAGATTGTTGGCTGCACCTATAGCATGAAAATCGCCAGTGAAGTGAAGGTTTATATCTTCCATAGGAACTACCTGAGCGTATCCGCCGCCTGCAGCACCGCCTTTCACTCCAAAGACAGGGCCAAGAGAGGGTTCTCTAAGGGCAATCATGGCATTTTTCCCAATCTTTCTCAGTGCATCCCCTAATCCAACGGTAGTGGTGGTTTTACCTTCGCCGGCAGGTGTGGGATTTATGGCCGTTGTGAGTATTAGTTTGGCGTCTTTTTTGTCTTTATATCTTTCTAAGAGATTGTAATCAATTTTTGCCTTGTACTTACCATAATATTCTAAATCGTCTTCGGTAAGACCAATTTTTGCGGCTACGTCTTTAATGTGCTCCAGCTTTGCCTCTTGTGCAATTTCAATATCGCTTTTGTAAGTCATGCTTATTTCCCCCTTATATTTGTTAGCTTTAGATTTGGTTGTGTAATTTAGATAAAGGCGCCTTTATCAAAGGATCCCTTTTATTAATATCAGTTGTCAATCAACCTTAATAAATGATTTTTAATAGCCTCCACCTGGCGAGTATAAAGTATACACTTGTTAAAAGGTGTCTCCCCACATCTGTCTGCTTCTATTAAATCGGGATCATAAGAGAGAAAACCCAATACAGGCACATCGCCACACGCATTTTGTATAAATTCCTCTTCCTCTCGGGTTCTAACTTTATTCCCTACGGCAAAGATTTTTTTTACACCTATGTCTTCCGCCAATTTTTTTATAGTCTTCAGAGTCTGAATACTCCTTTGCCCTGGCTCAACTACTACTATGAAAGCATCAACACAGTCCGCCGTAGCTCTTCCCATGTGTTCTATTCCAGCTTCCATATCCAGTATCAGGGCTTCTTGAGAATCTAATAGCAGATGCTGCATAAGTGCGCGCAAAAAAGCATGCTCGGGACAAATACAACCTGAACCTCCTGCTTTTACTGTACCCATGACCAAAAGCTTTACTCCATCATGCTCAATGCAATACTTTTCCGGAATATCATCTACTTTGGGGTTCAGCTTAAACATTTGGCCAATTACTCCAGGTCTTGCTTCAGTTCTTTGCGCAATTATGTCTTTTATTTCAGAAAGAGGTGTTATAGATGATGCCTTTTCTTCGGGAAACCCTAAAGCCATTGCCAGATTTGCGTCAGGATCCGCATCAACAGCAAGCACCTTGTATCCTTCTGCTGCTAATACTTTTGAAAGAACTCCTGCAAAGGTGGTCTTGCCAACACCACCTTTGCCGGTAATCGCAATTTTCATGGTAAACACTTCCTTAATATCGGGGTTAAATTCCCAAGGCTTTGCGTTTTGCTTCAATATGTTCTAGTATCTTTTGGGCTGCTTTCTTGGGATCTGATTCAATATGGAATTTGCCGCCGTAAATATTCTCTACGTCTTCAGTGAGAAATCTTGTCAGGTTTTCGGAACCAGTAATCTGGGGCGCAACTCCCAACATGGTATATACACCGGATGCCACCACATAAGTTCCTATAGCAAGTGCCTTCTCTGACATCCATTCAGGGGCTGCTCCTGCCACTGGTAAATCCTTTATATCGACATTCATATACTTGGCCACTTCCGAAAGTAGAAGCAGTATTCTGCTGATATCCACACAAGAGCCCATGTGCAAGACCGGTGGGATTTTCACCAGTTCGCAAACAGTAGACAGGCCTTTTCCGCATAAATTGGCAGCTTCTTTTGTCATTAAACCTTCTTTTATGCACGCATAGGCACCGCAACCGGTTGTAACTACCAACACGTCATTTTTGATAAGTTCCTTTGCCAGTTCTACATGGCCTTTGTCTTGAGGCACTTTGTGGTTGTTACAGCCTACTATGGCAACCGCTCCCCGAAGGACACCGGATTTTATGGCATCCACCAAAGGTTTTACGGTTCCCTGTGGATGGGCAAAACTATTTGTAACGCCATCTAATGCACTAATAATAGATTCGTTGCTAAAGCCTACAAATCCTTTCGACTTTATTTCAGGTATGAAAATATTTCCAGTTCTGTTCTTGAAATTTAAAACCGCTTCCTGAACAATCCTTTTAGCTGACTCTACGGCTCGCGCTTCGTCAAATTGCATGTGGATGGCTCCTGGAATTATGGCTTTTGGGGAGGTTGTTATTAGTTTTGTGTGGTAGCATTTGGCCACTTGGGACAGTGCCGGCATTATGCACTGAACATCTACTACCATGGCATCAACCGCACCGGTTACTATAGCCAGTTCCTGCTGAAAGAAGTTGCCTGCCATAGGCACATTATGGCGCATGGCAATTTCATTGCCAGTACAGCACATTCCTACCAGATTTATGCCTTTTGCACCTTGCTTTTGTGCTAGTTCAATTAATTCTGGATCGTTTACCGCAACCAGTATGGCTTCGGATAAAGTAGGTTCATGACCGTGAATTACAATGTTTACCTCATCTTCCTTCAGCACGCCCAGATTTGCTTCGATTTCGTGGGGCTGTGGAATGCCAAATAGAATATCAGAAAGTTCCGTTCCTATCATGGAACCGCCCCAACCATCACAGAGGGCTGCTCTTGTAGCTTTCATCATGATGTTTCTGTAATCTGCGTCACACCCTATGTGAGTTGAGTGCAATACTTCTACGATATCCCTGTCTATGGCTCTGGGGGTTACATTCATCTTGTTCCAAATGTCAAGTCTGTCTTTTGGTGCTCTTTCTGTAAATCTCAGATGACCAAAAGGTTTTCCGAATTCCTGAAGTGCAAGCTCCGCAACCTTGGCCGCAATTTCTTTTTCATCCAGATTTTCTGTTTCAATGCCCCACTCCCGTGCAAGAGATATGAGCTTTTGGGAATCTTTTACCTTATATCCTGACTCAGGATTTTTCGCAGCATAATACAGAGCATGAGCAATGTCGCGACCGTGGTCAGAATGAGCTGCAGAACCTGCTGCAACTGCTCGGGCAAGATTTCTGGCTGCAATTGTATCTTCATCCGCACCGCATATGCCCTTTTTGGGACCATCTTCGCTTACCTTAACAATTCGGCAGGGCCCCATGCCACAGTTGGTGCAGCACAGCCCCATCTCTCCAAAGCCGCATTGAGGCTGCATAGCTTCAGCTCGGTCCCAAACTGTCTCTATCTTTTCTTTTTTTGCCTTTTCAAGCAAACTGCAAGTTGCTGCATCACAGCTTAAGCACTTTAAGTCCTCAGACATAATAATCACCTCATGTTTTTATACTATCTTAACCTTTAACGCTCTCGTCGGACACGACAGGACGCATAGCGGTTCTTCTGACTGTGCACATCTGTCGCATATTGTCGGAAAAGTCTGTAACTCTATAGCATCAAAAGGGCATGCTTTTTGGCATAGACCACATCCGGTGCATGACATCTCGTTTACATGAATAATTCCGCTCTCTTCGTCTTTTGATAAAGCGCCTGTGGGACATGCAGCTATACAACGGGGGTTTTTGCAGAGCATGCATTGTTCTAACTTCATCTTGCCGCGCTTTGTCTTTATTCTGAGTCGCGAAATCTCGCGCTCTTTTATAGCGCCGGCAATGCTCTTGGTTTTAGAATGAGCCGCTGCACACGCTAATTCACAGGACTTACACCCGAGGCAAAGGTCTGTTTCAAACAAAATCTTTACCATCTAACCTTCCCCTTTTCATTTTATGCTAAAGTTTGTTACTATTTTCACAATCCTAGACCCATGATACTACATTGACAAATCTTTGTCAATACTAAAAAATACTAAAAATCATGAATGTTTTTCTAGATTTTTCATGTGGACAAGGCGCTCGCAACATCACATAAAGAAAGGTTGGTCAATTTATCGGGTAAAAAAAGAAAGGTCCATGATTAATGACATGGCCTTTCCACTTTAGTTTTCTGCAAGTTGTTTTAGCATTTTTATTTCCTTTTTGTAATTTTCCATACCTCCGGGTGTTTCCAACAAAAAGGGCTTATCCTTTAATTCGGGATGGTTGATGATATTTTTTATTGTTTCCAGGCCCAGCTTTCCTTCTCCAAGATTAGCATGGCGGTCTTTGCGACTTCCAAGAAGGAATTTACTGTCATTTAAATGAATTACTTTTAATTTGGACAGACCCAAAATCTTATCAAATTCAAGAAGCACTTTATCTAAACTGTCAATTACATCATATCCTGCGCCAAGAGCGTGGCATGTGTCAAAACACACCCCAAAGGCATCAGGATTTCCTGTCCTGTCCATGATTTCATACAGCTGCTCAAAAGTATAACCAACTTCGGTGCCGGAACCTGCCATGAGTTCAAGGAGCACCATTACTTTTTCATTTCCAGTTACAACATCTTTTAAAGCGGAAGATATTTTTTCTATCCCTTTTTCCAAGCCAAGCCCTGCGTGGCTGCCGGGATGCAGCACCATGTATGAAGCGCCTACAATCGACATACGCTCCAGGTCTTCTCTCAATACCCTGATACTAAACTCTCGAGCCTCCGGTTTGCTTGAGGCAAGATTTAAAGTGTAGGGAGCATGTGCTACTAAAGGCCCAAAACCAGTTTGCTTTATAAGCTCTCGCATTTTATTTATATCAACAGGATTTAAAGCCTTGGCCGCGCTGCCGCGGGGGTTTCGGGTAAAAAATTGCAGGGTATTTGCTTCTATAGACAGAGCTTCTTTCACAGCATGTTCATATCCTTTTGAAATTGATATATGAGCTCCAAGTAACATCGCAACAGCTTCCACCTTTTAAAATAATTAGTAAGCTTTTTATTATAGGTTTACCCAAACTTGTATTTATTACACGGGTCTTTACATTTATATTGATAGAGTTTAACGGCAGTACCCAAAGTGTCCTCTTGCCGGTCCTAGATTTCAATTTCCAAAGCTACTGGACAATGATCGCTTCCTAATATTTCAGAATGTATTTGTGCGTCTATGATTTTGGTCTTTATTCTGTCAGAGACGATAAAGTAATCAATTCTCCAACCTGCATTCCTCTCTCTTGCTCGGGTTATATACGACCACCAGGTATATGCATCTTTCCTGTCTGGATAGAGATATCGAAAAGTATCAACAAAACCGGCTTCAAGGAGCTCAGTCATCTTCTGCCTCTCTTCCTCGGTAAAGCCAGCATTTTTAGTATTTGCCTGAGGATTCTTCAAGTCTATTTCTTTATGGGCCACATTCAAATCGCCACAGATAATCGTTGGTTTTTTTGCATCCAGCTGCAAAAGATAATTTCGGAAGCAATCTTCCCAAGTCATGCGATAGTCAAGTCTTGCAAGACCTCTTTGAGAATTTGGAGTATAGACATTGACCAGGTAAAAATTTTCATATTCCAGGGTTATGACCCTTCCTTCCTGATCATGTTCCTCAACTCCAATTCCATAGGTAACTGATAAGGGACTCTTTTTTGTAAAAACTGCAGTGCCAGAATAACCCTTTTTTACAGCATAGTTCCAATACAGCTCGTAGCCATCTAAGTCCAATTCTATTTGCCCATGTTGCAATTTTGTTTCCTGAATAGAAAAAATATCAGCATTCACTTTCCAAAAATATTCCAAAAAACCGCTCTTTAAACAAGCTCTAAGGCCGTTAACGTTCCAAGAGACCATTTTCATCTGTAAGACCCCCATCTTATCCTCAAAAACTGCTTTAGTGATTCCTATTTGTAAGAAAATACTTTGGATATTATACTATAAATTAACAAAAGAGTCCATCACGCCTGTGAAATACCCCTTTTAGACAAGACATTCATAATCAAAATCTAAAACATCAGAGAAGACTTTGTAAAACTGGCCCTCTGCGTAAAAAAGTTCTTCATTTGTCACATACTTGGTGTTGCCTTTTTTAATTGCAGCTCATAAGTGGTATGATTATAATAGATTTAGTATAAAGACTTTTTGGAAATAATTTGCCTCATTGATTTAATAGAGGTGAATAAAATGATTGAATTAAAGGTTAAAAAGATAACTGTTGACTTTAGCGGAAATTTTACGGTACTTTTGGTAGATAAGGAACAAGAAAAGATGGTGCTTCCAATAGCTATAGGAGCACTAGAAGCTCAGAACATAGTTATGCCCATCAACGGAGTTGTGCCACCACGGCCTATGACTCCCGATCTTTTAAAGACAGCCATCGAGAAACTCGGCGGAGTTGTAGAAAAAGTAATTATCACCAGCATAAAAAATAATACCTATTACGCTGAAATACATATAAACCAGAATAACAATCCTATTGTACTGGATGCTAGACCTAGCGATGCAATAGCCCTGGCAGTAAGATGTCATGTACCTATTTTTATGAATAGATGGCTTGTAGAGTTCACCTATGACGTGTCTGATATGAAGTTATAAGAAGCAAGACCTCTCGCAAAAGAGAGGTCTTGAATTTCAACGGGATAGTTTTTAGTGTTGATGTGCCCTTTCTTTCAAGTGAGATATATAGATGTCACCGGTTTTATTTCCCTTTAGCGTCTCTGTGTGATGTTGCTGTAATTTAAGCTCTTTTATTACACGAAGACCAATTGGCAATGCAATTAAAAAAGAACAAATATCGGCTACAGGCTGGCTAATTTGCACGCCCAAAAGTCCCAGCTTGTGCGGTAAAACAGTAATTGCAGGCAAAAAGAATAAACCCTGACGCGATACAGCCACAATGGAAGCTCCAAGAGCTTTACCTATTGTTTGAAGGAGCATATTAGTCATGATAATCCATGCGGAAAAAGGAAATGCTATACAATAGAACCTAAAGGCTCGAGCTCCTATTGCTATCACTTCTAAATCTTCTTTTCTAAAAATAGATATGATTTTGGGTGAAAACACAAATCCGATTGCGGCGAGAACTGCTAAAAATATGGCTGAAACTTTAACGCAAAACCAGAATGCGCGCAGCACCCTATCATATCGTTTGGCACCATAGTTAAATCCGCATACCGGCTGAAATCCCTGCCCAAATCCAATCATCACAGATATGCCAAACTGAAATACTCTCGTTACTATAGCCATGGCAGCAACAGCCGCATCGCCATAAACGCCTGCGCTAAAATTCATGCAAATCATGGCTGCACTGCCCAATATCTGGCGATAAAAGGATGGCATGCCACCTTTAAGAATCTGTTTGTAAATTTCCCATTTTGGAGTAAAATTACTAAATTTGATTTTTATATTTCCACCCTTGGCAGAGTTGTGATAAAGAATATTAAAGCTGATAAACTGGCTTATAATTGTGGCTATAGCCGCACCAGCGGTACCCATATTAAAACTGAATATGAAGATAGGATCCAATATAATGTTAAGAATCCCACCAATTCCGATTCCTATCATCGAAAAGAAAGCACTACCCTGATAGCGAAGAATATTGTTTAACACAAAAGAAGCAATCATAAAAGGCGCCCCAAGCAAAATGTATTTTATATAATCTTTTGCATACGGAGCAATAGTGGGAGTAGCACCCAAAGAATATACAAGGGAATCTAAAAAAGTGAAGCCAACTGTAGCCAAGGCAGCGCCCAAAAAGAGAGCCGTAAAAAATCCTGTAGCCGCAACTTTGCCAGCATACTCTCGATCTCTTTGCCCAAGCAATCTTGAAATGAAATTCCCCGAACCCATGCCAATAGTAAAACCAATTGCTTGAATAATTGACATAAGGGAAAAAGCCACGCCTACAGCACCTGATGCACTGGTGCTGATTTTGCTCACAAAAAATGTATCTGCCATATTGTATACCGAAGTAATCAGCATACTTGCAATGGTGGGAGCCGCTAGTGTGCAAATCAACTTCTCAACTGGAGTATTTGTCATCATTTGGAATTTCTCATCAGCACTCATTATGTATTTCATACATAACACTCTTTCTAATAATTTATATAACTGAGTTTAATATAGCTAATGACCTTTTTAAATATTTCTTTTCAATAGCTCAAGTATATCCTTTGCTGTAGGAGGGCATCCCGGTACGTTTTGCTCAAAGCCTCTTGTGCAAACTCCTACACCCATGCCTGTACCTTTTACCCGCTTAAATCCCTGGCCAATACAAATCTTGCCTTTAAGCCTTCTAAGCAGGCCCTGCTCATCCAACCTTGCCAGCGCATGAACAAGGCTGCCGTAACATGCCGAGCATGCATCCTTTTCCTCTATATACTTTGACAATCTCTCAACCTGGCGAGAGCGGGTTATTTTCTTTGTGTTAAAATCTTCATTTAGCTCATGTACCTGGTCTTTTGAAGCAAGGCAGCTGCCGACACCTAAATTCTCTGCTATTTTTATATATGGAATTTCAGCAACATCATAACCCATGAGACTTGCTACATATGAATCAATTAAAACCGGATCAAATCCCACGATAATTCTGTTCATCTGAACAGGGTTTCCACCTTCTTCAAAGCTCAAATCCCCCATTATCCCGTCTACTATTATTAAATGGCTTTTTATAGCTTTATTAAGATATGCAATGGGCTTATGTAATCCCATGGTATGAAATCTTCGTTTTTCACTGTCGGGGATACAGCCTTTTAAATTTTTTAATGCACATGTCATCTTAGTCTGGCAGTGCCCTTTAAGAACCGGCATGTTTATTAAATAATCCATTTTAAATACTTGCTCACATACTTTTAGCTTCATTCCTTCAACATCGCATGTTATATAGGAATCTCTTTGCAAATCGATAAGCGGAACATCAAATTTCCTTGCAATATCAGTGTATCCACTTACTTCAAAGGCTCTTGATGTCCTATCGCCTACCCATGAGCCCTCCATAATAACTATATTATTAAAACCTTTTGATTTTAAGTATTCAATCGTCCCTTCCAAAAGTTCCGGGGACGTTGTGGCTCCCGACGTAGATGGTTTTGCAACTACCAGATTCGGCTTTAAACCTATGCGTGCATTTTTGTCTATATTATTTTCTATCCTTAAGTGAGACAATAAATCATGTATCATCTTTTTAGGTTCATTGCCATATATTACATAAACTTTCTCTTTGTCCATGCTTTCACCACCCCGAAACTTTTTTAATGCTCATAAATTTAATTATAGCACTTGATACAGTTTAATTAAAGTAACAAAAAAGCAAGACCTTCAAACAAGAAGACCTTGCTTTTAATCAAATTTGATATGTCAGATTATACACTATCTAATAAACGCAAAGTAAAGTATGAACAGTATTGTCAGTATATACATAACCCAGTGTACTTCTTTGCCTTTTCCTGTCAATAACTTAAGTACTGAATAAGCAATAAAACCAAGAGCCAGACCGTAGGAAATACTGTAGGTTAAAGGCATAGCCACTGCTGTTATAAAAGCAGGAAAAGCTTCAGAGAAATCACTAAAATTGATTTCATTCAAACTGCTTGCCATAAATACTCCAACCATTATAAGTGCAGGTGCTACAGCTGCTCCCGGCACTGCCAGTGCAATTGGCGATAAAATAACACTTGCCACAAACATCAATGCTACGACAACGGATGTCAGGCCCGTCCTACCACCTACGCTGACACCGGCGGCACTTTCAACATAAGTGGTTGTATTGCTTGTCCCAAGGAGCGAACCTATAACGGTTCCTAGGGAGTCGGCAAATAGCGCTTTGTTACCTCTTTTTAAGTTACCTTGTTCGTCAATCATTCCCGTACGGCTTGCAACACCTACGAAGGTACCAATGGTATCAAAAAGATCCGCAAAGAAGAGCGAAAAAATTACTGGGAACATAGAAAATTTCAAGGCACCTGCCAAGTCAAGTTTGAGAAAGCCCGGCGCAATGCTAGGTGGTGTTGAAATAATGTTTGCAGGAAGTTGGGTAACCTCCATGGGTATTCCGATGATAGACGTTATTAAAATACTAATTAAAATTCCGCCTTTTACTCCTTTAGCTACAAAGACCGCCATGATAATAAGACCGATGGTTGCAAGCAGTGTGCTCGGCTGAGTAAAATCGCCAAGGTCTACTAAAGTGGCTTCACTAGCCACTACCATACCTGAATTAACTAACCCTATAAAAGCAATAAAAAGTCCAATACCCGCTCCTACGGCATGTTTTAGGGAAACTGGAATTGCCTTAATTAAAAGCTCTCTAAGACCTGTTAAAGTCACTATAACTGCAATGATACCGGATAAAAATACTGCTCCCAGTGCTGTTTGCCAAGGAAGACCCATACTGCCAACCATAACGTAAGCAAAAAATGCGTTGAGGCCCATTCCAGGAGCTAATGCAAAGGGATAATTTGCAAAAACACCCATAAAGAGTGTAGCTGCCGCTGATGCCAAAGCAGTAGCCATAAATACTGCTCCCTTGTCCATACCTGCAGCTTCAAGTATGTTTGGATTTACAAAGAGGATATAAGCCATCGTTACAAAAGTAGTTAGACCTGCGAGGACTTCAGTTTTTACATCTGTCCCATTTTCGGTTAAAGCAAAAAACCTGTCAAGCCCATTTCCAGATGCGTTTGAAATTGCACTCTCCTCCTTCATTTTAAAACCTCCTCCTTTTTAATACACCATAAATTTTTAGCAATTCCCCTTAGGCAGAAAAACAAAAAACCCCGCCAAAACAGGGAATACATACGTTCCCCTGTAGCCTATGGTGTTTTACGGACACCTGGTAGAAACTTTCGGGCCATATTCCCGAAATTATACAGGGCTAACACAATATTGGCTTTTCTACTAATATTTTAACAAAGGGTTAGGGGCTTGTCAATATAAAAAGCGAACTTTTTGATAAATACCGATCTTAAAGTTCGATATATTCCAATTTTATACATTATGACTAACGTAATGTATATTTTTTTATACACATAGCAAACTATTTTACAATCGATTATTATTTTACACAGATTTTTGTTTTCCAGGAGGAATTTTTGTTTTTTTGTTTAATAATATATACATAGGTATAATTAACACTTTCACAAAAGGAGGAAGGAAACAAAATGAGAAAGTTGCCTATAGTTGTGCTAGTAGCACTGTTGATTATTACGCTAGTTGCTGGTTGCGGCGGGAAAAAACAGCAGGAGCAAACCCCACCTGACCAATCAAGTCAACAGCAGCCTGCTGAGGAGCAGGTTTCTTATGACGACGGCGTATATTTTGCCCAAAAAGCAGATTTTGATGATCACGGCTGGAAAGCAATGGCTACTGTTATTGTAAAAGATGGTAAAATTACCGAAGTTTTCTACGACGAAATCAACGAAGAAGATACGCTTAAGAGCTTCGATCCGGAATATGCAGCTAATATGAAGAATAAATCCGGCACTACACCACTTGATGCCTATAATAAATTAGAACAAGACTTGATTGCAAAACAAAATCCCGAACAGGTAGATGCAGTAACCGGTGCCACACACAGTTCAGATACCTTTAAAGAACTTGTAAAAGAAGCCTTGTCAGGTTCACCAGTAGAAGCAAAAGGAACCTACAAGGAAGGTGTGTATAAAGCTGCCGAAAAAGATTTTGACGAGCGTGGCTGGAAAGCTATGGCTGCAGTATTAATCAGAGACGGCAAAGTAGCCGTTGCTGCCTACGATGAAGTAAATAAAGACGGAAACTATAAGAGTGCAGATGAAGAATATGCGAAAAATATGAAAGAAAAATCCGGCACAACCCCAGCCGAAGCCGCTCAAGTCTTGTCCAAATCGGTAATAGACAAACAAGATGCCGACGTCGATTCAGTAACTGGTGCTACTGGAACAGCAGAAAGATTTAAGACACTTATGAAAGAAGTTCTTGACCTTGCAAAATAAATAGATCATAGATTTCATCTTTAAAACTTCGGGCTTTTGCTCGAAGTTTTTTATATGGTATAATCAAAAAAACATAGCCTTTGGTGTTTTTTGGGAGGTAAATCCATGAAAATTCATTTAACACAAGCCTCCAATATAAACAAAGCCATCACATCTCAAGATGTAGTAAGCGCTTATGTAACACAAAAGCAAGAACATGGTTATTTTGTAAATATAGGTGGCACAGAGGTCTTTGCTCACTGTTTACTGGATCTTGACATCGGTGACTTTCTAAAGCTAAAGGTAGTAGAATTATCTCCATCGCAAATTGTTTTTAAAGTGATTGAGCATGAAACAAAATTGCATAATACAGACCATTTAGCCACCCTTGATATATCCTCTTCACAAAAAACGGCTCTTGATGTATGCCAAACCCAAGAAGCCCATGTCGCATTTAATCTCCTATCAAAGCTGAATTTGCCTATAATAAAAGAGCGAGTAACCTTTATTATGGAGCTATTCAACCACCTGATAAATGAAGAAAAACCCGAGCCCTTTTTGCATTTATGGGATAAGATGCCCTTTGAAACTATAGTGGCATCTTTTCATGAAACTATAGCCGAATGCATTAAAAATGGTTTTATTCTCCCAGAAAATCAGCTCCTTGTGCTTTTCCAAAACTTTACTAAAGTTTACAAAGATAATGCCCTTTCTTTCAATAAAGCTCAGCCAAGTAGCAAAAAGAAAGCCACGGTCTTAAAAGAGCAATTGGCTTTAAAAGCAATTAATATCCTGCACCATAAAAATTCTACAAATAACATTATCTTTGTTGCATTGCCAATACCTGTATATCACAATATTTACCTAAAGATTGCTGATTCCCGAACCACCAGTGATATACAGCCATCTTTGCGCATAAATTTTATTATTAACACAAAAAACCTGGGGGCAATCCTTGTGGATCTCATCTATGCCGATGGAAAGGTAACTGCATCATCGGTCTTTGAAAATAAAAAAGCTATGAACGCAGTCAAAAAGTTTTTAAGTGAAAATGAGGACCTCCCCAGTATTATAAAAACCATGGAACTCAAGGTCGGTAAAGTATCAATGAAAGACTTCTTTTTTGAAGATATAAAAAAACAGCCGATAACTATGGGAATAAATATTAAAGTTTGATGTTTAATGCCGGTGATATAATGAGTAAAGAATTAACAAGCACAAAAAATAAAAAGGCCGTAGCCTTAAAATACGATATGAAAAAAGATACTGCTCCGAAAATCGTAGCTTCCGGAAAGGGTCTATTGGCAGAAAAAATCCTGGAGCTTGCTCGCAAGGAAAATATACCTATATACAAAGACCCGCATCTGGTAGAAACATTGATTCAACTTGACCTTAACGTAGAAATACCTCCTGAGCTTTATAAGGCTGTAGCTGAAATTTTGGCATTTATTTACACTGTAGATGCCGTAAACGATTCAGGTAACGATTCAAATTAATAGCTATGCCACAGTTTCTTGAGATTGTATGTTTAGCTAGCTTCAGTTGTTATATCATATATTCCATCGATTTGCAGGAATTTTTGCTTCATCTCTTCAAACTCTAAGCTGTTTATCTTTCGTATCATCAATGTTATCAGCAGCTTGCCCTCTTCTATGTTTTCAATTTTAACATCTCTGATACTGATATTCATCTCGCCTAAACATAAACCTATCTTGCCCAGTTGTCCAGGCTGATCTTCTACAATTAATTTCAAGGGCTGTAAATATTGTTTTTTTAATAAAACAGCCTCTAATCTGTTAAATGTAATAAGAGTCAGCAGGATTAAAAAAGTTGCAAGTATAGCACCATAGTAAAATCCCACACCCACGGCCAAGCCAATAGCCGCCACTGTCCATAGGCTGGCAGCTGTGGTTAAGCCCTTAACGTTAGCCCCTTCTATGATAATGGTGCCTGCTCCAAGAAATCCTATGCCACTTATAACCTGTGCAGGTATTCTTCCAGGATCTACATTGGTTAGACCTTTAAACTCTGTAAAAATAAATAGAGATACCAACATTACAATTGTAGAACCTAGGCAAACCAGTATGTGTGTTCTAAAACCCGCAGGTTTATTTATGGTTTCCCTTTCTAAACCTATAACTCCACCAAGAAGAATCGAAAGCGCCAATCGTATGGTCAGCTCTAAATAGCTTAGAGGCACGTTTTTCACCTCCAAGATAAATTTTGTCATGTATTCATATCCCATAAGCTTTTTCGAGTTGTGGATATGGCCACGGCACCTGATGCCAAAGCCTGTTTTACCTCTTCCGGGGTTTCGATAAGTCCTCCTGCAACTACCGGAGTACGCACTTTTTGTACAATTCTCTTTAGACTTTTTGTAAGCACACCGGGCAATACTTCCACTGCATCAGGTTCTACGTGACTGATGGTTTTTACAGCAGTATCTACAGCAAGGCTATCTAATATAAATACGCGCTGTATTGTAAACATACCCATACTGCGTGCGCTAAGGGCAAGATTGCTTCTTGTAGTTATAATACCGTCGGGTCTTACTTCTTCTACTATATATTTGGTTCCTTCACCGTCTTTACTTATTCCCTCTAAAAGATCCAGGTGCACGAAGGCCCTTTTATGGGCCTTTTTTATACAATGAACCACATACTTAATATTTAATATGCTTCCAGTTAACAAAAAAACACACTTTATATTGCGAGACAATGCAGCATCTACTTTATCCACATCTCTTATAGCTGCAATAACAGGATACATTTTTATATCAGCTAAGATTTCGTTAGTCAAATATATCACCCCATTTAATTCTATTAGAAATATTAAAAAACGAACAATCTAACACAACTTTCAAAATAAATTATATACTTAATTATATACATGGTCAATTTTTCACAAATCATGAAAATCCAGGAACCTTTTTATGAAAACATCGTCTAAGATTATAGAAAATGACATAGGGGAGGCTACAAAAATGAAAAAAGTTTTAGCTTTGATTTTAGTGTTAACCTTTGTTCTTTCTTGCAGTATTCAGGCTTTAGCCTTGAATGCAGGCATTTCCCAGGAAGAAGCCATACAAAAGATTAAAGATATTTTTGATACAACAACCTATGACCGTTTTAATGTAAGCTACAACGAAAATCACGATAACAAAAAGATTTGGGAGCTTAGCTGGTCTAAAACACAAGCACCTTATGGAAGTTTATATGCAAGCATAGATGCTAAAACAGGTAACATTCTCAGCATCAGCTTGTATAAAGGCTACGATCCGAACAGGAAGACTTCACCCATTCCAAAATACAGTGAAGAAGAGGCAAGGAAAATAGCTGAAAGCTTTGCTAAAAAATTACAGCCTGAAGAATTTGCAAAAACAAAACTTTTATCTCGGGATATGCCGGTATATCCTATAGACAGGGACGCTTATAGCGACAGCTATTCTTTCAATTTTACCCGTATGGAAAATGATATACCTGTAGAGGGAAATGGGATTAAAATCACGGTAGATGCTCATACCGGGGAAATTGAAAATTATTCTTTTACTTGGTCTTGGGAACCATTGCCTTCCTCGAAAAACATTATCTCAATACAAGATGCTGAACAAATATTTAAAGATGAAACAGGTTTAAAACTGATTTATCGCCGTTACTATGACTACCCCACTCAAAAAGATGATATTAAACTGGTTTATACGCTTGAAAGGCCCGGCAGTGTTTTAATCGATGCGGTTACAGGAAAGATGCTTGATAATGAATACTTTGATCTTTACACCAGAGCTGCGGCAGAAACCGCCCAGAAGGCGGATGCAGACTTTACTCCTGTTGAAAATAAACAGGTTGAAATCACAAAAAATTGTATTTCTAAAGAGGCTGCGATAAATATTGTAAAAAAATATATATCAATCCCTGATGGTTTTAAACAGCGCTCAGCATACCTTTATGAAGGCTATGATAACCCCGAACACAAGATCTGGAACATCGAATGGCAAAAATCTAGTGCCGATGGTGAGGACGGCTTTATATCTGCCCGAGTTAATGCCATAACTTCTGAACTTTTAAGCTTTGATATCTATGATTATAGTAAACATTCGAAAGAATTTAAGCAAAACTATGATAGAAGCGCAGCTTTGAAAAAAGCTGAGGAGTTTTTAAAAAAGCATCAGCCAGAACGGTTTGCAAATGTAATGCTTGAAGAAATAAAAGAACGGATAGAATCCCCTGAAAAGGTTCAAAAGCATAGTTTTAACTATATCAGACTTGTGAACGGTATTCCTTATACTGCCAACGGGTTTAATATAACAGTTGATGCAGAAACAGGCAAAATTACCAATTATCATATGAATTGGCATGAAAAGAACTTCCCCAGCGCTGACGGCGTTTTAGAAAAAGCCGATGCGGAAGCTCGCTTCTTAAGTGATATAGGACTAGAGTTAGTTTATGCATCTTTGTATAACTCAAAAGAAGAGACTTACGATTATAAACTGGTTTACAAAGTCAAACCCGCAAAATCCTATACCTTTGATGCTTTTGATTTTCAGCCTTTAGACTATAACGGCAAACCCATCAAAGAAGAGACTAAAACTGACTTTACGGACATAAAGGGACATTGGGCTGAAAAGGACATACAGCTTTTGGTGGATTTAGGCATAATAAAATCTGAAGAAAGCCTGTTCAGACCCGATGTGGCCATAACAGAAGGTGAATTCATAAAACTATTAATGGTCGCAAAAGGCCATAGAATCTCGGATGATAGACCCATTGTGCCAATAATAAGAGCAGAATCTCATGTTAAAAGCGATGATGACATATCAAAATATATCGAAGAAGCTATAAAACTTGGTTGGGTAAAAGACAATGAAGTTTCGGCAAAAAGTAGCCTTTCTAGGGAAAAAGCAGCTGCTTTCGTAATAAGAGCAATGGGATATGAAAAAGTTGCAAGCATTCCTGAAATTTACAAAGACACTGTAAAAGATAGTGCTTCCGTAAAACTTGAATACAAGGGTCATACGGCAATAGCCATGGGACTTAAAATTTTATCGGCAACAAACGGCAATTTTTACCCGAAAAATTCTGTAAGCCGTGCTCAAGCTGCAACCATTCTGGTCCGGATGCTTAAAGCAAGTTCTTAATCAAATTGCGATTTTGCAAAAACTTAAATTTATAAACTTAATTGCTAGTAACTTAATCACATTATGGCAGAATAATTAAAATAATAAAGGGCAAAATAATACCGAAGGGTTCGCAGTGGCCGAGCCAAGACTATCGGAGGATCTTATAAAGGGTTCTTCGATAGTCGGCCAAAGGTAGATGTCGGGTCTTCGGGCTCGGCATCTGCCGGCGGGCAGAGGGCTATGCGTCTTGTAAGGCTCTATGATAGCCCAACTGTTATCATAGGGTCGAAAAAGATGCATAGTCTTCGAGCTAAGATCATCATGGGTTCCGCAGGTTAATACAATATGGAGTATTGTACAAGATACTTTGTTGCATTAATTGGAGGTTTGTAGTAGCCGAGAGGTTGCTGCAGGCTTCTAAGGTACTCATGATGGTCGAGCATAGGTTGTTATGGGCTTTGTAATGGTCTATTGCAGTCGAAAGATTGTAGTAGGCTATGTAAAGGTCCGTAGCAGCTGTAGCGAAGGTCACTGCGAGCTCTTTTATTTTTAAGCACCCTGCAGGGAATTTACCTGCAGGGTTTATGGTTCTTATTGTCTTAGCCTTCACCTTGTGTTAACATATATTTGATTTAAATTATGTACATACCTAATGGTGATAAATAATGGCTATATTAAATGTATCAGGTTTGTGCAAGAGTTTTGGCACAGACGTTATATTAGAAGATATAAATTTTTTAATTGAAGCAAACGACAAAATAGGATTGGTGGGTTTAAATGGTGCAGGAAAATCCACCCTGCTTAAAATACTGGCAGGAAAAATACCCTATGACAGCGGAAACATTTTCATGGATAAAGGTTTAAAGATAGGATATTTATCACAGGGTGCAACCTTTGAAAGTAATACTACTATAAAGGAAGCCCTGTCATCTATTTTTATAGAGCTACAAAGTCAGGAAAAAAAGCTCCGAGAGCTCGAAATTTCGATGTCTACTCCTAAAGTTTATCAGGATGAAAAGCGGCTCAACGATTTAATGCAGCAGTACGCTATCCTTTTTGAAGATTTTAAATCAAAGGGCGGTTTTGAGATTCAAAGCCGCATACGAGGGGTGATTCGCGGTTTAGGGTTTGATGATGAGAATATTCCCATCTCAACACTAAGCGGCGGCCAAAAAACCCGCTTAGCTCTAGGCAGAGTGCTTTTACAGTCACCTGACCTTTTGCTTTTAGATGAGCCTACCAACTATTTGGATTTAGAATCTATTCAATGGTTAGAAGCATTTTTAAAGGATTACAATAAAGCCTTTTTAATAGTATCTCACGACCGATATTTTCTTGATAATGTAACTACTAAAATCTTCGAACTAGAACATGGCCGTATTGCAGTATACACCGGCAATTATTCCAAATACATCGAGAAAAAACAGGTCGTAATTAAAGCCCTAAAAAAACAGGAGGAAATTAGACAAAAAGAAATTGAACGGCTTCAAAAGAACATTCAGACTTTCATTTCCCACAGAAAATATTCACAGGCTGAAAGCCGTCGAAAAAGGCTGCAAGAACTTCTTCCCAGCCCTATATTTAAAGAACGCAAGCCTGACATTAAGATGAAATTCGATATACAAGAAACCAGCGGCAAAGAAGTACTTAAAATAGAGAACTTGAGCTTTTCTTATGGAGAAAAGAAAATATTAAACTCCGTAAATTTACAGGTTTACCGTGGCGAACGCATAGGCATAATCGGCCCTAACGGCATAGGCAAATCTACGCTTTTAAAGCTTCTGGCAGGTGAACTTGAGCCGCAGGAAGGATATGTTGAGTTGGGCCACAATGTTTTTCCTGTGTATTTTGACCAGGAACAAAAAGACCTTTCCCCAGATGCCACAATCCTTGAAGAGGTGTACAATTCTGTGCCGGGCCTTACCTTGACGGAAATAAGGACTTTTTTAGGAAGTCTGCTCTTTTCTGGTGATGAGGTTGAAAAGCAGATAAGTGTTTTAAGTGGCGGCGAAAAAAGCAGAGTGGCTTTAGCCAAGGCAATCCTGCAAGGGGCAAATCTTCTCCTGCTGGACGAGCCCACAAACCATTTGGATATACTATCTAAGGAAAAATTGGAAGATGCCTTGATGTCCTTTAATGGAACCCTCATCGCAGTTTCTCACGACCGATATTTTTTATCGAAAATTACCACACGGATTTGGGAATTTGACGGAGACGGCATAGCAGATTTTGATGGAAGCTATAATTATTACCTGGAAAAAAAGAACGAAAGCAAAAAGAAAGACATTCCGGAGAATAATGTAAATAAGACAAAGCTTAAAAAAGCTAGGCTTTTGGAAAGAAAAGAACGAGAAAAGCAACGTCAGGCTCAAAAGCGATTAAAGGAGATAGAGGAATCTATCCTAAAAAAAGAAGAAGAGCTGGAGGAGCTTGAACTTATGTTGTGTCAGCCGGAGGTTTACAGCAACCCTGAAAAGGCACAGGAAGTAAACGGCGCATATAACAAAGTGCTTGCCGAATTAGAACAGCTGTATGAAATGCTAGATGAGCAGGAGGATTAGAAAAAATGTCCTTGAAAAAAGAAAATTTTATAACCCTCGGTATAGAAACATCCTGTGATGAAACATCTGTATCTGTAGTAAAAGACGGCAGAAAAATACTGTCAAACACCATTTTTTCACAGATAAAGCAGCACGCCAAATTTGGAGGTGTGGTACCCGAGATTGCCTCAAGGCAACATCTTGAAGCAATTTCTCATGTGACGCAACAGGCACTGGAAGAGGCTTCAATTGACTTTGATGATGTAGATCTGATAGCGGTAACCAACGGCCCCGGTTTGATAGGAGCATTATTGGTAGGTGTATCATATGCCAAAGGGTTAGCATATGCTCTCAATAAACCCTTAATAGGTGTTAATCACATTGAAGGCCATATATTTGCAAATTTCCTTGAAAGTGACTTTGCCCCACCTTTTTTATGTCTTGTGGTGTCTGGAGGTCATTCCCATTTGGTATATGTAAAAGACTTTGGCAAATACGAAGTAATGGGTCAAACGGTAGATGATGCTGCCGGCGAGGCTTTTGACAAGGTGGCTCGGGCTTTGGGCCTTGGGTATCCAGGAGGCCCGCTAATCGATAAAGCTGCAAGGCATGGAAATGATTCGGCCATATCCTTTCCTGTAGCTCATTTAAAAGGCGGGGAACTCAATTTCAGCTTTAGCGGCATAAAAACGGCAGTTTTAAATTATCTAAATCGCCAAAGACAAAAAGGAGAGCCAATAGTAGTTGAGGATGTGGCAGCGAGTTTTCAAAAAGCAGTAGTTGATGCTCTGGTGGAAAACACTTTAAAAGCAGCCAAAATGAAAAACGTAAAAACAATTGCACTGGCAGGGGGAGTTGCTGCAAATAGCCGTCTTCGGCAGGAACTTGCCAATCGGGCCGGCAGAGACTTTCATGTTAAATTCCCACCTTTAATACTTTGCACTGACAATGCGGCTATGATTGCCTGTGCAGGTTATTACCGCTATCTTATGGGAAATAAATCAGATATGACCCTAACTCCTTATGCAAATTTAAAGCTGTTTTAAGGAAATAGGTTTTAAATTAATAATAATACTCGGAGGCCAAAATGCGCAGAGTTCAAAGGCATCAAGTTCAAGATGTGAATTCCCTTTGGTTTTGGTATAAAACCGTCAACCCCTTTAAAGTCGTCATCAACTTTATAGTGATTTATTTCGCCCGGTTTATACCCCATCTTCCATTAAAAAATTTCCTATACAGGCTTATAGGAATGAAAATCGGCAAAAATGTATCTGTAGGCTTAATGGCTATGTTTGACATATTTTTCCCTGAACTGATTGAAATAGGGGATAATTCAATAATTGGATATAACTCCACAATATTGGCCCATGAGTACATGGTAAAAGAGTGGGGCACAGGAAAGGTTATCATAGGAAAGGATGTAACGATTGGTGCAAATGTTACCATTCTGCCTGGAGTTGTCATCGGCAACGGGGCGACCGTGTCGGCCTGCTCACTGGTTAACAAGGACGTGGCGGAAAATTCATTTGTAGGCGGAATACCTATAAAACCTTTAAATGTAACATAGCTAAATAACTTAGGTGCCTGGCACCACTTAAAGTGAATCTTTCCACATAATTACGGCATCTTCTCTGTTGTCAAGATAATACCCCCGGCGGATGCCTACCGGTTCAAAACCAAGTTTGGAATATAAGTTTTGGGCTACATAATTGCTCTTTCTAACTTCCAGGGTCATCTTTTTTGCACCGTGCTCTTTTGCCGCAATAATAAGGGAGCGCATGAGCAGTTCTCCCACTCCTCCTCCGCGATATTCAGGAAGTACGCCCACATTTGTCACATGAGCTTCATCAAGGATTATCCACATACCAGCATAGCCTATGATTTTACCCATATATTTTGCTACGATGTAATGGGAAAATTGGTTATCTTTAAGCTCACAGACAAAAGAATATCGCGACCAAGGAGTCGTAAAACATTGTCGTTCAACTTCCATTACCTCATCTAAATCCTTCATCGTCATTTTCTCAACACTCAACACAGCGTCAGCTCTTTGCTCCATGATCCCCGTCCCTCTTCTCCTCAGCATTTGATTTGCGAATGTAAAAGGGTTTAATTGAAAAGCAGTCCTGAGCATTGCCTTTAGCATATTCCTCTAAAGCCACTGCGGCAATTGACGAAGCCCTAGGCATAGCGAAAACAGAACTTGCAATAACAATATTTTCTGCCGGCACTTCTGCCAACGCCTTTTTTACAATTGGCACACCATCGCCCAAAATTAATATCTTATGATTTAGGTTTAAAAGCTCCCGGACAAGCGCATCTACTTTAATCAATTTATAATCCCACATGCGCTCAAGTGCAGCATCATTAGAACAGTACAGCGAAGTATAAAGTTCCTGCCTCTGGGCATTTATCACCGGGCATATCAAATCATTGTTGCCCATAAGATTATATGCTAAACCATCGAGGGTATTGACTCCTATCATAGGCTTATTTAAAGCATGAGCCAGACCTTGTGCACAGGCCATGCCTATTCTAATTCCTGTAAAAGACCCGGGCCCTTTGGCAACTGCTATTACATCTAAATCCTGTACCGTAAGTTCTAAGTCTTCCAACATTTGCTTGATGATAACCATCATTTTTTCCGAATGGCTTTGTTTGTTGTTCTCTATATATTCTGCCAGAAGCTTTTCCTCATTTAGTACTGCTACTGTCGTAACAATAGAGGATGAATCAAGAGCTAAAACATTTGTCATATACTCAACTCCCGCAGCTTGCTGTCGTAATAAGGACTGTCAGATAAAAACCGTATTTCCCGATGAAAGTCATCCAAAACCATAAAATCTATCCATAGCACATCATCGGGCAACAGCTCTTTTACTTTATCCGCCCATTCCATAACAACAACATAACCATCTAAATAATCGTCAAAGCCTATGTTTTCAAGTTCCTGCAGGCTGTCCAGCCTGTAAACGTCCATATGGGCTAAAGGCACAGGTCCTGTATATTCATTGATTATTGTAAATGTTGGACTTGTTACATCATCCTCTATGCCAAGTCCTTTGGCTATACCTTTTGTAAAGGCGGTCTTGCCTGCTCCCAGATCACCTGTAAGGGCTATAAAATCGCCTTTTACCAGGGTTTTGCCTAAAGATTTTCCCAGTTTTTCCGTTTGCTCTAAATTCTGCGTCTTAAATACAACTTCCATCATGCTCATCCTATTTTTTAAATCATTAGTAATTATTATACCACATATTGTAACAGAGTAAATATTAGTGGAACCACCATGTGAAGTTTGGAAAAGGAAAACACCGGGGCCTTTATTGCCACAAAATCAGGTTTCGGCACAAGTCCCCCTTTATACCCTAATTGGTATAAAGTTG
>NZ_JAFFJA010000012.1 GCF_021991635.1 Tepidanaerobacter sp. GT38
CAAGCCACATACCAAATTCAAAGGACAGGTATACGTATTAAAGAAAGAAGAAGGCGGCAGGCATACACCCTTCTTTAACGGTTATAGACCACAGTTTTACTTTAGGACAACAGACGTAACAGGGACCATTACATTGCCAGAGGGCACCGAAATGGTAATGCCGGGAGACAACATAGTAATGGATATAGAACTCATATCACCGATTGCAATAGAGCAGGGATTAAGATTTGCTATCCGTGAAGGCGGCAAGACCGTAGGTGCAGGTGTGGTAACTGAAATCGCTGAATAATTATTTAAAACCCAAATTCCGAACGTAAGGAGGGACACACATGGCCCATCAGAAAATAAGAATTCGCCTAAAAGCTTTTGACCACGCAATTCTTGACCAATCGGCCAGGAAAATTGTGGAGACGGCAAAGCGAACCGGGGCCAAAGTATCGGGGCCTATACCGTTACCCACGGATCGGAGTATCATAACTATACTTCGTGCTCCGCACAAGTACAAGGATTCCCGGGAACAGTTTGAATCAAGGACCCATAAGAGATTGATAGATATCAAACAGCCAAATCAAAAAACCGTTGATGCTCTTATGAGATTGGATTTGCCGGCAGGAGTCGATATTGAGATAAAGCTGTAGCAATGGGAGGTGACTTTGATGATTGAAAAGGCCATTTTAGGCAAAAAAATCGGCATGACCCAGATTTTCAGTGACACAGGAGAAGCTGTTCCGGTCACTGTAGTGGAAGCTGGGCCCTGCGTTGTGGTGCAGAAAAAGACTGTAGAAAATGATGGTTACAGCGCAATTAAAGTTGGCTATGAAGATATTAAAGAAAAGAAATTAAACAAACCCCTGCAAGGTCAATTCAAGACTAGGCAACTGTCATTTAAGAAATACCTAAAAGAATTCAGGATTCAAGATGCTGACAAATACAATGTAGGGGACGAAATAAAGGTTGACATTTTCCAGCCTGGAGACAAAGTAGACGTAACTGGCACATCACTAGGAAAAGGCTATGCTGGAACTATTAAGCGCTGGAATGCCAGGCGCGGACCAATGACTCACGGCTCAAAATCACACCGCCTTGTGGGTTCAAGCGGTGCTACTGGTGTAGCCAGAGTCGTTAAGGGGTTACCAAGACCCGGACATAAAGGAGCAAAAAAGGTTACAGTTCAAAACCTTGAAGTAGTAAAGGTGGATCCGGAGAGAAACTTTTTACTTATAAAGGGCTCAGTACCCGGACCAAAGAAATCACTACTCTTTATAAAAAACAGCGTAAAGAACTGAAACTGACAGTGAAAGGAGGAGCCCAATGCCAAAAGTAGCTTTATATAATATACAGGGAGAAAGGATAGGCGAAGTCGAGCTTTCTGATGATGTCTTTGGCGCTGAAGTCAGACCAGATATTATGCACCGTGCTGTTGTAAATTATCTAGCAAATCAAAGGTTGGGAACTGCCAGCACCTTGACCAGAGCCGAAGTGTCTGGTGGTGGAAGAAAGCCATGGCGTCAGAAGGGCACCGGAAGAGCCAGGCATGGCAGCATAAGGTCGCCTTTGTGGAGAAAAGGTGGTATAGTCTTTGGACCAAAGCCTCGCTCCTTTAAAACTACAATGCCTAAAAAGCTAAAGAGACTAGCCCTAAAATCAGCACTAAGTGCAAAAACTAGAGACAACGAGCTCATACTGCTGGACAGTTTGACTATGGAAGCTCCAAAGACTAAGCAAATGGTTACAATATTGGCTAATTTGAAGGCCAATAAGAAATCTCTTATAGTGATGGCTGATAAAAACGACAATGTGGTGAAATCAGCCCGCAATATCCCGGGTGTAAAAACCGCATACGTCAACACCTTGAATGTTTATGATATTTTAAACCATGATTTCTTGATCATGACAAAAGAAGCGGCCCAGCGGGTAGAGGAGGTGTATGCAGGATGAAAAATCCGCATGACATCATCATTCGCCCTTGGATTACAGAAAAAAGCATGGATATGCAGCAGCAAAAAAAATACGTCTTTGTAGTTCACAAAAATGCCAACAAAACTGAGATAAAAAATGCACTAGAATCAATTTTTGGAGTAAAAGTTGCCAAGGTCAATACCATTAATATGAGAGGTAAAATGAAGCGCATGGGTCGATTTGTAGGCAAACGGCCTGACTGGAAAAAAGCCATTGTAACTTTAACCGATGACAGCAAAACTATAGAATTCTTCGAAGCCCTATAGTTTTTACGGATGATTTGAGATAGAGAAGGAGGGAACAATGTGGCTATAAAAAAGTTTAAGCCCACGAGTCCAGGCCGCAGGTTTATGAGCGTTGCTTCTTTTGAAGAAATAACCAAAAAAGAGCCTGAGCGGTCTTTAGTCGTAACACTTAAGAATAAAGCTGGCCGTAACATGCAGGGCAGACTGACAATTAGACATCGTGGCGGTGGCCACAAGCGCAAATATAGAATTATTGATTTTAAGAGAGATAAAGATGGGATACCGGCAAAAGTAGCAGCCATTGAATACGATCCCAACCGCACAGCGTATATAGCACTTTTACATTACGCAGATGGAGAAAAACGCTATATTTTAGCCCCGGACGGCCTTCGTGTAGGAGATACGGTAGAGTCCGGTGAAAATGCGGATATTAAGCCTGGTAATGCCCTCAAATTGGCACATATACCTGTAGGTACCACTGTTCACAATATCGAGCTTATCCCAGGCAAGGGAGGACAGATGGTAAGAGCTGCCGGTGCATCAGCTCAGCTCATGGCAAAAGAAGGTGGCATGGCCACACTAAGGCTGCCTTCAGGAGAAATGCGAATGGTATCGGAAAACTGCAGAGCCACAATAGGCCAGGTGGGCAATATTGATCATGAAAATATTTCTATCGGTAAAGCTGGTAGATCACGCTGGTTAAATCGGAGACCCCATGTCCGTGGCGTTGTTATGAACCCAGTGGATCACCCCCACGGCGGAGGTGAAGGTAAAGCACCTATTGGCCGCAAGAGTCCTGTTACGCCCTGGGGTAAACCTACACTTGGTTATAAGACGAGAAAGAAAAACAAGGCTTCGGATAAATATATTGTCAAGCGCCGTAAATAGAAGGGAGGTAAGCTGATGAGTCGCTCAACAAAAAAAGGACCCTTCGTTGATCAAAAACTTTTGGCTAAAATTATAGAAATGAACAAAAAAAAGGATAAAAAGGTTATCAAGACCTGGTCCAGGGCTTCTACTATATTTCCCGAGATGGTCGGCCATACAATCGCTGTCCACGACGGCAGAAAGCATGTTCCTATTTATATAACAGAAGATATGGTGGGGCATAAATTAGGCGAATTTGCACCTACAAGGACTTTTAAAGGACACGGAGCCCATACTGAAAAATCTACAGCACTTAAATAAAATGTTTGATTTTTAAGGTTACAAAACCTAGCAAAGGAGGTATACAAGTTGGAAGCGAGGGCACAGGTAAGACATGTCAGGATTTCCCCAAGCAAAGTGAGAGTCGTATTAGACCTTATTCGCGGGAAACAAGTTGATGAAGCCTTAACTATATTGAGGTTTACGCCCAAAGCGGCCTCGCCTTTACTGGAAAAATTACTGCGCTCTGCCATTGCAAATGCAGAGAACAACTTCAACATGAATAGAGACGGTTTATATATTTCCCAGTGCTATGCCGACGAAGGCCCCATCATGAAACGCTTTCGAGCAAGGGCTCAGGGAAGAGCTTATTCAATACACAAAAAGACCAGCCACATTACAATAGTATTAAAGGAAAAGGAGGGATAGATTTTGGGTCAGAAAATTCACCCTCATGGGTTAAGAGTAGGAATAATTAAAGATTGGGACTCAAGATGGTATGCGGAAAAGGACTTTGCAGATTATCTATTGGAAGACTTCAAGATCCGCCAATATATAAAGAAAGCATTATATACAGCAGGTGTTTCCAGAATCGAGATTGAGCGTGCGGCAAAGCGTATTAAAGTTACGATTAACACTGCAAAGCCCGGAATGGTTATCGGAAAAGGTGGCAGCGGTGTTGACGAGCTAAAAACAGAACTGGAGAAAATGACCGATAAACAGGTTTCCATAAATGTAGTTGAAATTAAGAATCCTGACATAGATGCTCAACTTGTGGCGGAAAACATTGCTTCACAGCTGGAGAGGCGTATATCTTTCCGCAGAGCGATGAAGCAGGCCATAACCAGGGCTATGAGGTCAGGAGCCAAAGGTATAAAGACCATGGTCAGCGGCAGACTCGGCGGTGCCGAAATTGCCAGATCCGAAATGTATCATGAAGGAACCATTCCGCTTCAAACCTTAAGAGCTGATATTGATTACGGTTTTGCAGAAGCCCATACCACCTATGGCAGGATCGGTGTTAAAGTTTGGATATATAAAGGTGAAGTCCTTCCGGTAAAACAAAAGCAAAATCCCGAGGAAGGGGGAGAAGTAAACAATGTTGATGCCGAAGCGAGTCAAGTTTAGGAAGCAGCAGCGTGGCGTTATGAAGGGCAAGGCTCATAAAGGGAATCAGGTTACTTATGGTGAATACGGCCTGCAAGCTCTTGAATCTGCATGGATTACCAGCCAGCAAATTGAAGCTGCTCGTGTAGCCATGACCAGATACATCAGGAGGGGCGGTAAAGTTTGGATAAAAATATTCCCAGACAAGCCTGTAACAAAGAAGCCTGCTGAAACACGTATGGGAAGCGGTAAAGGGTCTCCTGAACTGTGGGTTGCAGTTGTAAAAGAGGGCCGCGTTATGTTCGAGCTAGCCGGAGTTCCTGAAGAAGTAGCTAAGGAGGCTTTGACTCTCGCCTCTCATAAGTTGCCAATAAAGACAAAGATTGTAAAACGGGTAGAAATAGGCGGTGATGTAAATGAAGCTTAAGCAGATTCGTGACCTATCTGACCAAGAGTTGCGGCAGAAAGAAAAGGAGTTAAAGGGCGAACTGTTTAACCTCCGGTTTCAAGCAGCCACCGGTCAGCTTGAAAACCCCATGAGAATTCGTGAAGTCAGAAAAACCATAGCACGCATAAAAACTGTCCTCACGGAAAGACAAAACGAAAAGTTAAAGCTTGGGAGCCAAAAGTAATTAAAAAGGAGGGATAAGTATGGCCGAACGAAATCAAAGAAAGGTCCGCACAGGAGTAGTGGTCAGTGATAAAATGGATAAGACCGTAGTAGTAGCTGTGGAAAGATCCATGAGACACCCCCTTTATGGCAAGACCATTAGAAAAACCAAAAAATTTAAAGCCCATGATGAAAATAACGAGTGCAGAGTGGGCGATGTTGTCACCATTATGGAAACAAGACCCCTTAGTCGTGATAAACGCTGGAGGGTTGTAAAGATTGTACAAAAAGCCCAGTAAGGAAGGGAGGTTTTTTGCGTGATTCAAGTTCAAACTAGGCTCAACGTTGCAGATAACACTGGCGCTAAAGAATTAATGTGTATAAAAGTTTTGGGCGGTTCCAAGCGAAAATATGCCAATATCGGAGATGTCATTGTGGCATCAGTTAAAAGTGCAACGCCCGATGGCGTTGTTAAAAAGGGAGACGTTGTAAAGGCTGTCATTGTGAGAACCAAAAAAGGTTTGCAACGCAAAGACGGTTCATATATCAGGTTTGATGAAAATGCTGCGGTTATTTTAAGTGATGATAAAAACCCCCGGGGTACGCGTATTTTTGGTCCTGTAGCCAGAGAATTGCGCGAAAAGGATTACATGAAGATTATATCTTTAGCTCCTGAAGTGCTGTAGACAATGTCGAACCCCAAAATCTTAAAGGGCATGAAGTTTTACATGAGGAGGTGTGGTTCTTGGAAAAGGTCCATGTAAAGAAAGGCGATACAGTTTGCGTCATCTCGGGAAAGGACAAAGGCAAAAAAGGTAAAGTGATAAAAGTCCTTCCAAGAAAGAAAAAGGCCATTGTTGAAGGCGTAAATGTGGCGAAAAAACATCAAAAGCCCAGACCTGGTGTCCAGCAAGGCGGTATTATAGAGATGGAAATGCCAATTTACACCTCTAAGTTGATGGTAGTTTGCAGCAAATGCAATAAACCTACCCGGATTGGTCACAAAGTACTGGAAAATGGGTCAAATGTGCGCATTTGTAAAAAGTGTCAAGAGGTTTTAGATAGATAGTCAGGAAGGGAGGTAGCTTGATGTCAAGATTAAAAGACAAATATTTAAACGAAGTTGTGCCTGCATTAAAGCAAAAGTTTAACTACAAAAACATCATGGAAGTGCCCCGCTTAGAAAAAGTTGTCATCAACATGGGAATTAATGATGCGCGGGAAAACCCAAAAGCAATTGAATCAGCCACCAATGATTTGGCAGCAATCACAGGCCAAAAGCCAATTGTAACAAAAGCACGCAAATCCATAGCAGCTTTTAAAATACGTGAAGGTATGCCCATAGGTGTTAAGGTGACACTTAGAGCAGAAAAAATGTATGACTTTCTAGATAAGCTGTTTAATATAAACCTGCCAAGGGTAAGAGATTTTAGAGGAGTATCTCCTGATTCCTTTGACGGCAGAGGGAATTATACTTTAGGCATTAGAGAACAGCTGATTTTCCCTGAAATCGATTATGACAAGATCGATAAAGTCAGAGGCATGGATATTACAATTGTTACAACTGCAAAGACAGATGAAGAGGCCCGGGAACTTTTGAAAAACCTCGGTATGCCTTTTGCATAAAGGGAAGGAGGGAACAGCTTGGCCAAAAAATCTTTAATCGCTAAGCAAAAGCGTCCAGCTAAGTTTTCAACGCGCAAGTATAACAGATGCAAAATTTGCGGCAGGCCCCATGCGTATTTGCGCAAATTTGGTGTATGTAGGATATGTTTCAGAGTGCTTGCCCATCGCGGTGAAATACCCGGAGTTAAGAAAGCTAGCTGGTAAGTGAGTTAAATGAAGGGAGGTAGTTTCATTGGCTATGACGGACGTTATTGCAGATATGCTAACCCGCATCCGCAACGCAAATGATGTGGGTCATCCAGAAGTAGAAATCCCCAGTTCAAACATGAAGGTAGCTATTGCCAAGGTACTAAAAGAAGAGGGTTATATAAAAGATTATGAGGTTATAGAAGATGGCAAGCAGGGAATTTTAAAAGTCTATCTAAAATACGGACCTAATAAACAGAAAGTCATAACAGGAATTAAGCGGATTTCAAAGCCAGGCCTGAGAATCTATGCCAGCAAAGATGAGATTCCGAAGGTTATGGGTGGCCTGGGTACTGTCATACTTTCTACATCTAAAGGAATTATGACTGATAGAGAGGCAAGAAAACAGCAAATCGGCGGCGAGGTAATCTGCTACGTATGGTAGTAGTAAGACTAGGAGGTGAAGACAATGTCTAGAATCGGCAAAATGCCAATTGAAATCCCTCAGGGAGTTCATGTAACCGTTGAAAACAACCAAGTAACAGTAAAAGGGCCAAAAGGCAGTTTGAGCCGCGAATTTCATAAGGACATGACAATTAAAATAGAAGATTCTAAAGTAATAATAGAGCGCCCGTCAGACCAAAAAAACCATAAGGCACTACATGGCCTAACACGCTCTTTGATTAGCAATATGGTAGCAGGTGTTGTGGGAGGTTATGAGAAGGTCCTTGTGCTTGAAGGTGTAGGTTATAGAGCGGTAAAGCAGGGTAATAAGCTGGTTTTAACTATTGGTTACTCTCACCCTGTTGAGATTGAGCCACCTAAAGGAATAGAGTTTGAAGTACCTGCTGCAAACAGGATTATAGTTAGAGGTATCGATAAGGAGCTGGTAGGTCAGGTTGCGGCAAACATAAGAGCTGTTAGAGAACCTGAACCTTACAAGGGCAAAGGTATCAGGTATGAAAATGAGGTTGTACGTCGCAAAGAAGGTAAGACCGGAGCATAATAAGTAAGGGAGGGAAACTTGTGATAAAAAAGGAATCGCGCAACATAGCCCGGAAAAGACGCCATCTTAGAGTTCGCAAGAAGACCTTTGGCACAGAAGAAAGGCCACGCCTGTGCGTCTACAAGAGCGAAAAGCATATCTATGCTCAAATCATAAATGATGAAATTGGCCACACTTTAGTTGCTGCATCCACACTTGACCCTGCTATTAGGGATAAGGTGACTGGTGTCAATATAGAGTCGGCTAAATTAGTGGGTGACCTTATTGCAAAAAAGGCTTTGGAAAAGGGAATTCGTGCGGTAACCTTTGACCGAGGCGGTTATATATATCATGGTCGGATAAAAGCCCTGGCTGATGCTGCCAGAGAAGCTGGTTTAGATTTTTAGAAGGGAGGTACAACTTTGCAGCATAGGAATAGAATTGAAGATAGTGAATTTGTAGAAAAGATAGTAGCTATAAAGCGAGTAGCTAAGGTTGTTAAAGGAGGTAAAAACTTTCGCTTTGCCGTGTTAGTTGTAGTTGGCAACAAAAATGGTAAGGTAGGAGTAGGTACCGGCAAAGCCCAAGAGATTCCAGAAGCTGTTCGCAAGGGCATCGAAGATGCTAAAAAGAATTTAATTGATGTCCCAATACTGGATGGAACAATTCCCCACGAAAGTCTAGGAGTTTTTGGAGCAGGCAAGGTTTTATTAAAACCAGCTCCAGAAGGAACAGGAGTTATTGCAGGAGGACCGGTCAGAGCTGTTGTTGAACTTGCAGGAATTAAAAACGTAGTGAGTAAGTCTTTAGGTTCAGCCAATGCGAGAAACATGGTAAATGCAACGGTAGTAGCCTTGAAACAATTGAAACGGGCTGAAGAAGTGGCAAAACTTCGCGAAAAAAACGTGGATGAAATATTAGGATAACAGCAAATAGAGGAGGTGCAGCCAATGAGATTGCATAACCTGGCGCCAGCAGAAGGTTCTACCAAAAAGCCCAAAAGGGTAGGCAGAGGAATAGGCTCTGGACACGGCAAAACTTCTACGAGAGGTCATAAAGGTCAAAATGCCAGAAGTGGCGGCGGAGTAAGGCCGGGCTTTGAGGGCGGTCAGATGCCCCTTTACAGGCGTATTCCAAAACGTGGTTTTACAAACATTTTCAAAAAACAGCTGGTGGCAATTAACGTCGAACAGTTAAATAAATTTGAGGAAGGCACAAAAGTTACTCCAGAGCTACTAATTGAAAAGGGCATAATTAAAAAAATTAAGGACGGAGTTAAGATTCTCGGCAGCGGGCAGCTAAATGTCAAACTTCATGTAGTAGCCAATGCTTTCTCAGAAACCGCCAAAGCGAAGATAGAAGCAGCCGGTGGAAAGACAGAGGTGATATAAAAATGTTGGAAGCCCTGAGAAATGCCTGGAAAATACCTGATTTAAGAAAGCGGATAAAATATACCGCTTTGATGCTCTTGCTATTTAGGATAGGGACGTTCATACCGGTACCTAGAATGGACCCTAGTGCTGTGCGGTCAATAATTGAAAGAGGTGCTCTGCTAGGTTTCTTTGACATAATTGCAGGCGGTGCCCTCAGTCAGTTTTCGGTTTTCGCTATGAGTATAACGCCATATATCAATGCTTCAATTATCGTGCAGCTGCTTACAGTAGTTATTCCCAAGTGGGAAGAACTTGCCAAGGAAGGAGAAGCAGGGCGCAAAGTGTTGGCTCAGTACACCAGGTATGGTACAGTCATTTTGGGTCTTATTCAAGCCACAGGCCTCTCAATTGGATTTAGAAGCGCTATGAAACCTGGCTTTTTGAGCCAAATCGTGGTAATACTAAGCCTTGCAGCAGGTACCGCATTTTTAATGTGGCTTGGCGAACAGATTACTGACAAAGGTATAGGCAATGGCATATCACTACTTATCTTTGCCGGTATTGTGTCAAGAATTCCCACTAGTGTCTATCAAATGTATGCTTTAATTAGAATAGGTGCTGTAAACATATTGCTGCTTGCGGTTGTTGCAATTTTAGGCATAGCAGTCGTAGTGGGAGTTATAGCTGTTCAAGAAGCTGAACGCAGAGTGCCAGTACAATACGCCAAACGTGTGGTGGGTCGCAGGGTATATGGCGGTCAATCAACACATATACCTATTAAAATTAATTCGGCCGGTGTTATACCTGTAATATTTTCAACTTCAATATTGATGTTCCCCAGTACATTGGCCGGGTTTTTCCCAAATAACAAATTTATGACAAGCGTTGCCGAGTTTCTACAGCCCAGCGGGTGGCTGTATGCTGTGCTGTATGGTTTGCTTATAGTATTCTTTACCTATTTTTACACTGCGGTGACTTTTAATCCAGTAGATGTTGCCAATAATATTAAAAAGTACGGAGGTTTTATCCCAGGCATTCGTCCAGGGAGACCAACAGCGGATTACATTACTCGTATAGTAAACAGGATAACCCTGGTTGGAGCATTATTTTTAGCAGTAATCGCTTTGCTTCCATATTTTATGACAGCTGTATCTGGTCTAAACATATCTTTTGGAGGAACCGCCCTCTTGATTGTAGTAGGAGTAGCGCTGGAGACAATGAAGGCCATCGAAGCACAGATGATTATGAGACATTATCAAGGATTTCTAAAGTAGGAGTGATTTTTAGTGCGAATTGTTATGCTGGGGCCTCCGGGCGCAGGTAAAGGCACCCAAGCGAAAAAGATAGCGGAAGAGTTTAAGATACCCCATATCTCCACCGGAGAGATACTGAGAAAAGCTGTTCAAGACAATACTCCATTAGGTAAAAAGGCCAGTGAATACCTTGATAAAGGTCTTTTGGTACCGGATGAAATAGTTGAGGGCATTGTCAGGTCTCGGCTTAAGATGCATGACTGTGCCGCTGGTTTTTTGCTAGATGGTTTTCCCAGGACAGTAAGGCAAGCTGAAAATCTCGATGAGTTTCTAAAAGAAGAAAATGTCAACTTGGATATAGTAATTAATATCCAAGTTGAACAAAGGCTCCTGATAGAAAGGTTTACTGGTAGGCGGACATGCCAAAAGTGCGGTGCAACCTTCCACATAAAGTTCAGTCCCCCTAAAACGCCAGGGATTTGCGACAAGTGTGGGGAAAAACTTATAGTTCGCAGAGATGATGATATAGAAACCGTAAAGAAGCGGTTAGAGGTATATGAAACCACAACAGCCCCACTTGTGGATTATTACGATCGACGTAAACTGCTGGTAAATGTCGACGGTTCAAAGCCCATAGATGACGTTTTTGAAGATATAAAGAAAGTTCTTGAAGGTGTAAAATCATGATTATTATTAAGTCCCAAAGGGAAATCGAGCTTATGCGAAAAGCCGGTGAAATTACAGCACTTGTGCTAGATGAAATAAAAAAACATATTAAGCCTGGAGTAACTACAATTGAGCTTGATAAAATTGCAGAAGAGTTTATATTAAGCCATAATGCCACACCAACCTTTAAAGGCTATAGAGGTTTTCCAGCATCCATATGTGCTTCAATAAATGAAGAGGTAGTACATGGAATTCCTGGATTAAGAAGCCTAAAAAATGGTGATATTATTAGCATAGACGTTGGTGTGAATTTTCAAGGCTACAACGGCGATGCAGCTCGGACATTCCCGGTAGGCCAGGTAAGTGCTGATGCACTTAAGCTTATTGAAGTTACAAGGCAGAGTTTCTTTGAAGGTATCGCTTATGCAAAACAAGGCCATAGACTTTCTGACATATCACATGCTATTCAAACATATGTGGAACGGCACAATTTTTCCGTTGTCAGAGACTATGTAGGTCACGGCATTGGCCAAAATATGCATGAAGCTCCACAGATACCGAATTTCGGTCCTCCTGGGAAGGGACCGAGACTTAGGGCCGGTATGACACTAGCAATAGAGCCCATGGTCAATATGGGGGGATACGAGGTTTATACATTAAAAAATAACTGGACGGTAGTAACGAGAGATGGAAGCCTTTCGGCTCATTATGAAAACACCGTTGCCATTACGGATGGTGAGCCGGAGATATTGACTATGATTTAGGAAGGTGTTTTTATGCCGCAGCTCGTGTTAGGACAGCTGGCAAAATCAATTGCCGGTCGTGACAAGGGGCGGTTTATGATTGTCATAGATGTCATTGATGAAAACTATGTATATGTAGTCGATGGAGATCTTAGGAAGATAGAAAAACCCAAAAAGAAAAAGATTAAGCATTTGCAACTTTTAAATAAAAAAGCAGACTTCATAGCTGAGAAATTGACAAAGAAGCGGAAAATCAGCAATGAGGAAATAAAAAAAGCCCTTAATGAACTGATAGATGAAAGCCCAAATACCCAATCTAATCAGATATGAGGAGGGTGTGGGACCTTGTCTAAAGAAGATGTAATTGAAGTCGAAGGTACCGTTTTAGAACCACTACCAAATGCCATGTTTCGGGTAGAATTAAAAAATGGTCATGTGATATTAGCTCATGTTTCTGGGAAAATCCGCATGAATTATATAAGGATTTTGCCAGGAGATAGGGTTACTGTGGAGTTGTCTCCCTATGATCTTACCCGAGGCCGCATCAAATATCGCTTCAAGTAGAAAACGGCAAAAGGAGGAATTCCTATGAAGGTAAGACCCTCGGTGAAGAAAATTTGCGAGAAGTGCAAGATAATCAAGCGCAAGGGTAGAGTCATGGTCATATGTGAAAATCCAAAGCATAAACAAAAACAGGGTTAAATAAAAGGAGGTGCATTAAATGGCTAGAATTGCCGGTGTTGATCTGCCTAGGGAAAAGCGCGTGGAAGTCGCATTGACATATATTTACGGCATTGGCCCTACAAAATCCAAACAGATTCTAAAAGAAGCTGATATTAACCCGGATACTCGGGTAAAAGATTTAACGGAGCGAGAAATTACAAAGCTAAGGGAACTTATTGATAAAAACCATAAAGTCGAAGGTGATCTTAGGAGAGAAGTTGCTCTAAATATCAAGCGTCTTATTGAAATTGGTTGCTACAGGGGACTTCGCCACCGCCGGGGTCTGCCGGTAAGGGGGCAGAGGACCAGGACCAATGCGAGAACTCGTAAAGGTCCAGCCAAAACTGTAGGAGCAAAACGCAAGCAATAATCCGGAGGTGAGAATATGGCAAAGCCAGCGAGAAGACGTAAAGAAAAAAGGCACGTTGAAAAGGGATGTGCTCATATACATTCAACTTTTAACAATACCATAGTGACCATTACCGATGAAGCTGGAAGACCCGTAACTTGGGCAAGCGCAGGAACTGTAGGCTTTAAAGGTTCCCGTAAAGGTACACCCTTTGCAGCACAAATGGCTGCTGAAGCAGCGGCAAAACAGGCAATGGAATATGGTATGAGGACTGTAGAAGTATATGTAAAGGGACCAGGCGGAGGAAGAGAAGCAGCTATTCGTTCGTTACAAGCAGCAGGTTTAGAGGTTAGCATGATAAAAGATGTAACTCCAATTCCTCACAATGGTTGCAGACCACCAAAAAGAAGAAGGGTTTAATTTGCAGGAGGTGTTATGAAGGATGGCAAGATACACAGGTCCGGTTTGCCGGCTATGCCGCAGAGAAGGTATTAAGCTTTACTTAAAAGGCGACCGCTGCTATAGCTCTAAATGTGCAATAGATAGGCGAGGATATGCGCCAGGCCAACACGGCCATATGCGCCGTAAGCCTACAGAATATGGATTGCAGCTGAGAGAAAAGCAGAAAGCAAAGAGAATATATGGAGTTTTAGAACGCCAGTTCAGAAACTATTACGAGAAAGCTGTAAGACAAAAAGGCGTAACCGGCGAAAATCTGCTAAGACTACTAGAATGCCGTTTAGACAATGTGATTTATCGTATGGGATTTGCCGCATCAAGGCCTCAAGCAAGGCAAATCGTCAGATACGGTCATGTTGAGGTAAATGGCAAGAGGGTAACAATTCCATCTTATCAAGTTAAAGAGAAGGATGTAGTCGCAATTAGAGAAAAAAGCAGGAGTCTTGGCATGTTTAAAGAAATCGCAGAACAAGGTGCATCTAAGGTAGTGCCCGAATGGCTATCAGTGAATTTTGAGACTCTAACCGGTGAAGTTAACTATCTGCCAAAACGTGAAGACATTGATGTTCCAATCCAAGAACATCTGATAGTCGAGCTCTACTCTAAGTAATTGAATGACCCTCAACCCAATAATAATTTAAGGAGGGTAATGTATTAAGATGATAGAAATCGAAAAGCCGAGGATTGAGTTGGTAGAAAAAAGTGAAGACAATACCTATGGAAAGATAGTTGTTGAACCTTTGGAAAGAGGTTACGGCACAACCCTTGGCAACTCATTGCGCCGCGTCCTACTATCTTCACTGCCAGGAGCTGCTGTCACATCAATTAAAATAGAAGGTGTGCAGCATGAGTTTTCTACCATTCCTGGAGTTGCTGAAGATACTACCGAGATTATTATGAGCCTTAAACAGCTGGCTGTGATAATGCACAGTGATGAGCCAAAGCTGCTCCGAATTGAAGCACAGGGTGAGGGGGAAGTAACGGCAAAGGATATCATAGCTGATGCAGATGTTGAAATTTTAAATCCAGACCTTCATATAGCTACATTAGAAAAAGACGCAAAACTTTTCATGGAACTCACATTGGAAAAAGGCAGAGGCTATGTTACTGCAGACAGGAACAAAAAACCCAATCAGCCAATAGGTGTAATTGCTGTTGATTCCATTTTTACTCCTGTGCATAAAGTAAACTTTAACGTGGAACACACTCGGGTAGGACAGAGAACTGACTACGACAAGCTTACGATGGAGATTTGGACAAATGGTGCTATAAAGCCCGATGAAGCAGTAAGTGCTGCAGCCAAGATTCTCATTGAGCATTTTAGCCTATTTATTGGCTTAACCGATCAAGTTCAGATTGAAGAAGAACCTGTTGAAAAAGAAAAAGATGAAAGGGAGAAAATCCTGGAAATGCCCATCGAAGAGCTGGACTTGTCGGTTCGCTCATATAACTGCTTAAAACGAGCAGGAATAAACACAATATATGAACTAACCCAAAAAACTACAGAGGATATGTTGAAAGTGCGCAACCTAGGCAAAAAATCCTTGCAGGAAGTTGAAGCCAAACTTGCCGCTTTCAATTTGAGCTTAAAACAACCGGAGGATTAGTAAGGAGGCGAGAACATGCGGAAGTTGGGCAGGCCAAGCGGACATCGAAAAATGATGCTGAGAAACCTAACTACTGACCTTTTTAAATACGGAAAAATAGAAACTACCGAGTTTAGAGCAAAAGAAGTCCGTCGCATTGCTGAAAAGCTGATAACACTGGCTAAGAAGAACGATTTAGCATCGAGAAGGTTGGTATTGGCTGAAGTGCTTGATGAGACCACAGTCAAAAACCTGTTTGAAAAAATAGCACCAAAATATCAGGATAGAAATGGCGGTTACGTGAGATTAACAAAAGTAGGTTTACGTCGGGGTGACTCTACACCTAAAGCCGTGTTAGAGTTAGTGTAATGTGAAGATCACAATGTAAGTAAAGGGGGCGGTGACAATAACCGCCGAAATAACTGCTAAGGGTGTCTATTATCAGTATTCTGCCAGTGGTGATTTGGCGCTGAGCAATATAAATTTAACGATTAAACCTGGGGAGTTTGTAGCGATTATCGGTCCAAACGGTTCAGGAAAATCCACACTTGCAAAACTTTTTAACGGCCTCTTTTTACCAACTAAAGGTAATATTTTTGTAGATGGCCTTAACACCAAAGATGAAGCGAATATATGGAAAATAAGGCAAAAAGCTGGGATGGTATTTCAGAATCCTGACAACCAGATAGTAGCTACAATCGTTGAAGAAGATGTAGCTTTCGGGCCTGAAAATTTAGGGATCCCCCCAAAAGAAATAAGGCAGCGCATAGATGAGGCACTGAGAACCGTCGAGCTTACAGAGTTTGCCAATAAGGCTCCCCATTTGCTGTCAGGAGGTCAAAAACAGCGGGTGGCCATAGCGGGGATACTTGCCATGAAACCTGATTGTATTATCCTCGATGAGCCTACCGCTATGCTTGACCCTGTTGGAAGAAAAGAAGTAATTTCAACAGTGCAAAAACTAAACCGGCAAGAAGGTAAAACAGTCATCCTAATTACCCATTTTATGCAAGAGGCAGTTTGTGCAGATAGGGTCCTGGTTATGGAAAAGGGCAAGATAGTTATGGAAGGGAAGCCTAGTGAAATTTTCAGCCAGGTAGAAGAGCTTAAAAAACACGGCCTAGATGTGCCCCAAGTTACAGAGCTTGCTTACCTGCTGTCAAAGGACAATGTCCCCTTAAGAAAAGACATATTAACGGTTGATGAAATGGTGGATTGCCTATGTCAATTGATGTAAGAAATGTTACACATATATACATGCCAAATACTCCTTTTGAATCAATTGCAATTAAGGACGTAAATTGGACCATAAATGACGGCGATTTTTGGGGACTGATAGGTCATACAGGTTCAGGCAAATCCACTCTTATTCAGCATCTAAACGGACTTTTAAAACCCACGTCCGGTGAAATCATTATTGATGGCAAAAACATTCACAGCAAAGAGGTAAGCCTTAAGGCCATCAGGCAAAAAGTAGGCTTAGTTTTTCAGTACCCCGAGCATCAATTATTTGAAGAAACCGTTGAGCAAGATGTGGCATTTGGGCCTAGAAATATGGGTTTACCTGACGAAGAGATCTCTAAAAGGGTAAAGGAAGCTTTGGAGCTAGTAGGCCTCCCTTATGAACAAATAAAAGACAAATCCCCCTTTGAACTAAGCGGCGGCCAAATGCGAAGAGTAGCAATTGCCGGTGTTTTAGCCATGAAACCCAAGATTTTAATACTAGATGAGCCTACAGCAGGCCTGGACCCGAGAGGCCGTGATGAGATATTAGAAGAGATTATCAACTTAAAAAAGAACCAGAATCTGACAGTAATTCTGGTTTCACATAGCATGGAAGACATAGCTAAGATTGTAGACAAGCTGGCGGTTATGTACAAAGGCCAGATGGTTTCTCAGGGCACTCCCAGGGAGATCTTTAAAGATTACCAGGGCCTTGTAGAAAAGGGGCTAGGTATACCCCAAGTAACTGAGCTCATGATAAAACTTAAAGCTAAGGGCAAAAATGTATCGACAGATATTTTGACAGTTGAAGAAGCCAGAGAAGAAATTTTAAAACACATAAGGGGGAAGGGCCTTGCGTGAGATAACAATAGGACAGTATATTCCGGGAAATTCGGTAGTCCATCGCTTGGACCCTAGGACCAAGATTATAATAACTCTGGCATATATGATACTTTTATTTGCCCTAAATAAATTTTATGGATATATTTTTCCGGTAGCTTTCTTATTGATTGCTGTAACGCTTTCTAGGATTCCAGCGAGATACTTGCTAAAAGGGCTAAAGCCATTGATATTCATAATCGCCCTGACCTTTATATTGAATTCCTTCATGATAAAAGGTCGTGTGATTTATGAGATAGGTCCGCTGGACATAACTTATGAAGGCCTGTCACAAGGTGCTTTTATGACCATACGGCTAATTTTACTGATTACGGGTACATCATTACTCACTTTAACTACTTCGCCCATATCGCTTACCGATGGTATTGAAAGATTGCTGTCACCTTTTAAAAAAATTGGAGTTCCAGCCCATGAATTGGCTATGATGATGACAATAGCTTTAAGGTTTATTCCAACACTGCTTGAGGAAACTGATAAAATAATGAAAGCTCAAATGGCGAGAGGGGCGGATTTTGAAAGTGGGAACTTGATAAATAGGGCTAAAAATCTAGTTCCTCTCTTAGTACCACTTTTTATCAGCGCCTTTCGCAGAGCAGATGATCTGGCAATGGCAATGGAAGCCAGGTGTTATCGCGGAGGCGATAACAGGACCAGATTGAAGGAATTAAAAATGACCTTTATTGACATGGCAACTTTTGCAGTCTTTGCATTATTTGCAATAGGCGGCATTGCAACCCGCTTTATGTAGCAGGTGTGTTATATGAATGTAAAGATTCTGCTGGAATATGACGGAACAGCTTATTGCGGCTGGCAGAGGCAGAAAAACGCCCTATCTATTCAAGAAGTTCTTGAAACTGCAATCAGCACTATTACTGGTGAAAAAGTTAATGTAATAGGCTCCGGCCGCACCGATGCAGGAGTTCATGCGCTGGGCCAAGTAGCTAACTTCAAAACAAATACCCGTATTCCTATAGACAAACTGCCATATGCAATAAACAGCAAGCTGCCGGAAGACATAGTTGTAAAACATGCAGAACAAGTAGCGGAAGACTTTCATGCCAGATTTTGTGCAAAGTCTAAGATTTATACTTATACCATTTACAATTCGAAATTTCCCTCACCGCTACTTCGTAAATACAGTTATTTTTATTCAAAACCGTTAGACATAAATGCAATGAAAAGAGCAGCCGAAAAGCTTGTCGGCATACATGACTTTAAAGCATTTATGGCATCGGGAAGGCCGGTTAAATCAACTGTGCGCCATCTTCAAAGACTTGAAGTTGTACAAAATGGAGACATCGTAAAACTTGAGATTCAAGCCAATGGTTTTTTATACAACATGGCCAGGATAATAGCCGGAACCTTGCTAGATGTGGGTATAGGCAAAAAAGATGCCGATGAGATGACTTCTATAATCAAATCAAAAGACAGAAACTGTGCAGGAAAAACTCTTCCGCCTGAAGGTTTATGTCTAGTAAAGGTTATTTATTAAAACCTTTTTAATAAATTTAAAACACATGGTTAATTGTAAAATT
>NZ_JAFFJA010000013.1 GCF_021991635.1 Tepidanaerobacter sp. GT38
TTTTTACTGGTTATTGACATGCCATAAATTAAAATTTTTTTTAGCTATAAATTAAAGCAATGGTTTAGAGGGCCACGCCCTTTGCCAAGTTTAAGATTTGCTCTTAGCGCTCCTGTTATATACTCTTTTGCTTTTTTTACGCTTTCAACGATATCAAGGCCCGATGCCAGGTTGCATGCGATAGCTGAAGAGAGAGTGCAGCCAGTTCCGTGAGTATTCGGATTATCAATTTTTGGAGATTCAAACCAGTAAGTATTGCCTTTAATGTAGAGCAAATCATCAGCACAGTCTTCAAGGTGCCCGCCCTTTACAAGCACATAGCCGCAAGTTACTTTTGCGATTTCTTCAGCAGCCTCTTGCATATCTTCTTTGCTTTTTATAGAAAGTCCCGTCAAGACTTCAGCTTCAGGAATATTAGGCGTTATTACCGTAGCAAGAGAAAAGAGATGCATTTTCAATGCATCGATGGCATTATCGCTTAAGAGCTTTCCGCCGCTGGTGGAAACCATGACAGGATCAACTACAATATTTACTGCTTGATAATGCTTTAGTTTTTGTGCTATAACTTCTATAATTTCTATATTTGACACCATGCCGATTTTAACTGCATCCGGTCTTATATCCTGAAAGATGCAGTCCAGTTGCTGGCCTACAAATTCTGGCGTTGCTTCGAAAATGCCGTACACCCCTGTTGTATTTTGAGCTGTCAGTGCAGTGATGGCGCTCATGGCGTACATTTTGTGGGCAGTTATGGTTTTAATGTCAGCCTGTATTCCGGCACCGCCGCTGCAGTCAGATCCTGCTATGGTGAGTACCTTTTTCACAGTATCATCTCCCAATCTTCAAAAGAATCAAGATAAATGTCAGCAATAGCTTTTATCTCTTCTAGTTTCTCGCGAGAGCTTTTATCGTATACTGCCACTACTGAAAGCCCGGCAGCTTTGGCACTTTTTATAGCATGAAGTGCATCTTCAAATACAACTGTTTCGCCTTTAGGAGTATTAAGCAATTCCAGTACTTTTAGAAAAAACTCCGGTGTATTTTTTCCCACTCCCGCATCGTAACATGTAAAGATAAAGTCAAAGTATTGTAGCACATCTAGCCTTTCCAGGGCAGCTTTTGCGAGTTCATGATCGGTAGCGGTGGCAATACACATCCTTACATTTTCTTTGTGAAGTCTTTCCAGAAAAGGCAATACACCAGCCTTAAGGGGTACTTTCAAAAAGTAATGATCCTCAATCATACCTAAAATTTCATCGATAATCTCATCTTCACTGCCAGAAATGTGGTATTCTTCTTTCAAATACTGGGCCGATTGGTTAAGACTCATTGGTTTGAGTATTTCATCAATGTTTTTCGGTGGATTTATGCCTTTTGCTTTCATATATTCTGACCCCAAATTTTCCCAAAAGGGCATTGAGTCAAGGAGCGTGCCGTCCAAATCGAATATTGCGCCTTTAAACTTCATAATTTACCACCCGAGATGATACCTCTCGCAGTTCACGTGCAGCAGCAGTAATATTCTCCTGAGCGAAAATTGCCGATACCACCGCAATGCCATCAATGCCGCTTCCTGCAAGTTTTATGGCATTATCTTTGTTAATGCCGCCAATGGCTACTACCGGAATTGATACTGCCTTGCAAATTTCCTTGAGGGTTTCCAAAGATACTGCTTCGGCATCCAGCTTTGTGGAAGTGGGAAATACAGAGCCAACGCCTATGTAATCTGCACCGCTTTCTTCTGCTAAAACCGCTTGTTCTACCGTCTGAGCCGAAACGCCCAGGATCTTGTCTGGGCCGATTATTTTTCTCACATCTTTTGGGGACATATCGCCCTGACCTACATGGACTCCATCTGCTCCTGCAGCCATTGCCACTTGAACGTTGTCATTGATTACATAGGGAATTTTATATTTATCCGTTACGCATTTTATTTCCTTTGCCAGCTGAAGAAAAGCATCGTATTCCAGGTTCTTTTCCCGCAATTGTAAGAAGGTTACCCCTGCTTTTATGGCTTCTTCAACCACATCGGCAAGAGTGCGACCTTTCAGCCATGTGCGGTCAGTAACCGCATACAGCAGCATTGAAGATTTATCTAATTTCAATTTTTGCGCCTCCCTTAATGGCCTCTGCATCTATTTTGCTGACGGCATCGATGAGGTATGTGCGGTAGGAAGCGTTGCCTCCATCTGTCTTTACCAATTTGTCATAAGCTATCTCACCGGCAAGACCAAAAGCACTTACCGCTGCTGCTGTGGCATCCAGGTGATTTTCCGGATTTGCAGCGCAGTAGGCTGCAATTACAGCAGTCAACATGCAGCCGGTGCCGGTGATCTTTGCCATCATCGGATGGCCGTTGCGGATAATGTATGCCTTACTTGCATCTGTTACGATATCGATAGCTCCGGAAATGGCAATTACAGCATTCGTTTTTGCACTTAACTCTTTTGCAAAAGAAATGGTTTCATCTAAGTTTTTCTCCGTTACAGCATCGCTTACGTCTGCATCTACTCCCTTAGTTGTTCCGCTGCCTTTTGAAACGGTTTTTATCTCGGAAATATTTCCCCTTATTACAGCGAACTTAACTTCTTCTAAAAGCTTAAAGGTAGTGTCTGTCCTGAGGCTTGATGCACCTGCTCCAACCGGGTCCAGGACTACAGGATGGGAAAGCTCATTTGCCTTTTTGCCGGTCTTTAACATAGTGGCAATTGTCCTTTGGTTAAGTGTCCCAATATTTATGACCAATGCGTTGCAGATAGCGGTAATTTCCACCGCATCTTTTTCATCGTCAGCCATAATGGGAGAACCGCCACAGGCCAGAAGTACATTTGCCACATCATTTACAGTGACATAATTTGTGATGCAGTGGACTAAAGGTGTTTTTTGCTGGACATTTTTTAAGATACTCTCAAACATAATAAAACCCCCTTCAAAATGTTATCGTTAGCAACAATGCAAACAAAGATTGCTGCTGTGTTCAGGGGACCTTGTTATTTAAAACAAAAGGGAAGTGCCTAGTAGGTACTCCCCTATATAAATGCAAAACGATTCCCTACGTTGGCATTATCCAAATCAGGTAATGAGGGTCGAAGCTGTACTCGCTTCCTCTCAGCCTGCAACACAAGCTCCCCTGAATATTGAATTTTTCTAAATTTTATCATATAAAAGACTGGGTGTCAATTTTCTGCTATGTTAACAGTGCTATGGATTGTTTAAAAAAATACTTTGTGATATAATTTTGTGATGTTAGTAGTTTAACATTTTATCGGCAATCCACGCATATTTGTCTTTGGTTTTCAGAGGCTGTAATTATACAGTCTTTCTTATTTTAAGGTGCAACTTTAAAAAACAGGAGAGAGATAAATTGAGAACCCTTTTGCCATACATGAGAAAATATATAGTTTATGCTGTTTTATGCCCATTATTTATGATCTTAGAAGCTTTGGCGGATATATTTATTCCTTATCTCATGTCTCGCATTGTAGATGTGGGGATAGCAAATCAGGATATTGAATATATCGTAAAAGTGGGGCTTATAATGGTAGGAGCTGCATTGCTTGCTATGTTCTTTGGAGTTGTAAGTGCCCATTTTGGTGCCAGGGCAGGTTTCGGATTTGCTGCAGAGATTAGACAGCAGGCCTTTGAAAAAGTCCAGAGTTTTTCTTTTGCAAATCTGGATCAGTTTACGGTGCCGTCACTTATAACCAGGCTCACAAATGATTGTAACACCATCGGACAGGTTACCATGATGAGTCTGCGCATGGCTGTGAGGGCTCCTTTTTTAATGCTATTTGCACTAATTATGGCCTTTAACATGAACGCAGAGCTAGCAAGGGTGTTTATGGTTGCAGTGCCCCTTACGGCAGCTATAATAGGCGCGGTTTTGCCTAAAGCAAGGCCCTTATTTCAAAAATTGCAAACCCGTGTTGACAGAGTAAACGCAGTCATTCAAGAGAACTTAATAGGTATCAGAGTCGTAAAGTCATTTAACAGGCAGCATCATGAGGAAAAGAGATTTAAAGAGAGAAATGACGCATTAAAAAATACCGCCCTCTACGCTATTTCCCTTGTTATATCCATTATGCCAATGCTTAATTTGATAGTCTACTCCACTATTATCGCAGTGCTGTGGTTTGGCGGCAAGCAGGTATCGGCAGGCACCATGGGCAGCGGTGAATTGATTTCCTTTATCACATATATTACACAGGTTTTGATTTCACTGATGATGATGTCCTTCTTTTTTATGCAGCTGCTTCGCGGTTCTGCATCAGCAGCAAGGATAATAGAGTTATTAAATACGGAGCCTGAAATAAAAGAACCCAAGCAGCCTGTAAAGGAATTAAAAGACGGTTCTGTAAGCTTTGAGCATGTCAGCTTTTCCTATCCCGGAAGTCGAGAAAAAACTCTTAAAGACATTACCGTTCACATAAAATCCGGTGAGATAGTGGGGATTATTGGTTCTACAGGTTCTTCCAAAACTACATTGGTGCAGCTTATTCCCAGGCTCTACGATGTAACAGAGGGCTCTGTTAAAGTAGGAGGAGTAGATGTAAGGGAATATGACATAAGAGCACTGCGGGATCAAGTAGCCTTCGTTTTGCAGAAAAACACGCTGTTTTCAGGTACCATTCGTGAAAACATGCTGTGGGGCAACGAAAATGCCACCGATGAGCAAATTATTAAAGCCTTAAAACAAGCACAGGCTTGGGAATTTGTATCAAAATATGAAGACGGATTGGATCATAGGGTAGAGCAGGGCGGTGACAACTTTTCAGGGGGACAAAAACAAAGGCTTACCATAGCGAGAGCTTTGTTGAAGTCGCCGAAGATTATAATCCTCGATGATTCAACAAGTGCGGTAGACATGGCTACCGATGCCAAAATCCAACGGGTTTTTAAATCGGAATTAAAAGACATAACGACTATCATAATCGCGCAAAGAATAGCTTCTATCCAGCACGCAGATAAAATCATTGTAATGCATGAGGGTAAAATAGAGTCTATTGGAGACCATGCCACATTAATTAAAGCATCTCCTATCTATAGAGAAATATACGAGTCACAGCAGAAAGGGGTGGGTATGGATTGTATAATAGAGGAAATAGAGTGAAGCCACAATTTGGACACAGACGGCTGCGCCCCAAGGATGCAAAAAACACTTTAATTAGACTGTTTAGCTATTTTAGGTTTAATAAAGTGCTTTTTTTCGGCGGCATATTCTTTATCATAGCTTCATCATTTTTGGAAGTTGCCGCGAATGGCATGTTAAGTCCCATCATTGATACAATTGTTAAAGGCGAAAGCACAGCCCAAGTAATCAGGTATATTCTCATAATGGGAGCAATCGTAATTTCAATTTCTATTTTCCAATATTTAGGGAATCTTTTTATGGCGAGATTGGCCCAGGGAACTGTTCACAGAATTCGCGAAGAAATGTTTTCGCACATGCAAAAGCTGCCTATTTCGTATTTTGACAAACAGACTCATGGAGATTTAATGTCTACTTTTACCAATGATGTGGATATGCTAAATCAATCCCTGGAACAAAGCGTATCTCAAATAATCGTTGCCGTTATAACAGTGGTTGGCTCTTTTACTATGATGTTTATCTTAAGTCCCGTGCTTACATTTGTAGTGGTGCTGATGCTGGGAGTAATGTTTACAGCCATAAAATACGTAGGTCAAAAGTCGGCGCAAAATTTCCGCTTTCAGCAAGCTGCCCTTGCTGATATGAATGGATATATAGAAGAGATGATGTCGGGGCAAAAAGTTGTAAAAGTATTTAACTATGAAGACAAGGCAATTGACAGGTTTTTAGAAAAGAATGAACAACTTCGCAGGGCAAGCACGCAAGCGTCTACTTACGGTGTAATGCTTATGCCGATTATGGGCAACTTATCCTATGTGCTATATGCACTTACGTCAATGCTTGGTGCATTTTTAGTTATGAAAAATGCAATGACCGTAGGAAACATTGCATCGTTCTTGCAATATACGAGAAGCATATCGCGGCCAATTACAATGGTTTCCAACCAACTAAATACTCTGTTTGCGGCTTTGGCAGGTGCAGAGCGAATTTTTGAGTTTCTAGATGAAGAAGTAGAGACAGATGAAGGTGATGTATGCCTTGTCAGAGAAGGGGAGGGAGCTCCTTACTGGAAAGTTCCTAAGGAAAATGGAGAATATGAGAAAGTACCCCTTCGAGGCTTTATTACTTTCAAAAATGTTAACTTTGGTTATGAATCTGGGCGCAGAGTATTAAACAACATAAATCTTTATGCAAAACCCGGCCAGAAAATTGCCTTCGTTGGTTCAACCGGTGCCGGGAAGACAACTATAACGAATCTTATAAACAGATTTTACGAGATAAATGAAGGCACTATACTCTTTGACGGAATAGATATCAAACGCATTAAAAAACAGGATTTAAGAAGCACCATGAGCATTGTGCTTCAGGATGTCCATTTATTTGAGGGGACAATTGCGGATAATATCAGATATGGCAGGCTTGATGCCACAGATGAGGAAGTGGTTGAAGCTGCAAAGCTGGCCAATGCCCATTACTTCATCAAAAACTTACCAAATGGTTATGACACCATGCTTACGATTGACGGCCAAAATCTTTCTCAGGGTGAGCGCCAGTTGCTTTCTATTGCAAGGGCAGCCATCGCTGACCCCACCATACTCATACTTGATGAAGCCACATCTTCTGTAGATACTAGAACAGAAAAGCTAATCGCAGAAGGTATGGACAAACTAATGGAGGGCAGGACCACATTTGTAATAGCCCATCGACTGTCAACGGTCCGCGATGCAGATGCGATAATGGTATTGGAACAGGGTGAAATTATTGAACGGGGAGACCATGAGGCTTTGATGAAACAAAAGGGACGTTATTATGCGCTAAATACAGGTGCGTTAGAATTACAATGAGGTGCAAAAGATAAAAAGGCCTTTAATGGCCTTTTTATTTTAAGCCAGCCCAAGGAGGGCTACCGTTAGCATTTTGCTCCAGGGGCGGTTGATTTCAGCCTTTGTCTGCAACTTTATAAAGTGACAAGGCTTATCATAAATGTATTAAATAAGATTATGTAGGAAAAAATGTGATATATAAAAGTGTCCGGAGTGGTATCTTTGTGTGAATTTTGCACCAAACACGGAGAAGGCAAGAAATGGTATGAAATCATGGAGCACTATTCAATGGAATTGTTAAAAGACCCAGGCCGTAAAGCATATATCGAACAATTCGTTTCAAATATTAGAAACAATTCGATGGATAATTTCGGCAAATTGCAATGGGTAAAAAACAAAGCGCCATTAGCACACCGCTTTATAAAAAAAATAGTTACAGCTCATTTAAAAAAATACCACTTTGGTCAGGTGATACCCATTGAAGATGCCGAAAGTATAGTAGAAAACGTCCAATCCATTACTAGAATTCCGTGCATATGCCGAAGCGTTACAGCAGGAAAAAATAATGCCAGGTACTGTCTACTCCTGGGCATTGATCCTACAGGTTTAAATATTGATTGGCCTGAATTAAAAACTAGCTTTGAGGTGCTTGTTCCTGCCGATGCTAAAAAGATTCTCAGAGTTTTTGACAGGCAGGGCTTGGTTCACTCCATCTGGACTTTTAAAACACCTTTTATCGGTGCTATATGCAATTGTGATAGAGACTGTTTAGCTTATAAATATCAAATAAGCGCCGATTTGACAGATATTATGTTTAAGTCTGAGTATGTGGCACAAATAGACAGAGATTTATGTATAGGATGCCGCAGTTGCATGAGCTTTTGCCAATTTGGAGCAGTAGAATATTCAATTGCAGACGGTAAGTGCCATATAAACCCTCACAAATGTTACGGCTGTGGAGTGTGCCGAAATGCCTGCAAAAAACAAGCTATAAAACTAACTGACAAACAAATTTCATCATGACGAGGAGGCTACCTAAGCGGAGCCGTTCATTTTGCCAGTTCCTTTAGAGAAAACAAGGAATACAACATCTGAATAATAATAAGCCTTCAGTGGAAGCTTTCACTGAAGGCTTTAGACGTTTGCCCCTTTTATTTATTTAAAAGAATCTCTATTTCATACTCACTCATTTTTTCCTGAATCCATGTCTGATATACTGCAGGCAGCTTTTCGTCAAAGAGGATTTCTTTTATTTCATCTTTACATTCTTCATATGTGGCTTCTTTTGCCGGCTTTTTATCTTCAACCTTAATTATATGGTATCCATAATCTGTTTTAACAGGGTCGCTGATTTGGCCTATTTCCATTGAAAAAGCAGCATCTTCAAACTCTTTCACCATTGCTCCTCTAGCAAAAAATCCAAGATCTCCACCTTGATCTTTATTGCTAGTATCTGTTGAGTATTCCTTTGCTAATTCTGCAAAATCCTCACCGGCATCTAGTTTTTCCTTGACTTCCCTGGCTTTATCCTCGCTGTCAACTAAAATGTGGCTGGCTTTTACCTGTTCTTTCTCATCAAAGCTTTCCTTGTTTTCTTCAAAGTAAGTTTTCATTTCATCTTCTGTTATTTTGACATCTGAGCCCAACAATTTTTCAATTTTTATATTTACCTTGATATTTTCCTTTATATCATCCAATGAAGCGCCATACATTCCAAGAAACTGTTCGAAGGTCTCACGGCCTCCATACTGCTCTGCTATTTTATCTATTTCCTTTTCTACTTCTTCATCTGTAACTTTTACATTTTGTTTTTTAGCTTCCAGGTCAATAATTTTATTGGCAACCAATGCATTAATAGCTGTCTGGCCATTTTCCTTAACTAGATAATCATACAGTTCATCTTTTGTAATTACTTCGTTGTTTACTCTAGCCACTACCTCTCCATTAGATTTACCGCATGATACCAGGATAAAGTTAAGCACAAGTGCAATAACTAAAATCATAACGAACAACTTGGTTTTGTTTATTTTTTCTTTAAAAATTTTCCTCACCCTCTAAATTAAATTTATACACGTATTAGTTTATCAGTTTTAAGGTGCTTATGTCCAGAGCTTTTTGTAGTTGTATTTTGCCACTTATTCCAAAAAGCTAAAAGGATATATCTATGCCATAAAACCTACTTTAAATTTTGTTTAAAAAAATACTCAAATAAGATATACTCTAGGTAGAAATCTTTAATTTAAGGAGTATTATTATGAATAAAGAAGATTGTATTGAAAAGATACGTTCATACTTTGCGAACAAAGATGACATATCTACTGTATACCTATTTGGATCAGTTGCAAAGGGAAAAACAACAAAAAACAGCGACGTAGATATTGCTGTATTATTTGTTAAAGGATTGTCTTTGCTTTATCGTTTTGAAAGAAAGCTTGAGATAGCCAATGATTTAGAAGATTTATTAAAGATGAAAGTAGATATTGTTGACTTGGAAAGTGCTGATTTGTTTTTCATTCATCAAGTAATGCTAAATAAGGAAATTGTTCTTGATAAGGATATTAATCGGCGCGTATCCTTTGAAGTCGAAAAGCGAAGAGCATATTTCGATATGAAGTTTTTTTATGACTTGTATCATATGCAGGCGTTGAAAAGACTGGAAGAAAAGAGGAGGAAATACAGAGATGGTTGATAGAGAAACAATAGTGAGGAGATTAACGTTGTTAGAAGAATACTATACTGATCTTGATGAAGCTAGACAGAAGCTGAGTTGGGAAAAATTTGAACGTGATAAAGTTGTTCGTCGATATATAGAGCGGACATTGCATATGGCAATTGAGGCTTGCCTGGATATTGCAAACCACATTATTGCTTATGAAGGCTATAGGGAACCGATCGATAATAAAGATGCCTTTCAAGTTCTTTATGAACAAGGGATATTAAAAGAAGGATTAACGGAGAATCTTAAAAAGATGGCCCAGTTTAGAAATGTAATTGTCCATGATTATATACGAGTACAGCCTGAAATTGTATTTACTATTCTTCAAAGAAACCAAGGGGATATATTAGAATTTGCTAATATAATCAAAGAAAAGTTTCTGGGCTGATTTAATACATAACACTACCTATTCATGTTGATAAAAGCTTAATAGAAATAATTGCACCTTTACAGTTCTTAAACCATTGTCATGAGAGTATAGATTTTAACTTTTCCCCGAAAGGTGGCTACATAAATGAAATTCAAAAAAGCTGTTCTATTTATTATTGTTGCTTTTATTTTTATGATGCAAATACAAGTGCTGGCAAGTGCCGCAGACGATGAAGTTGCCGTCCCTACCGTTGTCTTTGAAAATGGAACCGAACTAGCAATAGATTTAATTAATGACAAAAGAGAACAAGGGAAAACCATAATATATACTAGAGAATTTGGCGAGCATACTGAACCTTTTTCGGAAGGCGTCCATGAGATTGTGGTTGTAAACAACATAGTTACATATAAGAATACCAATGGAATAAAAGGAACATATATTCCCCTTGACGGCTATGTGATCTCATATACGGGCAATGATGTAAAGTTTATTGACGAAATCAATATTGGCGATGAAGCGGTACTTTTAAACCTTGAGGTACCAGCCCTACCCGATAAATATTTTAAGATAAAAGACCTAACCGTGCCTATAAATGCTGTAAACTCACCAAGAGATGCGAATTACGTTGTGCTTTATGATTCGTCCTATGGAGAGTCCACTAAGACCAATCCATGGGGCATGGAATTGACGGTAATAGATGGTGTAGTTACGCGTATAGTGGATATAAAAAATGAAAATGGGCAATTGCTAAATAACGATTCGCCCATACCGTCAAATGGAGTAGTTATATCCATACATTCCGGAAATCCGTTTTACAACGTCCTGCGCGAAACTGTAAAGTTAGGCGATATGGTCATAATTGCCCTTGACAATATAAACCCCTATAGTGCCGGCAAGATTACATATGATGCATATAATCCCCTGTCAATTGAGGACAATCCATTAGCCTGGGACGAAGAAAAGGGAGAGCCCTATGATAGCTTCCGGGGCCCCGACCAGATCATTATCTATGATTCAAGCTACGGCGCCCGCACCGGGACAAATCCCTACGGCTATGAAGTAGCAGTGGGCAGCCATGGCAAAATAATTCATACTGGCGGAAATGATTTAGAGATCCCCGATGGCGGCTTTGTCATATCTGGTCACGGCTCAAAAGCTGCTTGGCTTCAAAAATACGCCCGCTTGGGCTCAAAGGTGTTGCTAAATAGAGAAAAAAGCGAAATAAGGCTTATCTTTACGCCAAAATCCTATGAAGATATGGCGATTATTAGCATAGAATCCGCTCAGGAAAGTCTGTTTTCTGCGAGAAGAAAGTATTTGGACATCGATTATGACAGTGTAGAGCAGATTATAGATTTGGCTAAATCAAAAATGGAGCAAGTCAGTACCTTTTTAAATCACGGACAGTATCGAGAACTTATTAAAACCGTAGAGGATATACTAAATACTGCAGACCAAGCCTATTACATGACCTTTGAATCTCCGAAGGTGGAAAACAGAGGGGTATGGCTCAGACCTCGAGAAAAAAATATCGAAGAAGTAAAGAAACAGCTTGATATGCTTCAAGATTTAAATATAAACACTATATATCTTGAAACCTACTGGAACGGATACGGCATATACCCTACCAAAAATAAGATCATGGAGCACAACCCTATATATGATGGGTTTGATGTGTTAGGAGCTTATATAGGCGAAGCCCATGCCAGGGGTATGGAGGTTCATGCATGGGTAGAAAGCTTCCTGGTAGGTCAAAATGTGGCAGAAAGGAAGCCCGAATGGCTGGCAGTGAGCAGGCAGGGAGATAAATATTTTACAGATAGTAGCGGTGCAAAGTATTATTTCTTAAATCCTGCTTTACCTGAAGTGTATGATTTCTTATCGGAGCTTTACAAAGAGCTGGTAAAAACTTATGATATTGACGGCATACAGTTTGACTATATGAGATATCCCGAATCCGGAGACTACTCCAATGATTTCGGTTATGATGAATATACCCGGAAACTTTTTAAAGCTGACTTCGGCAAAGATCCAATTGAGCTTGATGTAGAAGATAGGTTGTGGAAAAAATGGTGTGACTTTAGGGTAAAAATAATCAACAGCTTTGCCTATAAAATTTTTTCGGAAGTTAAGACCTTAAAGCCGGAACTTCAAATATCTGCAGACGTATGGCCGGACTATGATGAAACCATTAAAGATACCTTCCAAAACCCTAAAAATTGGACAACCCGAGACTATCTGAACGTCATTATCCCCATGTCATATTACCTGAGCGAACAGCCGGTTGTTGAAGATATATTAAGGACTCAGGCCTTTTCCAAAGGTCATGCCCTGATAAATGTGGGCCTTTCTACACTTTCGAAAGTGGATACCAAAATACTCTTGAGGCAGATCGATGCTGCAAGAGCTGAAAGTGCAAGCGGGGTAGCCATCTTTGAATCCCAAACCCTGTTAAATGGGCGCTACGGCAGTGCGTTAAAACTGGGCGCTTTCAAAACACCGGCAGTTACAACTAAAGACCCAGAACAAGCGGTAAACATTATACTTTCCGATATTATAAGAAAAATAGATGATATATACGTAAAATACAGTGGAATGATGTATCACAAGTCACTAAAATATAAAAAACTTATAAAGGATATCAAGGTTGATTTAAGCAGCCAAAAAAAGGCCAATCTACTTAAAAAAGACCTGGAAAAGTTAAAAGAAACTGTTGAAGATGACCGAACTTTAAATAGACAGGTGGCTTCAAGAATTGCTGCAGACTTAGTTAAAGCAATTGATATAGTAGATGAATATATTTCGAACTTAAGGTTTATAGATAAACTCTAGACTAATAAAGAGGAATGAGCAATATTGAAAATAAAAGTAACTCCTGAAGACTTTATCGTAAGAGAACTTATAAATTTAAAGCTTAAGGCTGACGGTCCCTATCGCATATACCTTTTAGAAAAGCGGCACTGGAACACCATTGATGCGCTTCTTGCCATAGCCAGGCAAAACAGGATGCCTATGGCCAAAATAGGTTACGGAGGCCGAAAGGACCGTCATGCAGTGACGTATCAATATATTTCCGTGCCAAAGAAATACGACCTTTCCTTTAACATGTCAAATGTCAAACTTACTTTTATGGGCTTTGCTGATGATTTTGTATCTGCAGCAGTGTTAAAAGGAAATCAATTTGAAATTACAGCAAGAAAAATCCCTTTGCACCAAAAGGAATCCATCCTGCAGCGTATACATGAAATTAGCCGCTACGGTTACCCCAACTACTTTGACGACCAGCGTTTCGGCTGCATAATGAAATCCGACGAGATTTTAGCTGAAAGGATACTCAGGAAGCATTACAAAGGTGCTTTAAAGCTCTACTTTACCACAATAGGTCCGGGAGACAAAAAAGCGGAAAAACAGCGGAAAAGAAAAATAGAAGAGCTTTGGGGCGACTGGCATGCTATTGCTCCTTTGTGCAAAACAAAGGCCGAAAGGGATATCATAAAAATCCTTTTAGAAGGTGACAGCAAAAGCCAGCTGGTAAAGGCCATCAATGTCATTCCAAAAGAGGAACTGTCAATGCACTTTTCGGCATACCAGAGCTTTCTATGGAACCTGAGCCTTGAGCAGGTTTTGCTAAAACATATAAAAAAGCCCTTTAAAATAAAGGGGAAGATCATGGACTACGCATTTTATAAGACATTGGATGAAGGGGCTTTGAAAAAATTAAAAAATACACAAATTCCAACCGCGGCTTATAAAATCCCGGGCAATGCCGAGATATCTAAAATTGTAAGGGATATTTTGTCCGAACGAGGATTAAAACCCTCTGACTTTAATCTGACCAAAATCCGAAAATCTTTTTTCAAATCCTTTTTCCGCCCGGCAATAGTGTTTCCTGTGTGGGACCACACTGTTCCAGTCCTTTTTAAAGAAGATGATATCTATCCAGGATTTTTAAAACTGCAGCTAAAGTTCAACTTACCTTCAGGAAGTTTTGCCACAATGTTGATAAAAGGCCTACGTGATTGATGATACATGGACTACCTAATTGTATTAACTTTAGTCAAATGCTATAATTAGGTGTTGGTAGCATATAACATATTTAAAGGAGCATCAAATTGAGTAAAGATAACAGTCCAATCTTATTCAAATTATTATTTTTCTTTAGCGGATTATACATTGCTGCCCTTGGGAAGGTCTTCCTAATCGAATCCAAATTAGGGGTAGATCCTTGGACGGTGTTTTACCTTGGCGTAGCCAACTACATTCCCTTTACCGTTGGCCAGATTACCCAATTAATTGGGGCCATAATGATTTTAATAGGTTGGGCTCTCAAAATAAAGCCAAGTATCGGCACCTTTTTAAATATGTATTTCTTTGGTGTATTTCTTGATTTAAACTTAGCTATTAATGATGCTTTAAATATTGTTAAACCGTCCGAAAGCTTGTTAGTTTCCATCATATACTTAATTATTGGCATTGTTGTATGCGGCATAGGTTTTGGCATGTATATCAACGGCAAACTGGGAGCTGGCCCAAGAGACAGTTTTATGCTTGGCATGTCAAAAGTTACCGGGAAAAAGCCCGGCACAATTAGAACATATATGGAAAGCACCGCTGCCATTACCGGATGGCTTTTAGGGGGCCCCTTAGGTTTAGGGACTTTGGCATATGCTTTAAGTGTTGGGACCATTATGCAGTGGACCCTTGATAATATAAAAATTCCCGAGAGGGCAACGGCAAAAGAAACGGTAAAAGAGACAGTAAAAGACGTGGGGGCATCCTCTTAATATATTTTTAGTTTTTAAAAGTCATTCTAAAAATTAGAATAAGCTTCAAACAGGGCTCATAAAATTTAGTGCTTCCATATAGTTTTCAAAAATGTATAAATCTCTAAAGTAAAGGCATTCCGCCATTGGTCCTTGTCATGTGGTACGGAATTTGCATAGTTTTATTTTTAAAAAACATATTATGTTGGAGGTTTATACATGAAAAAATATCATATAGCACTAGTAGGAGCCACTGGTGCAGTGGGCACAGAGATGCTGAAAATCCTTGAAGAAAGGGCCTTCCCAATAGAAAGCATACGTCTATTTGCTCATGAAAGTGAAGCGGGCAAAAAGGTAAAGTTTATGGGCAGTGAAATCACCGTGGAAAAAGTGGAAGAGGACAAAATAAGCGGCATTGATATAGCTTTTTTTGCCGCTGGCCCCATAAGTAAGACTTTGGCACCGGTGTTTGCTAAAAAAGGTGCCGTAGTTATTGACAACGGCAGTTCCTTTAGACTTGATCCATCAGTACCTCTAGTAATTCCGGAAATAAATCCAGAAGACGTGGACTGGCACAACGGCATCATATCAAATCCCAATTGCGCCACCATAATCATGTGTGTCCCAATGAAACCCATATATGATTACGCAGGTGTCACAAGGATTATAGTTTCCACATATCAGGCAGCATCCGGAGCAGGGATTAAAGGGATAGCAGAGTTAGACGAACAGGTCCGCTGCTATGCCGAAAACAAGCCTATACCAGAGCCCAAAGCCTTTACGTACCCCATAGCCTTTAATGTTATTCCTCATATAGATGTCTTTATGGAGCAGGACTATACCAAAGAAGAATGGAAAATGTACCATGAAACGCGAAAAATTTTCCATGACCCTGAGCTTAAAATAACCACTACAGCTGTGCGCGTCCCGGTCATGAGAAGCCATTCCGAATCTATTCTGCTGGAAACCAAGAAAAAAATAACCCCTGAGGAAGTAAAAGATTTGTTGTCGAAAGCTCCCGGGGTTAAAGTATATGACGATCCCTCAAATAATATTTACCCGGTGCCCATTAATACCCAGGGCCAAGATCTCATATATGTTGGCAGAATTCGCCAGGATACATCCAGTGAAAATGGCATATTGCTGTGGGCCTGTGGGGATCAGATAAGAAAAGGTGCAGCAACAAATGCCGTTCAAATTGGAGAAGTCCTGATACAGCGCGGTTTACTTGATAAAAAATAAATTAAATAAACTTCTAATACGCTTTATATCAAGTTTCCTATAAATCTCCTAGCTTTGCTAGGAGGATTTTTTTTGTTTTATGCAGAAAATAAACAAGAAATTTGAATACAAGGGCTTTAAGTCTTTTTATGGAGTGATAAAAGTGAATAAATTAAAAGTGGGGATAATAGGCGCCGGTCGAGGAGGCAGTGCCCTTTTAGAGACATTGATTCAAATGGATAATATAAAAATTGAGGGAATAGCTGATATTAATTCATCGGCGCCGGGTATTGAAATGGCAAAAAATGAAGGCATTAAGTGTTTTAAAACTGCCCAGGAGCTTTTAACATCCTGCACCCTGGATGTGGTTTTTGAGGTTACGGGAAATAGGAATTTTGTGAAGGATCTTCGAAGAAAGCTTCCCGATGAAACTGTGCTGGTGGAGGCACCGGCTGTTAACATAATGTTAAGCATTATTAGAGATCGAAAAGAACTTTTAGAAATAAAAGAGATAAAAGAACAATTATCCATTATATTAAATACAGCCCAAGAAGGCATACAGATGGTGGATAAAAACGGAATAATCAAATACGTAAATCAAGGATATACGAGAATAACAGGCATTCCTGCATCAAAGCGTATAGGGACTAATGTTTTTGAAGTCTCCCCTGATGGAGCTTTAGTTGAGGTCTTAAGGACCGGCAAGCCCTGCATAGGTAAGAGAAATAAAGCTGTGGGTTCCAATGCAGAAGTCATTTCCAATGCTTCTCCCATAATTATAAACGGCGAGATGACCGGTGCTGTAGTAGTATTTCAAGATATAACCGAGGTATTGCGCCTGTCTGAAGAACTTCGGCGTTCAACTTCGGTCATCGATGGGTTAAAAGATGAGATAATGAAGCTTAATGACAGCCCGGGCAAATTTGATGAGATAATTTGCGAAAGCAGTAAAATGAAAAAAATCATTAACCTTGCCAGGAAGGCTTCAAGAGAAGATTCTACCATACTTATAACCGGTGAAAGTGGCACCGGCAAAGAAATATTTGCCAATGCAATTCATGCTGAAAGTCCCAGATCCGGCAAGCCTTTTATAAAAGTAAACTGTGCTGCCATTCCTGAAAATCTGCTGGAGAGCGAACTTTTTGGCTATGAGCCAGGAGCTTTTACAGGAGCCAGCAAATTAAAACTGGGCAAGTTCGAATTGGCTAACGGCGGCACTATTTTTCTAGATGAAATAGGTGATATGAGTCCAATCCTGCAGGCAAAACTCTTGAGAGTGATCCAGGAGCGGGAAATTGAACGCATTGGTGGCACCAGGCCTATAAAGATTGATGTAAGGATTATTTCTGCTACCAATCGGGACCTTTTAGAGCTGATTAGTTCGGGTGCCTTTAGAGAAGACTTATATTTCAGGCTAAATGTAATAAATATAAACATACCGCCCCTTAGGGAAAGGCGGGAGGATATTCCGGCATTGACCAAGGTGTATATCGATTATTTCAACAGGAAGCTTCACAAGAATATAAAAGGCGTTACGAAAAAAGCTGAATATATGCTGCTTTCATATGATTGGCCGGGGAATGTGCGTGAGCTCATGAATATTCTTGAGCGAACAATCCTAATGAGTCAAGGAGAATGGATTACCGATGATCTGCTGCGCCCATACTTTGACCAAATCAAAATCAAAGTAAACTCAAGGGACGCAATATTGCCGCTGGAAGAAATGGAAAAGGATTTAATAAGACGAGCCTTAAAAGAATATGGAACCAGCGTAGAAGGAAAACGAAAAGCAGCCAAGGCCTTAAAAATTTCTTTGGCTACCTTGTATAATAAAATAAAAAAATATGGCATTCAAGCATGACGTATTCTAAAAATTAGAAAGTAGTTATAATTTCTGTAAACCGCTTAGATTCCGTTATGTTTTCTTGGTGGTTTACATATTTTTATATTTTTTAGAAATCTATAGATGCCCCGCTCATCAAAACGCCTGTTATTAAAAGGTCCTATGTTGGCATATTTTTTGCAACTTTTTTATATATACTTAATGATTTTAAAAAGTTTTAAATATTTATAAATGTGGGAAAAAGGGAGGTGGTTATTTCAGAATAGTTGGGGCAATGTATATATTTCAAAAAATTAAAAAGGAGGCGAATACATGAGTTTAAGTGCTCTCGTATGGATTATTACTATTGTTTTTTGTGGCATTTTCCTTTGGATATCTTTAGCGGTTAAAGATACTGCCAGTCAAAGTTTTTCCCACTATGCCATTGCTGGTGGTACTCTGCCGCTTATCCTAATTCTATTTACTGACATTGCTACTATTATGGGTGCGGGCAATTTTATAGGACATGCTGCTCAAGGTTATAAAATAGGTATGGCAGACATTCCCTTTGTTTTTGGCGAACAGGGTTCAAAAGTTATTTTCGCTCTACTTTTTGCAGGTTTTGCAGGAAGATTTACTTATAACACTCTCTCTGAGATGATGGATGATCTATTAGTGCGGGACAAGGTGACAAGGGCTATCACCGGTGTATTGACAGCCTGTATTATGATAGCTTGGGTCGGAGGTCAGGCCAAAGGTCTGGGAGATATATTTGCTGTGTTCACCGGAGCAGATCCCATTCCCATCATAATGCTGTTCAATGTGGTATTTATTGTATATACTTATTTAGGAGGCATATACTCGGTAGTCTGGACTGATCTTTTACAAGGTATCATAGTAGTAGTTTTTGCATTTATTTTCTATGGTTATGCGTTGGCTCCTGTAAACTTTTCTTTTGCAGTCCTGCAGCAAAAGTTGGCAGAAGTTGGGGCACCTGAACTTGCAACCCTCAGCAATGTTCCCGTAGGGACCATAATGAAAAACTTTGTAACCGGATGTTTTGGCATACTGGCAGCTCAGATATATTGGCAGAGATGTTTTGCAGCTAAGGACTCTGCCACTGCTAGAAATGGTATGTTAGTCAGCGGTATCGCAGCAGTTGTCTTTGTAAGCCTTACTGCAATAGTAGGTATTGTAACACATGCCATAAATCCAAATTTAGCGGACCCCAACCAGGCCATGCCATGGCTTATGCTAAATTATGTGCCTACTTGGGTCTTAGCCGTAGTATATACACTTATATTGGCTGCTGCTATGTCAAGTGCTGATTCCAACTTAAATGCCGCTTCCATCATTTTGGTCAATGACCTTATAAGACCATTTGCACCGGGTAAAACTGACCAGGAACTTGTAAATTATGCTAAGTTGCTCACAATAATAGTTGGTGTTTTTGCATCACTGGCAGCTATTTACTCGTCCAGCATTATTGGCCTGTTCTCAAAAGCCTACACCATGGCCGGTGGAGGTATAGTGCCTGTGCTTTTGGTAGGGCTTCTTTGGAAAAAGACAGGAGAGCCTTTTACCATGGGCACACAAAACAGCCGCATTACCCCATGGGGCGCACGTTTAGGCATAATAGTCGGTTCAGTGATTTCACTGTCGTCTTTAGGTATATTATGGGGCGTAGCAATATCGGCGGTGGTGACTATCATCGTTTCGTTGCTGACCCCAGGTGCTTCTGCCAGTGAAACTCCAAATTTGAAAGCTTAAAACAGTAGACCCTAGGATTTATAGCCCGGTGTAAATCCGGGCTAACCTTTTTAAAAAAAGTGATACAAATTTATACTTGGTATAGGAGGTAGCCGAAATTGCGTATAAAGCATCACCCCATACTAAATGATGAAACAAGGGAATGCAATGCAACTATCATCGTAGACGGCAAAAAAGTGCCGGCCATCGAAGGGGAACCTATAGCTGCAGCACTGCTGGCAGCAGGAATTCGAAAGTTTAGGGAAACCCCAAAATATCACAAACCAAGGGGCATATTTTGCGCTATTGGCCGATGCACTGACTGTGTTATGATCGTTGACGGAATACCTAATGTAAGGACATGTGTTACCCCTGTAAGAAATGGAATGGTTATAAAAACACAGAAGGGTCTGGGAGAATGGGGTGAAAAATCATGAAGACAACAGAAATTGCCATAATAGGTGCAGGTCCTGCGGGCCTATCCTGTGCTGTGGAAGCGGCCAAGGCAGGAGCTAAAGTTACATTGCTTGATGAAAACTTAAAACCGGGGGGGCAATTATTTAAACAGATTCATAAGTTTTTCGGCTCTAGGGAACATCAGGCAGGCACTAGAGGTTTTAGAATAGGAGAGCAGCTTTTAAAGGAAACGGAAGAACTGGGAGTAGAAGTACTTTTAAATGCTGCCGTATACGGCATATATGAAAATAAGACTTTGGCGTATGTAAAAGACGGAAAAGACCATGCCCTGCGGGCTGAGAGAATAGTTATTGCAGCGGGGGCATCCGAAAATGCGTTGTCTTTCCCAGGCTGCACTTTACCCGGAGTCATGGGAGCCGGTGCTGCACAAACTATGATAAATGTCCACAGGGTTTTGCCGGGAAAAAAGATACTGATGGTAGGGTCCGGAAATGTGGGCCTAATAGTTTCATATCAGCTAATGCAGGCGGGAGCAGAGGTAAAAGCTTTGATAGAAGCGGCTCCTCAAATCGGCGGCTATGGTGTCCACGCTGCCAAAATCAGAAGAGCAGGAGTGCCCATATACGTTTCTACTACCATAAAAGAGGCATTGGGGACGGAAGCGGTAGAAGGCGTAGTTATACACAGCCTTGATGAAAAATGGCAGCCAATTCCCGGCACAGAAAGGACTTTAGATGTGGATACCATATGTTTGGCTGTAGGTCTTTCGCCTCTTACGGAGCTTGCCTGGATGGCAGGATGCGAATTTACGTTTATTCCGCCGCTTGGAGGCCATGTGCCGATTCACGATGAAAATATGGAAACTACACTTCCAGGAATCTATGTGGCCGGTGATATAACCGGTGTGGAAGAAGCATCTTCAGCTATGGAAGAGGGGAGGCTTGCGGGAGTTGCCAGTGCAGAAAGCCTGGGCTATTATGACGAAGATACAGCTAAACGATTAAAAGACGAAATCTGGCAGCGCCTCAACTCTCTTAGAACCGGACCTTTTGGCGAAGGTCGGTTTAAAGCCAAAATTAAGCAGTTACAAGCGAGGAGGCAGTTGGCATGACGCAAAAAATCGGAGTAAAATATCAGGGATTTCCGTCAGATGAGGAACTGGCGAAAATCCCCGGAGTTCCGGATGCAGAAAGGATCAAAAGGGGCCCCGTTGCTTTTATAGAATGCGCCCAGGAAATTCCCTGCAACCCCTGTGAAGAGGCATGCCCCTATGGAGCTATCCAAGTAGGAAAGCCTATTACGAATTTGCCAAAGCTTGACCCGAAAAAATGTGTAGGCTGCGGGAACTGTATAGCAGCTTGTCCCGGCCTTGCCATATTTGTAGTAAATGGTTCTAAAGACAAGGCAGAAATAAGTTTTCCCTATGAATATTATCCCTTGCCGGAAAAAGGTCAAATTGTAGATTGTGTAGACCGCAGCGGTAAAACCGTAACTTCAGGCAAGGTTTTAAGGGTGATAAAATCTCCAAAATACGATCAAACAGCAGTAATTACGGTAGAGGTAGACCAAGAGTATATAAACGTGGTACGCAGTATAAAGAGATTGGGAGGTCCTGAACATGAATGAAGAATTCATCTGCCGTTGTGAGGAAGTTACCAGGAAGGAGATAGAAGAAGCCATAGCTGACGGTGCTACCACCGTCGCAGGCGTAAAGAAAAGGACCCGTGCCGGCATGGGCCTTTGCCAGGGTAGAACCTGCCGCCGCTTGGTAACGCAGATGCTGTCAAAACATAAGGCTGCAGAACAGATCATGCCGGACACTTCAAGGCCCCCTGTGAGGGCAATTACCGTTGAAGAGATAATAAACAGTGAAGATAGATAATATTATTTAACTTGGAGGATCTGCCTATGATCGTAACCGGTGGTAAAAATGTATACGGTGAAAGCATCGGAATTTTGATGCTTGACACCAAATTTCCCAGGATACCTGGCGATATAGGCAATGCCCTTACTTTTCCTTTTCCGGTGCGATACAGAAAAGTTTCAGGAGCCACACCAGTTAGGGTAGTTAAAGAAGCGGATCCAGCCCTTATTATGCCCTTTATTGAGGCTGCTAAAGAACTGGAGCAGGAGGGCGTGTGCGCCATAACTACCAGCTGCGGGTTTCTGGCCATATTTCATAAACATTTAGCTCGAGCGGTAAATATACCGGTGTTTTCCTCAAGTTTGCTGCAATTACCCTTGGTGGCGGCTATGATCGGGCAGGATAAGAAAATCGGCATCATGACCGCCAGCAAGCCACATCTTACCCCACTTCATTTTCAAGGGGTAGGTGCAGAAGGAATAAACAAGGTTATATACGGCATGGAAGAGCAGAAGGAATTTACGAGAGTTTTCATAGAAGGCAAAGAGGAAATGGATGTAGCAAAGGTAGAGGAAGAGATGGTTGAAGTAGCACGGACCATGATAGAGGAAAACCCTGATGTGGGAGCCATAGTCTTTGAGTGCACCAATATGCCGCCTTTCAGGGCTGCAGTCCAAAAGGCGGTCCAACGGCCGGTGTTTGATATTGTCACATTGACCAATTATGTTTATGATTCCATAAAACATTGCGTAAAATGAAACTAAGAGGAGGAAGGCTTTTGCAAACATCAGATGTAGTCATCATAGGTGGTGGCGTCGTAGGCTGCTCAATAGCTTATCATTTAGGCAAAAGAGGGATTCCTACCCATGTAATTGAAAAAGACGACATTGCCATGGGAACATCCGGAGCCTGTGATAAGGCAGTGCTGCTGCAGTCAAAAAATCCCGGGATTCACCTGGAACTGGCATTAAAGAGTGTAAAGATGTTTCCAGAGCTGCAAAAGTCACTGGATACGGATATAGAATTTTTAAATCACGGTTGCATGATTGTAATTCAAAACGAAAATCAGTGGAAGGTAATGGAAGGATTTGTGGAAAGGCAAAAGAAACTAGGCCTTGACGTAAAGCTCCTTGACAAAAATGAGGCCCGTGACCGTCAGCCGGCCTTATCGGAAGATATCCTTGGCTCAACTTATAGCCCTATGGATTGCGAAGCAAATCCCATTTACTTGACCTTAGGCCTCTATAGAGGAGCAAAGAAACATGGAGTTAAGTTTTCGCTAGGAACTAAAGTAACGGGCATTAAATTAGAAAAAGGCCGAATAAAGTCAGTTGAGACGGATAGCGGTGAGATTTTATGTAAATATGTAGTCAATGCCACCGGCGTCTATGCACCGACTATAGGCCGGATGGTAGGACTTAACATTCCCATTGTGCCGAGGAGAGGACAGATCATAATTACAGAACCTGTTCCTAAGCTCATTCATGGTGGATTAAACTGTGCCCGCTATATCACGGCAAAATTCAGGCCGGAACTTTTAGGCACAGACGAAATGGCAAAGCTGGGCGTGGGCCTGGCCCTGGGTCAAACCGAAAACGGCAACCTTTTGATAGGCGGTACAAGGGAATTTGTCGGATTTAACAAAACAACCACTCATAAGGCCTTAAAGGCCATATTAAAACATGCAGCTTCAATCGTGCCTGCCATTAAAAATGTTCATGTTATCCGCAGCTTTGCAGGTTTGAGGCCCTATACTCCCGACGGTCTGCCGATCCTTGGAGAAGTGCCTGAAGTTCCCGGATTTATCATGGCTGCAGGACATGAAGGAGACGGTATAGCCCTTTCGGCCATTACCGGCAGAATCATTTCAGAGGTAATCGCAGATGGGAAACCTTCTGATGATTTAAACATAGATATGACAAAACTTTCTCTAGATAGATTTAAGAATGTAGATGTAAATGAATTCCGGGAAAGCCATAATTGCTACAGTTTCGCAAGCTAATGAAAAATCAGGCCCAAATTATTTTGCGGCCTGATTTTTTTGCATGTAAATTATTTCTAAGAGCAGTTTTAAAAGATAATCTCGAAGCTGTGCCTCATCATTTTCAATGGATTTTTGTTCATTATTTTTATTTGCACCATTTGATCCGTCAAAGTGGCGATTTAGAAAACAACTTTCTACCAGCTGAGCATTTTTTATATATTCCTTCATGGTGTCTTTGCTTACAAGTACTTCAAGTTCCTTATCACATTTAAAGATAATATGGCAGCTACCTTCCTTGCCATCTTCCACATCCCTTATTTCTCTATAGTTTACATAACCTAAAGTGCCGTCATTTTCACCGAGAGGGTTTTTGCGCGCTTTTACCGGTATCAGCAAGAGGTTTGATGCGAATGGAATAGGAACCCCCTGCTTTTTATTGACTGCCTTGCCGTAGTGCTCACGAGCTGCCGTAAGATCTATATTGTAAAACCTGGCTAGATTTTTTAATACCGTTTTGCACGTCCTTCTAACCAGAAACTGTTTGCCGCTGCTTGTTAAAACTTGAGTTACATTGCCGTCGTCATAGACGGGCAAAAAAGCGGCAAGCCCCTTTTCTACAATCTCCGCTACATTCATGGGACACACCTCCGACACAGATGTTAAACCAATGGCAAGAGGCGAAAGCAAGTCCATTATATACCAAACATATGTTTGCGTCAAGGCAAAAAATAATAAAAGTTTAAATATTGAGTTCAAACCTATCGCCGGGGCACCTGGTTGCTGCATGCTTCACGTTTTTGTGCCCTAGCACATGCTCTTTTGGAATCTGGTAAATTTCCATTAAGTAAAAGATGAGCTCTTTAAGTGATGTCATTTGGGCCGGAGTAGGTTTCATATGCCCCTTCTGGCCGCGAGGGTTGTCTTTAGAGTCAAAGTTGCCTGTTAGAGCTACTCCAATTGACCTAAAGTTCATTTGATCAGCCGTGCAGTGGGCACCTTGGATAAAATCCGGCCGTCCCTTTTCTACGGTGCCGTCTGCCCTGATTAGATAGTGATACCCGATACTGACTATGACACCACCTGTGACCTGTCTAAAACCCCTGCGAATATACTCATCTACCAAAGGTTTTGGAGATGAAATTTTTATTCCAAACCCCTGCTTTGCATGATAACCATCTATGGTGAGGGCAGATACATCAAAACCTGCCGTATGGTGAATAACAATAAACCTGGGATATAACCTTTCCATAAAATCACTCCTTTTTATTCTTAATTATGAGTATGTCTTAACCTATTCCCGTATGCCTTCGATGACCTTGGCCAGCTCATAGATGCTGGCAGTGAGGCTTTCCATTTTAGCCTCCAGCCTTACCAAAAGATAAATGGACACGGCAATGGGAAAGCCTACATTGGCTACCTGAGCCACCAAGTCTTCCATAAAAATCCTCCTTCCCCATATTGATGTTTATGATTACAAATTTAGCCGGGCGCCTATGGCACCCAGCTAATGCTTTATCCTAAAAGATCGATAACTTCTCTTTGAACAATGCGTGCACCTACAATTTCAACCAAATCACCGCCGGAAGTTTCAAACACGTTTTTGTCTATAATGTCATTCATCAAAGCTTCCACTTCCTGGGTAGTCAAATCCTCTTTAGGATTCTGTATGGAAAGTCTGGCGTTTTTTCCGGCTACGTTCTTAAAGATAAGCTCTAAATTTTTATCCATGCCCTTCACCTCCCTTCATATTTTAGGTGAGGGTGCCCTATATGGGCTCCCCGCTAGACTTCTGCCAGTTCAAATTCCATGGTCCGGCGAATAGCATATACCGGGTAACTTTGAATGTTCGCTATCTGATTTGCAACACTCATCAAATCCTCATCTGCAGCGTCGGTCTTTACGTTGCTGTAAGATCTGGTCCTAAAGACAGGTTTGTCGTTTTCATCTCTGCCGGTTTCGACAATTATGCGAAGACCGGAATTTAATGGAGTAGCAACCACTGCCATACCTTTTCACCTCCTTTCGAAGTTCACTTCCCGCTATTGCCATATCACCTCCTTTGAGGGGGGAAGTGTTTGTTTGTGACTTCATTATAGCTGGGCCAGCGAAAAAACAAAAAAGCCAGGCTGCCACCTCTTGGGTGACGCCTGGCCTTCACCAAATCAATTTTTAGCCCAATGAGCCTGGCAAATACAACCAGTGGCATTTACCGGTCTAAACTAAATACCCTTTTACGCCAAAACCATATATTAGTTTAGCTTTACGCGCAAGGTATTACCATATACTTAACTCTACAACCTGATGTAACTATTGAACAACCTACCATAATAGGATAAAATTATATCTGGAAGAATTGAGGATATCTACAGAATCAGAAAAGTTGCTTTTTAATAATGGGGGAGACACCTACATCACCCTCGCACTGCGAGGGTTTTTTTGATATACTAAAATGAAAGTCCCTACAATATAGAAGATTAGGATGTATTGCAATGCAAAGATTAAAAAACCAAAAGCTACAAATAATCCTTTCATGGACAGCAGTTGTGCTTTGGATGCTACTTATCTTTACCTTTTCTGCTCAACACGGCACAAAGTCAACCTGTCTTAGCGACATGGCCGCAGAGATTATAATGAAAAAGATAAATGTAATAATACCGCCGGATTCACAAACAGGCACTACAACAAACTTAGTAAAGACCTTTAAATACATACTGCGCAAAAGTGCCCATATAGGCGAATATTTCATATTGGGCGCATTAGTCATGAATGCAATGAAGACAAGCAAAGTGCCTAAATTTAAAGCATTTATCATGTCTATTTTACTTTGTATCCTTTATGCCATGTCTGATGAAATACACCAGCATTTTGTGCCCGGTAGAAGTGCGCAAGTATCCGATGTCCTAATTGACACTATTGGAGCAATTGGCGGTACCGGTCTTAGATTGCTAATTAGAAGAAGGAATTCCACATCTTGTGTAGAATAAATTAAAGTTGAGGGTAACTTACAAAAAACAACAATTTTAGGAGGAAAGTCATGGAAGAAGAAATCACCTTGCGAGAACTTATCGAAATAGTACTAAAAGGCAAATGGATTATAGCAGCTATCACCATTACAGCTGTGATAATTACCGGCATATTCAGCTTTTTCATAATATCCCCTACCTATGAAGCAAGAAGCACCCTAATGGTGTCGCCACTAGTGCAAGGTAATGCGCCCTCGAGGCAAGACAGTGCCTATGATACCTTGCTTTCATATTTATCCCAGTATCCTCAAATGACCCTCGAAACTTATCGGGTACAAGTGACGAACCCTCATATATTAAACCAGGTTATTGATGAGCTCAACTTAAATAGAGAAGAGTACAGCTTAAATACCCTGCGGAATATGATAAATGTCGAAGCTATTAAAGATACAAACCTAATCAGAATTTCAGTAAAAGACAAAGATCCTGAAATGGCGGCCAGAATTGCAAACACATTAGCGCCAAAATACGTTGACTTTCTTTCTGCTACACTGCAAGAGCAAATGGGAAAATCAGCAGCTTACATACAAAATCAAATGAAGGAAGAGGAAAAGAACCTTGAGACAGCAACAGAAGAACTGAAAAACTTCCTGGCACAGCCGCAAAATGTGGCGGAACTTCAAAAAGACATTGATGCAAAGCTTGAGCTAATTACCCAATTTAAAACAAAGCTAATAGAACTTGACGTTGAAGAAAAAGCACTTAAGGCTTCACTGGAAAGTGCCAGGGCAAGCCTTGCCAAAGAACCTAAATATCTGGAGCTGGACAAATCAATCCTAGATGATCCGGTTATGGCAGGCCTTGCTTCTGGTAAGACCGGTGATATGTCAAATGCAGCAGGTCTTACGGTCAAAAGCCAAGAGATAAACGAAAACTACACTTTGTTAAGTGCCAAAGTAGCCGACTTAGAAGTGGCTTTGGCAGGTATTGCGTCCCAAAAAACGGCTCTAGTTTCAAATATACAAAAGACCCAAGCGGAGTTAGAACAACTGCAAGCAACCCTTGCTAAAAAGCAGACGGAATACAACCGCCTGCAGCAGCAGTATACCATAGCCCAGGAAACCTATAACACATTCTTGCAAAAATATCAGGAAGCTAGAATCACCACATCCAGCAAAATCGGTGATGCAAATATCATGATAGTATCTCCTGCTATAGTGCCTGACAGCCCTGTGGCGCCTAAAAAGATGCTAAATATGGCCATAGCTATGGTGCTTGGGCTTATGTTGGGAGTGTTTGTAGTATTTTTCATGGATTACTGGAAAAACTCTGCAGAACCTAAATCCATTAAAAACCTTTCTCAAAGTCATTAATTGAGGTGCGACAACGTGGGAAGAAAACCGAGTAAAAAACAAGAGCAAAAAGTCGAAAAAAGTAAAAATATTTCCCGGGCAATACGCGAAAAAGACAGAGGCTTTCTATACTATATAGTATACATAGGTCTTATTATACTTCTCCTATATCCCCCCTATTTTAGGGGAATGTTTTTTGATAAAGAATTCTTGCCTACACATATATACAGCGGCATACTATTTCTCCTTTACATAATCTATAAAATAAAAGTGTTAAAAGAATACCGTGTCTTCAGTTCCCCCATGGACTATGCTGCTATTGCCCTGGTGGGAGCTTATTTCCTATCTATATTTGTTGCAGTAAACATCCGCTCTGCTATCGGAGAGTTTTTAAAGTACATCAACTACTTTATTGCTTTTTACCTGGTTTCGGACTTTCCCCGAACTAAAGATGATATAAAGGCGATTTTGTGGGCAATGGTCATATCCGCCTTTGGCGTAGCCTTTATTGGCATCGGAGCTGCTGCCGGCACCTTTACATATAACGGTGCTATTGTAGGAAATAGAATTAGCTCCACACTACAATACCCTAATACCCTGGCGGCATATCTTACCGCTGCATTTATGCTATCAACTTCTCTTTGGGTAACTGAAGAAAGCCGCGCACAAAAAGCTATACTTGCATTTATAAACTATACACTGTTCTTGTGTTTCCTTTTTACATTGTCTAGAGGTGCTTGGCTGCTCTTTCCGGCTTTTTATCTGATATTAGTTGTTGGTATGCCTAATCAGTACCGCTTGAAAGCTTTGGGCTATTCTTTTCAAAGCTTCATTGCAGCAGTGCTAGCCTCGCCAGGCTTTGGTATGGCCATTTCTGCTGATGAAAAAACAAAAGTGTGGCTTTGGTATATAGCTGGAGCTATATTGTCCATAGCCTTGTTTTATATAACAGAGAAGATAAGCGAACGTTTTGCTTTGCGTATAAAACCAAAAATAGTGCTATCTGTTTTCATCATTCTCATCATATTGGGAGGCATAGGGGCATATACTGCCCTTACCACTGAAGCACCTCTTACCATCTCCCATGAAGAAAATGAGGAAGAGAGCTGGAAGACATCGTGGTACCCCATACAAGATGTAAAACCTGATACAGAGTACACTCTAAAAGTCATAGTATCTTCAAAACCTGGTGAGAAAGAAGAACAGTGGGGTGCCGGTGTACTGATAAACAGCTACGATGAGGCAGGCAATAGTGTAAGAATTGTTAATGAATATATAGTGGAAGAAATCAATGAGGAAGTAAGGGAAATCACTTTTACCACAAGACCGGATACTGTAAGATTAAACATCGGCTTTACAAACCGCTTTCCTAATACAGAGGCAACTTTTTACGCTGCAGAACTTTACGAAACCGATGATATATCCTCTGCCCAGCGCATAACCCTTGCCTATAAATACATTCCTGAAGCAGTAAGTAGAAGGCTTAGGAGCATAAGTGTTGAAAGCTCAAGTGTAGCCAGTAGATTTATTTTTTATCGGGATGCATTAAAAATTATCAAAGACTATCCCATTCTTGGCACAGGTGGCGGAGGATGGGAGGCTATTTACCGCGCATATCAATCGTATGAATATTACACCACAGAAGTTCACAACTTCTTCCTTGAGCTTTGGGTAGAGACAGGGACAGTAGGCCTTCTTGCACTGGCAGCTTTTTACATAACAGCCCTTATGACAGTATACAAGGCCATGGTATCTGATATTGACATTACCGCAAAAGTCCTCACATGGGGTGCTCTGTCAGCTTTAGTTGCCCTTTTAGGCCACAGCGGCATGGACTTTAACCTTTCCTTAGGAGCTGTAGCCCTTTACCTGTGGCAGCTATTTGGTGTAGTTAAGTTTTCAGGAACTACAATAAAAGTAGAACAAAAACCAACCAAGACAGCCTGGCCCGCCATAGCTTTAGTCGGGGTATCCTGTGCCTTTGTGATTTTTTCCTTCCTGCTGTACCAGGGATACACCTACGGCCAGCAGGCTGTAAGGAGCATAGAGGAGCAGGATATTATAAAAGCCAGGGAATACTTTGAAAAAGCGGCAAAATATGATCCGTATACAGCATCTTTTAAGGCCGATCTGGCACAGCTTGATTATTTTATAGCATTACAGACAGAAAATGATGACCTTCTTCAAAAATCTGAAGATATGCGAGCGGAAGCCGTAAACCTGGAACCTTATAATGCCAGGCTCAAGACTCAACTTGCAGCTTACTATCTAGAACATGGTGAGCTAGACGAAGGAATTTCTTTGCTAGAAGAGATAACCGAAATAAATCCATTTAATATAGAAAACTGGCACAACCTGGCCGATGCCTATTACAAAACAGCAGTGGTTTACATAAGGCAGGAACAAAAAGATAAAGCTATAGAGCTATTAAATAAATCCCAAGAAATATTTGATAAGATCTCCCAATACAACAGCAAAGTTCCAAAGAGTGCAAGAAACAAACTTGAACTTCCAAATGAGTTGATGCTCTATGTCTACAAATCAAAGCTCTTAGCTGAGAATATAGACGATGACACATATTATAGGAAACTAGACAAACTCATCTTCGCCTCTGACTTTACTGTAGATACTGACAACGATAGTGTACCGGATTTGTGGTATATATACAACTCTCAAAAAGGTTTAATGGAAACTAGCATACGAAATAAAGCTGTAGAAATTACAAATAATGGTGAAGAACCGTCGTATTTGATTACCAAAAAAGATATAATATTAGAACCTACTACTGAGTATAGAGTAAACTTGCTTATCGGTTGTGAAAATACTACCAATGTTCCGGTGATAAACATCTTTAGCCGCAAGGGTCAAATCGTGCAGCATCAGATAAAGCAGATGGACCTAAACACCGAAATAACGAATATAACTTCAACATTTGTAACTACAAAAGACATAGAAGATGGAAAACAATGGATTAGAATAGATATACCTAAGGAGACCAAAGACACTATTTTTATAGAAAGTATGGAGATTTGGCTTGAGCAAATTAAACCTCTTGGAGGTTCAGATTAATGTACAAAAAGTATATAAAGAGAATTCTGGATTTTCTATTTGCGATTGTTTTGTTAATAATATTATCACCTATTATGCTAATAGCGGCATTGGCAATAAAAATAGAAGACCCAAAAGGCCCGGTATTGTTTAAACAAAAGAGACCAGGTAAAGATGCAAAAATCTTTGAAGTTTTTAAGTTCAGAACCATGATTGTTGACACAGAGCGTGATGGTAGAAAGCTTTCGGATATTGAAAGAATTACTAAAGTTGGTCGTTTTTAAGAAAAACCAGTATAGATGAGCTTCCACAACTTTTTAATATTATTCGTGGTGAAATGAGTTTCATAGGGCCCAGGCCACTATTAGTAGAGTATCTAAAATTCTATTCGCCTGAACAAATGAGAAGACACGAGGTTAGACCGGGAATATCTGGATGGGCCCAAGTCAACGGTAGAAATGCTATAAGCTGGGAAGAAAAATTCCAATATGATATTTGGTATGTAGATAACCAGTCTTTTTTCCTGGATTTAAAGATTTTCTTACTTACGATTTATAGCGTCTTAAATAAAAAAGGCATAAATAATTCTACAAATGATACTATGCCTTTTTTTACTGGCAGTTCAGGAAAAACTATTCAGTTTTAAGGTGAAACAATGTCTAGATTAATGATTCTAGGTGCTGGTGGGCACGGAAAAGTAGTTGCTGAAATTGCTAAGCTCATGGAGAAGTGGGATGAAATAGTATTTCTTGACGATAATGAAAAACTAAGGGAAGTTAATGGAATTAAGGTTATTGGTCAATTTAATGATTATCGTATTTATAAAGATAGATATAATTATGCCTTTGTTGCTATTGGTGATAATGAACTTAGACTAAAACTAATAGAAAATCTAAAGAAAGAAGGACTCCTTATTCCAGCTTTAATACACCCATTTACTTCAATTAGTGATAACTGCCAAATACATGAAGGCACAGCGGTTATGGCAGGAGCTGTTATAAATACAAACGTGATTATAGGTAGGGGTTGTATCATTAATACCTCTAGTAGCATAGATCACGATGGTGTATTAGAAGACGGAGTCCATATCTCACCTGGTGTTCATTTGGGAGGAACTGTGAAAATCGGAAAACACACTTGGGTTTGCTTAGGTTCTAATATCATCAATAACGTAATAATCGGCAGCAATGTAATTGTTGCTGCTGGAGCAGTAGTTACTGAGAATGTACCTGATAATGTTATGGTGGCAGGTATACCGGCGAAAATAAAAAAGCGTCTTGGAGTGATTGATAGTGACTAACAAAGCAATACCCCTTTCAGTCCCTAACCTTTCCTTAGACATTCTTGAGCATATCAGGGAAACCATAGAGACAGGCTGGGTGTCAACTGGTGGAAGATTTATAACAGAATTTGAAAACAAAGTAGCCAAATATGTAGGTGCAGAAAGAGCTGTATCCTGCCAAAGTGGCACAGCAGGCCTTCATCTTGCATTAAGGGTGCTTGATATTAAGCCGGGAGATGAGGTTATAGTTCCCACGGTTACATTTATAGCAGCAGTAAACCCAGTTAAATACGTGGGAGCAGAACCTGTATTTATGGACTGTGATGATACCTTAAATATGGATATGGATAAACTCGAAGAATTTCTTGAATATGAATGTGATTTTATAGACGGAAAAGTAATCAACAAAAAGACTAAAAGACAAATATCAGCAATAGTTGTAGTCCATGTATTTGGCAACCCGGCTGATATGGAAAAACTGATGGATATAAAAGAAAAGTACAACTTGAAAGTGATAGAAGACTCAACTGAAGCCTTAGGATCTTACTACTTAGAAGGAAAGTATAAAGGCAAATACTGTGGGACCATAGGGGATATTGGAGTGTATTCTTTTAATGCCAATAAGATAATTACAACTGGTGGCGGAGGAATGTTAGTATCTAACAACCAAGAACTACTTGATAAGGCAGCTTTTTTAGGAGTGCAAGCAAAAACAGATCCACTATATTTTATACATGATGAAATAGGATATAACTACCGCATGACCAATATACAAGCTGCTTTTGGAGTAGACCAAATTGACAGACTTGAGAGTTTTATAGAAACAAAGATTAAAAATTACAACCTATACAAAGAAGCCTTAAAGGATATAGACGGTCTGACGCTATTGCCTTTTAGGTCTGATACCAGAGCAAATCACTGGTTTTATTCAGTAATTGTAGATAAGGACAAATATGGAATGGATAGAGATGAACTTCTAAGAAAGTTAAATGATGAAAACATCCAAACAAGACCATTGTGGGGATTAATACATAAGCAAAAACCATATTTAGACAATCAAAGATATAGAATTAAAAAGGCAAGTTTCTATGAGAAGAACTTGATAAATATACCTTGCAGTAGTAATTTAAGTGAGGAAGAAGTAAAAATTGTTGTGGAAAAGCTGAAATTATTAAAAACAAAAGAGTGATTTCATTGAAGAAAAAAGTATTGATATTAGCCAACAATGCAGTTGGTTTATATAATTTTAGGTTTGAATTAATTTGTGAACTCATAAAGCAAGGTTTAGAAGTGTATTTTGCAGTTCCTGAACCTAAAGAACACAAAATGGTAAAATTAATTGTAGATGCCGGAGCTAAATATATCCATACTCATATTAATAGAAGGGGTTTAAATCCTTTCGAAGATATAAAACTTATAATTCGATATGTAAAAATTGTTAAAACTGTAAGTCCGGATATAATTTTGACATACACGATCAAACCTAATATTTACGGAAGCTATGTGGCGAGCAAACTTGGCAAGCCGACCATTATGAATGTAACTGGCATTGGTTCTTCGCTTACAAGTGGTAGTTTAAAAATTTTAGTTGAAAGAATGTATAAATATGCCTGTAGTAAAGCAACACTCATCTTTTTCCAAAACAAACATAACCTAGACTTTTTTATTAAAAATAACATAGTTAGCAGTGAAAAAACAGTTTTAATACCTGGTTCAGGGGTTAACATTGAGAAGTATAAACCTGTAGAATGGGATAAAAAGGATAATAATATTAGATTTTTATTCGTTGGTCGGATAATGAAAGAAAAAGGAATAGAGGAATATTTAAAAGTAGCAGAAAAGATAACAAGCAGATATGATCATATAGAATTTCAGATATTAGGACCATTTGAAGAGGAGAAGTATAAAAACCTAATACTATACAACAAAAACAAAAAAATTAATTATCTCGGCAAATCTGATGATGTCAGAAACGAAATAAAAGAAGTTGACTGTATAGTTCATCCTTCATACCATGAAGGCATGTCAAATGTATTATTAGAAGGTGCTGCAATGGGTAAACCTCTTATAGCATCAAACATACCGGGTTGTAAAGAAATTGTAGAAGATGGTTATAATGGATATTTATTTAAAGTGAAATCGGTCGAGTCTTTAGAAGAAAAGTTGGTTCAATTTATAAACTTGGATGACAGCACTAGAAAGCTTATGGGAGAAAATTCTAGAAATAAAGTGGTAAAAGAATTTGACAGAAAAATGGTTGTTGATGAATATATGAGAGCAATAAACGCTGTCATAAAAGAAGGTTGTTAAGATGAACTTATATGAATTAATAAAAAACAGAAAAGAAAAAATCTCTGTAACAGGCCTAGGTTATGTAGGATTACCCCTTGCTATTTCTTTTGCTAAGGTTGCTGAGGTAGTTGGTTATGACACATCAAAAGAAAAAGTTAAGCAGTATCTAAAGGGAATAGATGTTACAAAAGAAGTTGGAGATATAGCTGTAAAGGAAACCACAGCATTTCTGACCTGGGAAGAAAAATATCTGCAAGATTGTAAGTTTCATATTGTAGCTGTACCAACACCAATAAATCCTGATAAAACACCTAATCTTAGACCACTTGTTGAAGCTAGTAAAACTGTAGGCAGAAATCTTACTAAAGGCTCTATTGTTGTATATGAATCTACTGTTTACCCTGGAGTTACAGAAGAAATCTGCATGCCGATATTGGAAGAAGAATCAGGTTTAAAATGCGGTGTGGACTTTAAGGTAGGTTATTCTCCTGAACGAATCAATCCGGGAGATAAGGAACATAGATTAGAAACCATAGTAAAAGTTGTATCAGGCATGGATGAGGAGGCTTTGGAGATTATAGCTAAAGTGTATGAACTAGTAGTAAAAGCAGGAGTATACAAAGCCGAGAGTATAAAAGTTGCAGAAGCTGCAAAAGTTATTGAGAATTCCCAAAGAGATATAAATATTGCTTTTATGAATGAACTTTCTATAATTTTTAATAAGTTGGGTATAGATACAAAAGCAGTGTTAGAAGCCGCAGGAACTAAGTGGAACTTTCTAAAATTTACTCCGGGTCTTGTAGGTGGTCACTGTATTGGAGTAGATCCATATTATCTTACTTATAAAGCCGAACAAATGGGGTATCACTCACAAATCATCCTTGCAGGAAGAAAGATAAATGACGATATGGGGAAATATGTTGCCGAAAACGTTGTAAAAAACATGATAAAGGCAGACAAGCAAATCAAAGGTTCAACAGTAGCAATCTTTGGCGTTACATTTAAAGAAAATTGTCCCGATGTCAGAAATACTAAAGTTGTTGATGTAATTAAAGAACTTGAGGAATATGGTGTAATTGTAAAAGTTGTAGACCCAGTTGCGGATAAAGAAGACTTATGGAAAACCTATGGGATAAAACTATATGACATAGAAGAAATAAATGATGTTGATGCAGTAGTCTTTGCTGTAGCACATGAGAAATTTCAATCAATGAAATTAGAGGATATCAAGAAAATGTATAACAATATATGGAACAATCATCCAGAAGCAATAAAAGAAATTGCTGTGACAGCTGATGAACGAAAAAACGAAAACAAATATGTGTTGATTGATGTAAAGGGAATCTTTGATAGAAAAGAAGCGGAAAAGATGAACTTCCAATATTGGAGGCTTTAAGGTGATGAGTGACTATAAAAAACTAGATACGAGCAAAGTATATCTTGTAACTGGAGCAGCAGGATTTATTGGCTTTCACTTATCAAAAAGATTACTTAATGAAGGTTGCAAAGTTGTAGGCCTGGACAACCTAAATGAATACTATGATGTAAACTTAAAAAAAGCGAGGTTAAATATTTTAAAACAGGAAGAGAATTTCCAATTTGTATATGCAAATTTGGAAGATAAAGAGGCAATAGATAGCACTTTTAAAGATTACCGCATCGATATAGTAGTTAACCTAGCAGCGCAAGCAGGTGTAAGATATAGTCTCAAAGATCCTTATACTTATATAAATTCAAATATCTATGGATTTATGAACATATTAGAAGCCTGTCGACATAATAATGTAGAACATTTAGTATATGCATCATCAAGCAGTGTCTATGGTTCGAACGAAAAAATGCCCTTTTCAACAAGTGATAATGTAGACCATCCAGTAAGTTTATATGCAGCTACTAAGAAATCCAATGAACTAATGGCTCATGTATATAGCCACCTTTATAATATACCGACAACGGGCTTAAGGTTCTTTACAGTTTATGGTCCTTGGGGTAGGCCTGATATGGCACTGTTTATATTTACTAAAGCTATACTAAATAATGAACCTATAAAAGTTTTTAACTACGGTAAAATGGAAAGAGATTTTACGTATATTGATGATATAATTGAAGGAGTAATACGGGTAATAAGCAACCCACCTAAACCAAATAAAAATTATGATAAACTCAATCCGAATCCTAGTACAAGCTATGCTCCATATAAAATATACAACATTGGGAACAACAAACCAGTGCAGTTAATGGAGTTTATAGAGACATTAGAAAAACATCTAGGTAAGAAAGCCCAGAAAGAGTATCTACCACTACAAGCTGGTGATGTTCCTAAAACTTATGCAGATGTTGATGACTTGATAAGAGATGTGGGATTTAAGCCAGATACAAATATTGATGAAGGGATAGGAAAGTTTGTAGAGTGGTATAAAGAGTATTATGGGGTGTAATTCAGATACATGAATAAAATGAAAATTTTACACGTTATAAACAATCTAGGTAGTGGTGGAGCAGAAAAGCTAATTCAAGAATTAGTTCCATTATTGAACCAACAAGAAGGAGTTCTTGTTGATGTTCTTTTATTAAACGATAATAATAATGTGTTTGATAAAGAATTAAAAAATCATGGTATAAAAATTGATGTTGTACCCTTTAGGAATAGAAATCATCCATTAAATATCAGTTATATTAGAAAGTATATAATTAAAGGAAATTATGATATTGTTCATGCACACCTATTTCCAACAATATATTGGGTGGCTATTGCATCTAAACTCATATTAAAACACAAACCAAAATTTGTAATGACAGAGCATAGCACATATAACAAAAGGAGAAAAAAAAGTTACTTTAGATATATAGAGAAATTCATATATTCTAGCTATGATAAGATAATATCTATTAGCCAACAAACACATAATAATCTCATATCATGGATTCAACCAAAAAATAAATTAGATAGGTTTATTATTATTCAAAATGGGATTGTAGTAGAAAAATTCAAAAATGCTTTGCCATACAAAAAGTCAGATATTTGTAAAGAATTTACAGAAGACGTAAGATTAATCTGTATGGCTGGTAGATTTTCAAAATCTAAAGATCAGCAAACTTTAATAAGGGCAATGCAATATCTACCAGAAAATGTACATTTATTGTTAGTGGGAGAAGGGCCTCTCAAAAAAGAGAATATAAAATTAACAAAACAAGTAAAAGTGGAAAATAGAGTTCATTTTCTGGGATTTAGAAATGATATGGAAAGGATACTTAAAACCGTTGATATTGTAGTATTATCTTCCAATTGGGAAGGTTTCGGATTAGCTGCAGTAGAGGGAATGGCAGCGGGAAAACCTGTGATTGCTAGTGATGTGGCTGGATTACGAGAGAATGTAAAAGGGGCAGGAATTTTATTTCAAAAAGGCAATGACAAAGAACTTTCCGAGATAATAAAAAAACTGTTTGTTAACAAGAATAAATATGAAACAGTTTCGCAGCTATGCTTAGAAAGGGCTAATGATTTTACAATTGAAAAGATGGTGAATGAATTAATGACATTATATAATAATATATTAAGATAATATGAAATAAGTTGTTTCATTTAAAAAAATCATGACAAACAAAGGTAAAGCAAAAGTTGTTAATTTCTAATTTAGAAAGAAAAAAGTAACTGTTATATGCCAGAACAAATACAAAAAAATTCTCTATAAATGATTGATATAAAAACTAATGTATTCTATAAAGTTTTAATCCAATTACTATTCAAGGTTTTATTTTGTATAAGACTCTTCTTTATTAAAGCTTCTTACAAAACGTAGTAAGACTAAGTTTATGATGAACTTGTTTTGAAAGTAACTACCGAATTATAAGAAAATGTAAAACTTCTAGGGAGCAGCATAATGAGTATGTCATTCAAAAATAATACTTACAGGGAAAAATATACAATTTTAAAAATCCTATTGATAATAATCTTATTATCAGCCGATGTTGCCAAGACAACCGGTATAGCAAATACAAGTTTCTATTTTGTTATTATTTTATCGTCAGTCTTGATATTGTTATATAATTTATCAACAAACAGATTGAAATTAAAATTTATTAAATCCGAATTCCCCATTTATAGTTCCATATTCGTTATATCCACTTTTATATTATTATACAGTCCAGGGATTAAGAGCCTAATCCATGTCTTAAAATTATTTATAATATTTTATGTTATATATCCCACAATTAGAAGTTATTTTACTGCGAATCAAATAATAGTTGCTTTAAAAATAAACCTAATAATAAACTTTACGATGATTATATTAGGTTTACTTGGAATAGAGTTTGTTTCTAGATTAACTGGGAATTTGCGTGGTTCTACTTTATTAAATTATGCAGGTTCTCTGTACAAAGTGGCATTAATAATAATACCATATTTGTTTTGGGATTTAATTAATATTAAAAAGAATAAGTTTATGAATTTAATCTTAATTATTATTTGCTTATATATCATATCTTATGATGGTTCAAGAACGGGGATATTTAGTTTAATTATATTGTTACTTTTATTTATTGTTTTCTTGTCTATAACGTTTATGAAAAAAGCTAGAATTACATATAGTTCACTTTTTTACAATACTGTTATACTACTTACGCTCGCAGTAGTTGCGGTTAGCAATTACGAAAAAATTGTACATAGCAATGCGTTTATTAGGGCATTTGATACAATTAAACTATTGGTTAATGCTAGTAATATACATGAATTTTTAATCAAAGGAGATTCTTTAAGAGGATATATGATAATAGATGCTATTAAAACAATAAAAAGCAATTATTTGTTTTTTGGCAATGGATTTCAAAGTACAAAAACTAGCGAAACTGTAATCCATAATGCTTATCTTCAGATTTTTGCAGATCTAGGTATTATACCAGCGTTTAACCTAATAATATTAATATTCTATCCTATTGTGTTAGGTGTCAAAAAAATGAAAAATAACATTAGTGTGTTTCCATCGGTAGTAGTTTTAATTCTTTTTTCGTTTTCTTTGTTGCTACATCCCTTTACTGTGCAGGTATCAGATTGGGCATTATACATTATTCCTCTTTCTCTAATGATGATTCTTCTTTCAGAAAACGCATTAACAACTAATAACTAAACCTAGTTCATATTACCCCAATAGTTGGGAGTGATGATTTGTTGAACGTCAAAATAACGGTTTTTACACCAACATACAACAGAGCATACACATTAAGAAGACTGTATAATAGTTTATTAGATCAGAGTTACAAAAATTTCGAGTGGATTATTGTTGACGATGGATCAACTGATAATACACAGGAAGTAATACAAAAGTTTATTGATGAGGGATTTATCAGTATTATTTATTATAAACAAAAAAACGGGGGTAAACACAGAGCCATTAATAAAGGATTAGATCTTGCAAAAGGTGAATTATTTTTCATAGTGGACAGTGATGATTACTTAACTAAAAATTCACTTGAGGTAATAGTAAAAGGTTGGAGTGAAATAAAAAACAAAGATAAATTCTGTGGCATATCTGGATTAAAAGGTTTTACTCCTAGCAAGGTAGTAGGAAATTCGTTGAAAAACTATATAACAGATTGTAGCATACTGGATTATAGATATAAATTTGGTATCAAAGGTGATAAAGCAGAGGTTTTTGTGACAAATATATTAAGAGACAATAAGTTCCCTGAAATAGAAGGAGAGAATTTTATTTCAGAAGCTATTGTTTGGAATCGATTAGGAAGTAAGTATTTAATGCGATGGATAAATGAAATCATATATATTTGTGATTATTTAGATGATGGGTTAACAAGTAAATCAGTATCATTAAGGATAAAGAACATAAAAGGTACACTGTTGTTATATAAATCAAACTTAGAATATGACATACCTTTTAAATATAAGTTAAAAAACTATACAAATTATTATAGATTTTTATTTCATAGTAAACTCCCCAAAATGAACTACATATTAACATTCACTCCCTTAAATGTGTTGGGTATATTAGGAGGATTAATTATGTATGTATTAGATAATTTTAGATTTAGAAAAGAGATTTCAAGTTTGAAATCTTAAAAAAGGTGATATTTACTATATGAATAATTAAAATTTAGTATCATTTGATATGGTATTATTTTACACTGACAGTATTTTGATAATCTGAAGACAGTTTTGAATAAATAACGGAGCAAAGTCAAATGAAAAAAATGGCAATATTTTTAATGATAATAACAATATTTTCAAAAATAGTTGGGTTTGGTAGGGAAATAACCCTATCATATTTTTATGGTGCATCTAATATAAGTGATGCCTTCTTAATATCGCTTACTATTCCAAGTGTAATATTTTCTTTTATTGGAACAGGTATATCTACAGGCTACATTCCCTTATACAGTGAGATTGAGCAAGAGCATGGGGAAAAAGAAGGAAATAGATATACAAACAATCTTGTAAATATATTACTGATGATGTGTACAGGCATCATTGTCTTTTGTCTCTTATTTACAGACCACGTAGTAAGGATATTTGCATCAGGTTTTAAAGGAGATACATTAGTATTAGCAGTAAAATTTACGAGGATAAGTTTATTTGGTATATATTTTACAGGGCTATTGTCCATTTTTAAAGGATTCCTTCAATTAAAAGAAAACTATGTTGTTCCAGCCCTGATTGGATTTCCCATGAATTTTTTTATCATACTATCCATATTGTTAAGTTTTAAGACAAATATATCGGTGCTTGCTATAGGAAGCGTGATAGCAACTGCATCTCAGCTAGCATTATTAGTGCCTTTTGTGCGTAAAGAAGGATATAGATATAAATTTGTTTTAGATACAAAAGATGAATATATTAGAAAAATGCTCAGCATAGCACTGCCTGTTATTATAGGTGTGTCAGTAAATCAGATTAATGTGCTTGTTGATAAGACTTTAGCCTCCGGCATAGCGATAGGTGGAATATCAGCATTAAATTATGCCGAAAAGCTCAATGGTTTTGTTCAAGGATTATTTGTTATGACTATAGCAGCAGTTATGTATCCTATGATAGCTAAAATGGCAGCGCAAAGCAATTTTGACGGTCTCAAAAAATCAGTATCTGAAGCTATAAATTTAATCAATTTATTTGTAATACCCGCTACAGTTGGGGCTATGATATTTGCTGAGCCGGTAGTGAAACTGTTATTTGGAAGAGGAGCTTTTGATACTGTTGCCATATCTATGACTTCTAATGCTTTATTTTTCTATTCTATAGGAATGGTAGGTGTTGGCTTAAGAGAGATATTATCTAGAGCTTTCTATTCATTACAAGACACCAAGACGCCAATGATTAATGCTGCTATAGCTCTAACAATTAACATTATCTTAAATATAATACTATCAAAATTTTTAGGAATAGCTGGTCTAGCATTAGCCACAAGTATATCAGCTATATTTTGCACGGGATTGCTTTTTATTAGCCTTAGAAAAAAAATTGGCTCCTTTGGCATGAAAAACACTACTATATCCTTTATAAAAATTCTAGCATCATCCCTTGCAATGGGTGTAGTGGCTTATCTTGCATATAATATGTTGCTTTTATATTTCAGTGGTAACTTATCTTTGATGATTTCAATATGTATAGGTGCTTTAGTGTATTTTGTTATTATATATTTTATGAGGATAGACGAGGTAGATTCCTTGGTAAATTCAGCCAAGAAAAAACTTAAATCATATGCAGTAAATGGTATAATAAAAAAGTATAATATCGTCAAGAGGAGTTTTAAAAAGTGAAGGCTGCACTGCGCAAGATATTCATGGCAATTATAGATATTTGCATAATAAATATCTCATTATATTTATCCTTTGTTTTGCGGTTTGAAAATGATATTCCGGAGCAATTTTTTACATTATTTAAAGAAACTCATGTTGTAGTAACTGTCATAGCTCTCTGTAGTTTCTTGGTTTTCAATCTATATAATCGCATTTGGAAATATGCCAGTGTAAATGAGCTTATTGCTATAGTACTTGCTACGTCTTTTAGTTCACTGACTACGTTAGGATATACCTTTATGATAAGGAGAACTTTTCCGCGTAGCATATACATACTTTTTTGGCTTTTGCTTACTACATTTACCGGAGGCAGTAGGTTTATCTTAAAGACCTTTAACGGTGTTACACCTATTCTGCGAAGAGTTGAAGGTATCCGAAATGTTATGGTCATTGGTGCCGGTGAAGCAGGCTCAATGGTTATTCAGGAGTTTAAAAGGCATCCTGATCTTAAGATGAGACCTGTTGTTTTAATTGATGATGATATAAATAAACACGGCATGCGCATTCATGGGGTTAGAGTTTTTGGAGGCCGCAATATTATTCCTGAAATAGTCCAGAAAAAGAATATTAAGGAAATAGTAATAGCCATGCCATCTATTGATAGGCTCCAGATTAGGGAGATAGTAAATATTTGCAGTGAGACCAAGTGCAAGTTAAGGATTTTGCCGGGAGTTTATGAACTGCTTGATGGGAAAGTAAGTGTAAAACGGCTTAGGGATGTAAAAATAGAGGACCTTTTGGGTAGGGAACCGGTCAAGATTAACCTTGAAGAGATTTCCGAATACTTAAAAGACAAAGTGGTCTTAGTTACGGGCGGCGGTGGTTCTATAGGTTCGGAGCTTTGTCGCCAGATAGCGAGGTTTGAGCCTAAAGAGCTTTTGATTTTTGATATCAGCGAAAACAATATCTATAATCTGGAGTTTGATTTAAAGAATTTATTTCCTGATTTAAAATACACAGCTTTAATAGGAAGTATAAGAGACAGGGCAAGACTTGAATACATATTTGATAAATACAGGCCCAATGTGGTCTTTCATGCTGCAGCTCATAAACACGTTCCTCTGATGGAGCTAAACGCCACAGAAGCCATAAAAAATAATGTCTTCGGAACGTTAAATGTGGCGGAGCTGGCAGATAAGTATAATGCTGAAAGGTTTACACTAATATCTACAGACAAGGCAGTAAATCCCACCAACATAATGGGAGCGTCAAAGCGGATTGCGGAGATAATCATTCAGATAATGTCTATGAAGAGCAGCACGGTTTATTCCGCTGTAAGATTTGGCAACGTCTTGGGAAGTGAGGGGAGTGTAGTTCCCTTATTTAAAAAACAAATTGAAAGCGGAGGGCCTGTAACAGTTACCCATCCTGAAGTTATACGATACTTCATGACAATTCCTGAAGCGGTGCAGCTGGTAATACAGGCAGGAGCTATGGCCAAGGGCGGGGAAATATTTATACTTGACATGGGAGAGCCGGTAAAAATAGCAGACCTTGCACGAGATATGATAAGACTTTCAGGCCTTGAGCCTGATGTGGATATAGATATAAAGTACATAGGCCTTAGGCCAGGTGAAAAACTTTATGAGGAACTGCTGCTAAATGAAGAAGGCTTAACAGCTACTAAATATAAAAAGATATACATAGCAAAACCAACTTTTCACAATGGAGGGACCTTTGAAAAGGAACTGTCGAATTTAAAAGAGCTGCTCTTTAACTCTAATGCGGAAGTTAAGGATGTAATAAAGCGGATAGTGCCCAACTATAGATCAAATGATGAAGTGGGAATAAAGGCAAAGTGAATTTAATATCAATCAAAAAAGCCAGGAGAAAAATCCTGGCTTTTGTTATTCCAATAGAAAATTTTCTATGATAAAATCAGATTTCAATTTTTCCATGTTTACTTTCCCATTCTTTTACATGTTGCTCGATTAGAAACTCAATCTGCATAGATATTGAACGCTTATTTTCAGCTGCTATGTATTTAATTTTTTCAAAGTTTTCTTCATTTAAACGAAGTGTGAACTGCCTTTTATTTGTAGCCATAAATTGCTTTTCCTCCTAAACCGTTTTCCATAAAAAATCAAAAAAGGTATTGACATCAAGGTGAATTCACTATATACTAATAAGCGAGTGAATTCACTTTGAATTTAAAATGAATTCATTCATATAGAAAAACTTAACCGCAGTAATAACCTATTTACATAAAATGGAATCATAATATAAAAAGGTGATTACATGAAAGCTCAAATTGTCCTATTGAGCTTTCATGCATGCAAAAACAAAAAAATAAAGAAAATTTTATGGGCAATTAAATTATATCAACAACTTGTATTAAAAACAAGGTTATATTACTGCGGGCGTTTTAGTAGATGGGGGGTGGTAGTGGGGCCAGAATTGTTTTTTGGGACAAGCAATTTTAGAAAAAAGAATATGGGGAGGAGATATTATGAAAAAACGGAGTTTGTTGTTATTGCTTTCAGTGGTATTTTTGTGCTTGGTTATTCTGACTGCCTGCTCAAATTCTGATCAGTCTGCAGCATTATCTGAGCAGCAAACTGATGGTTCTTCTCAACAAGAGGAAAAATCAATCAATATTCGTTGGGGCAATGTTTTTGCACCAGAAATGCCTTTTAACCAAGGGACCCGAAGATTTAAAGAGCTGGTGGAAACCGAGTCTAATGGAAGAATTACTGTAGACCTGTTTCCTGGTGCTCAATTAGGCAACAACAATGAACTTATGGGAATGCTCACCGAAGGCACAAATCAAATGGGCAATGAAGGCGGCGGATTTCTTGCACAGTGGGCACCAAAGTTTCTTGTCAGTGAAGCAGTATATGCCTTTAGAGACATTGACCACATGCTAAAAGTTATGAATAGCGAGATAGGCCAGGAAATGTTTGACCAATTACTTGAATCACGAGGCGTTCGCGTAATAGATGTCTGGTACTATGGGACAAGACATATCAGTGCAAAAAAGCTAATTAACACACCTGAGGACTTGCAGGGGGTAAAAATGAGAGTTCCAGATGGGCCTTTGTATATAGAAAATGGCAAAGCTCTTGGGGCCAATCCTACGCCTATGACCCTTTCAGAAGTTTATATGGCACTGCATACAGGTGTCATTGATGCTCAGGAAAATCCTCTTCCAACTATATATCAAAACAAATTCCATGAAGTGCAGGATTATATCATCTTAACGGGTCATAACTACAATTTTAACGTGATAATGGTTAACGAAGAATTTTGGAATTCCCTTTCAAAAAGTGACCAAGACCTCATCGTAAGATGCGTAAAGGAAGCGGGAGAATATCAAAAGCAAATTGCCTTACAAGAGGAAGAAGCCCTTATCTCCATATTTCAAGAAGAAGGTATAACCATTCACACCCCGGATATTGAGGCTTTTAAAACCAGAGCAAGGGAGCATCTTGTGAAGCGATTTGCTTCAGAGTGGGGAGAAGGATTCTACGAGAGCATTCAAAACTTCTAATAATTTTATAGAGGGTAGATGAGATGAAAAAAGTCAATAGCATATCAGAAGTTATCATCAAGGCTTCAAATATTGTTTGCAGTTTCTTGTGTATTGCATTGATAGTCTTAATGGTTGGTTCTACATTTTTGCAAATAGTTTTCCGGAAATTGTTCAATTCCCCCTTATCTTGGACTGAGGAGTTTTCCAGATTGGCATTTGTGTGGATTAACTGCTTGGGAAGTGCAATTGCAATTCACACAAAAAGTCACATACATTTAGAATATTTGGTTGAAAACCTATTTTCAAAAAGCTTTCAGGAGATCTTACGGATTGTACACAATGCTGTTATAGTGATGTTCTTTGTATGGGTAGCTGCTCCCACATTGCAACTGGTCAAGACAATGAATACTATTCCGTCTCCGTCTCTTTCCTTGCCTTCAGGTCTTCCGCATTTAGGATTTTTAATTGGCGGTGTTGCCATTATATTTGCTGCAATAGGAGATAGCATGGAAGCCTTTACTGAATTATCAACGCGGGGGAGGGAATGAATTGTCATTTGAGTTAGCTGTTTTTCTACTGGTGTTTACCATATTATTTGCCCTCAAGGCGCCAATCTGGGCCTCCTTGTTAATTTCCTCATCCACATATATTTTGCTGACTGGAGAACAATTAAGTTTAATTGCAAGAAAAACTGTAGCTGGGATGGACAGTTTTGTGCTAATGGCTATACCTATGTTCATATTAGCTGCTGAGCTGATGAACTGCTGTGATATAACCACACATTTATTTAACTTTGCCAAATCAATTGTTGGTTGGATACCAGGTGGAATGGCAAATGCCAATGTTCTTGCCAGTATGTTGTTTGCAGGCATGTCCGGTTCCTCTGCTGCAGATGTGGCAGGTCTCGGGACAATGGAAATTAAGGCAATGACTGATGATGGATATGACAAAGCTTTTAGCGCCGCAGTAACGGCAGCTTCATCCACAGTAGGGCCAATTATTCCTCCCAGTATTCCAATGGTTGTATACAGCTCAATTACTGGTGCATCAATCGGAAAACTGTTTTTGGGAGGAGTCATCCCGGGAATTTTGATGGGCATAGCCATGATGGTCATATGTTATTTGCAAGCTATAAAACGCAATTATCCCCGCTTGAGTTCCATATCTCTACGTAACATAGTAGAAGCATTTATAAAGGCTCTGCCGGGCCTCATTGCTCCAGTGATTTTATTTGTGGGTATCTACACAGGCTATTTTACACCTACAGAGGCGGCTGCAGTGGCTGCAATTTACGCCCTTGCAATTGGAGTTTTCCTGTATAAAAACATATCCCTTCAGCAATTAAGGGATATCTTAATAAAAACAGCTGTAAATACTGCAATAGTTCTATTTATAATTGGAGCGGCTAACTTATTCGGATACGTTTTAACATCGGAGCAGATTCCGATAAAATTGACTGGCAGTTTACTTACAATTAGTGAGAACCCTTATGTGATGCTGCTGATATTTAATATTATATTTCTCATTTTAGGCTGTTTCATGGAAATAAATGCGATAATGTTAATATTTCTTCCCGTTATTTTGCCTGTTTTAAAGAGTCTAAATATAGACCTTGTCCATTTCGGTGTTATTACGGTGTTTAATCTAATGATTGGGACCATTACTCCTCCATTTGGCATGATGCTTTATATGTCTGCAGCTATTGCCGATGAACCTTTGCATAAGGTAATCAGTGAATTAGTGCCATTTTTTATAGTGCTTATATCAGTATTGCTGTTAATTACTTACGTGCCAGGTTTAGTACTATTCTTGCCTAATCTGATTGTATAAAAATTTGTGAAGGAGTTGATATATATGAAGAAAAGGTTATTAGTGTCGCCGGGAAAAAACGGCATGAGAGAGCTTCACGTAGAGGAAATGGATATTCCATGTTCAGATGAAGAATTAGATCTGTCTCTTGATAATATGGATATCTTTTACTTTGTAGTGTCGGGATACGGCACCTTAAAAGTTGAGGGGTATATCCATTCTCTTTCGCCCCAAACAGGGGTATTTATTCCGGCGAACAGTGACCATTATTTGTCAAATACCGGGAATGTGGACATGAAGATAATCCGTTACTATACAAAAGGAGGTAGGTAAAATGGGTGCAAACATAAAACTTTTAAAACTTCATGAGACACGTCGCGAAGATGAAACTACACGCATGTCGCGGAATTTTGTAAAGAGGAAGGAATTTAATTGTGCAACTTTTAATAGCGGCGATTATGGAACATATTTAAGTGGCGGATTTGTTCCGGAACATACTCATAGTGACATAGAAGAAGTGTTTTATTTCACCCGCGGATCTGGAATAGTAATCCTTGACGGGAAAGAAATTCCGGTATCAGCAGGGGATGTTATATGTGTGCCACCAGGTGTTCGACATGGAATTAAGAACAATGGCCTTGATGTCCTAGAGCATATTGTTTGCTCGGCGAAGATATGAGGGGGTGCTGCTATGCATGCAAAAATCCACATTCTTGCAGTGGCTGAGCAGGCAATTCCGGTAAAAGCGATTTACAACAATGTGGGTGACTATGGAGAAGTCCTTAAAGACGTAGAAAACACGTGTGAAGTAGAGTGGTCAGACGGAACTGTAAGCACGGGAATCAAGCACTGCTGCTGTGTCTACTATATCGAAGATGAGGATAAGAAGATTTTAGTTGACACTGGAGTTGGCGATTTTGAAAGGATTAGAAAAATAAGAGACGAACGTGGAGATAGATATTATTTAAAAGAACTGGAATCCCTAGATGAAAAATTGGCAGCCTTGAATGTGACTCCTGGAGATATTGATATAGTGATAAATACCCATTTGCACTGGGATCATATTGGCGGGAATACTATTTTCCCAAATGCTAAGTTTATTATGCCAGCTGCCGACATACCTTTAGCCCTGACAGCCCCCAAGTGGGCACCGCATTTTTTCCCGGGAATGAGAGACTGCATTACTAAAGTTGCAGACAGAACTATAGCCGTGGATGGTGATAAAAAAATCAGCAACTGTGTGTCAGTAAAGTGGCTGGGAGGCCATACACCTGGAAGCCAAGCTGTTTTAGTTAAAACAAAAATCGGGACAGTAGCCCTTGCCGGCGACGTAGTTTGCAAATATGAAAATTGGAACAACAATTGGATAGGACCAGGGGGAAACATATGGAACCTAGGCCAATTAGTTAAAGCATACGAAACTTTACGCATGTGTTCGGATGTTGTCGTTCCCGGCCATGACTGGCGAGTGTTTAAAGTATTCCCCAACGGCATAATCGGATAACGCAATTTTGGGACGTGTGAATAAAAGGGACTGCTACAAAATTCATTTCAATGAATATTTTGTAGTAGTCCCAAATTATTCCAATTATAGCGGTGTATCCTACCAACATAATGGGAGCATCGAAGCGAATTGCAGAAATTATCATACAGATTGAGCCTGATGTGGATATAGAAATAAAGTACATAGGCCTTTGACCGGGTGAAAAACTTTATGAGGACTATTACTTAATGAAGAAGGAATAACGGCCACTAAGTATAAAAAGATATACATAGCAAAGCCCACATTTACCAATGGCGAGACCTTTGAAAAGGAACTGTCAAATTTAAGGGAGCTACTTTTTAATTCCAATTCAGAAGTTAAAGATATCATAAAGCGGATAGTGCCCAACTATAGATCAAATGATGAAGTGGGAATAGAGGCGAAGTGAAGCAGGAAAACTAATGGGGTGGAGAAATCCACCCTTTATTATATTAAGAAAAGAATATATAATAAATATTAATAACTTTCAAAGGAGGCCATAGAATGTACAAACCTACCGGTTCCTGGGTAGCAATACCTACTCCTTTTAATGAATCAGGCTCCATCGATTGGAAGGGTTTTGAAGTATTAATAGACCACCATAAAAAACACGGCACATCTCTGCTGCTGGTAATGGGTTCTGCAGGGGAAGTGACGATGCTGTCTGCAGACGAGAGAAAGGAAATCGTGAGAAGAGTTACTAAGTATGCAAAGGGCAAAATACCGGTATTTTTCGGTGCCACATTTCCCACTACGGAGGAAACAATAAAGTTCAGTCAGTTCGCTGAGGCAGAAGGGGCTGATGGGTTAGTCTATACTGCTCCGCCATACCTGCTTCCTCCTCAAACTGCTCTGGCAGAGCATTTGCTGGCTTGTGCCAAGTCCGTATCTATTCCTGTAGCCATTTACAATAACCCCAGCCGGGTGGGGGTATATATAGAACCAGACACCATTGGAAGATTAGCCGATGAATGTCCCAATTTTGTGGCGGACAAAGAGGCCATGCCCAGCGTTCAACACTTGGTAGAGGTTAAACGTCGGGTTGGGGATAGAGTCCATATATTATGCTGCGATTTTCCAAAATACTCCATCATTCTTCCCACACTGGCTATCGGAGGGCATGGGGCTGCCAATATCGGTGGCAATATAATTCCTGAAGAAATGGCTCTGATATCAAGGCCCTGGGACAGTATAGATAAAGTGGAGGAAAGCCGTAGGCTCTACTTTAAATATTACCCGCTGTTAGAAGCTTTGTACTGGTTCTCTAATCCCATTGTCATAAAGGCAGCTTTAAATATCCTGGGACTTCCCGCAGGAAAGCCACGCAGACCGTATCCCGAACTGGTAGGAGAAAAACTCGAACAGTTGAAGACGATGATGAGAGAAATGGGCATTATAGAAAAGTACGGCTGCAAATAAAAAGGTACTTAAGGAGGGAAACAGTGGAAAGGCATTTGGTAGTTATCGGGGGCAACGCAGGGGGCATGAGCGCTGCAGTTCGGGCCAGAAGGGGAGACCCGTCTCTTCCCATAACTGTCTTTGAACGCACAGGGCATATCAGTTATGGCTCTTGCGGCCTGCCATATTATATAGGCGATGATATAAAGGAAATTGACCGGCTTATTATTTATACACCTGAATATATGAAAAATGAGCGAAACATTAATGTCTATACCTTTTGCGAGGTAACCAAGATAGATGTTTCAAATAAGTGCGTTGTCGTGAAAGACATTAAAACAGGGAAAGTTTTTAAGCAACATTACAGCCATCTTGTTATTGGAACGGGTGCTTCTCCGATTATACCTCCTATACCGGGAATTGAAAATGACAACATATTTACTTTAAGGAATATTGAAGACGGCAAAAGAATAAAATACCACGTAATATCAAACAAGCCCAAAAAAGCAGCTGTTTTAGGTGCCGGGTTCATAGGCCTTGAAACTGCGGAAGCTTTGCGAAAATGGGGAGTGGACGTTTATATTTTTGAAAGCTTTTCGGAAATACTGCCTCAACTGGATCGGGAACTGGTATCGGTAGTAGAAGCTGAGCTTGAGAAGAACAGTGTAAAGCTATTTAAAAGCGCTGAAGTTAAGATGTTCGAACCTACAGGAGATGGAGGAATTAGGGTAAACACAGGAGCTGGTAGCTCTTTTGATGTAGATATGGCAGTTGTTTGCACAGGAGTCAGGCCAAATACAGACCTGGCAAAAGACGCAGGTATCGAAACCGGTATTAAAGGCAGTATAAAAGTGGATAAATATATGCGTACAAGTGCACCGGGTGTTTGGGCTGCCGGAGACTGCTGTGAAACTTATGACATAATTACAAAAATGCCTTTATATATTCCGCTGGGCACTACGGCAAATAAGCAGGGGAAAATAGCCGGGGAAAACCTAATTGGCGGCAAAGCTGTATTCCCGGGAGTTTTAGGAACACAAGTTGCAAAAGTATTTGATACATTTGTTGCCTTTACGGGTTTAAATGAAAGCCGGGCTGCTGAAGCCGGTATAGAGACCCTTTCTGTTAAAATAAAAGCATTGGACAAAGCCTCTTACTATCCAGGAGCAAAACCGATATATATAAAGATCGTCATGGATAAGAACACAGGAAGGGTACTCGGAGCTCAGTTGGCAGGCAGTGAAGGAGTAGCAAAGAGAGTTGACGTTTTTGCAACGGCTATTACTGCAGGTATGACGGTTTATGATTTATACCAATTAGATTTGGCATATGCGCCACCTGTAGCTCCGTCGTCAGACCCAGTTTTAATAGCTGCATCTGCCGGCATTAAGGCTATGAAAGAGAAAAATCTTATTAGTTAGTTTTGATAAAATAGTTCAATGTAGAAGACCGTAAGTTGAAATGCAAGCTTTCTCAACTTACGGTCGTTTCTTGTTTTGCGAGATAGGCTAGTTTTTTCCTACGCAGTTGTCCTTGTTGCTCGGAGCAACTAAGTTGTTTTTAATTGCGAAAAGTAGTGCCTGAGTCCTGTCAGTTACTCCTAATTTTTGATAAATATTAGTCAAGTGATTTTTAACAGTCTTTTCACTTATAAAAAGTTTCTCGCCTATTTCCTTATTTGAAAGGCCTAAAGCAACCTCTTGCAATACTTCCAATTCTCGCGGTGTTAGATCGAAAGTGTCATCATTTTTCTCCTGCCGCTTTGTAAGTTGGGAAATCACTTCAAAAACTTTTGGAGTCATGGAAGAGGGGATAAAACACTCTCCCTGGGTTACTTTTTCGATTGTTTCAATGAGTTCATCTGGGCGGACATCCTTTAATACATAACCAGATATGCCACACCGTATTAATTCAAACAGATATTCTTCCTGGTTATGTATTGTCAGCGCTATTATGCGAACATTAGGTTTTTCTTCTTTTATTATCTTAGTAGCCATTATCCCGTTGATTTTGGGCATATTGATATCCATTAAGATGATATCTACATCCGTATTCCGAGCGAGTTCTATAGCCTGGGCACCGTCCTCGGCTTCCCCTACAACTTGTATTTTAGGTTCCAGTGATAATATTTTTATAATACCCTCCCGGAGCAATGGGTGGTCATCTGCGATGATAACTTTAATTTTATCCTTATTAAATTCTGTCATTACTATTCCCTCCGGAACTTGGCTGCAAATTTCATTGTTTTTTATTGGGAACGCTTATTATTACTTCAGTGCCTTTCCCTATGACAGATCTCACTTCAAACTTGCCCTTTAAAAGCTGTATACGCTCCCTCATGCCGACTATACCAAAAGCTACTCCGTTTTTTTCACTCAATACTTTTTCTACATCAAATCCCTTGCCGTTATCCCTTATAACTACATTAATCCTGTCAGACAAGTACTCGATTTTTATAACTACTTCTGTGGCATTTGCATACTTTCTCACATTTGTCATGGATTCCTGTATTACTCTAAAAATTGCTATGACCAAAGAACTGGGTATATCGTATTCCTCTCCCAATACCGTTATCTCCACATATATGTTATTATCTCTTGTGTATTGCTCCACATATCTTTTTAGGGCAGGCACCAAGCCAAGGTCATCTAAAGACATGGGCCTTAAATCAAAAATAATCTTGCGCACATCTTGAAGGCTTCGACGCACCAAATCCATAAGGCTTTGCAGTTCATCTTTTAATAGAGCGGGGTTTTTTTCCATCAGCTTTAAGCAAAACTCTGCTCGCATGACTATATTAGCTAAGCTTTGAGCGGGCCCGTCATGAATTTCCCGAGCCACTCTTTTGCGTTCTTCTTCCTGGGCCATGATTATTGAAAGGCCTAGAGCCTGTAACTGCTGCATTTCACCGATTTGGGCGCTGGCGGTCTCAAGATCATTGCAGAGGATTTTTAAGGCCATGCCTATATTGGTAATTAATTGCTCAGATCGCTTTATAGTGATTTCTAAATTTTTAAGAGTCCTTTCCAGGTAATCTCTATGTAGCCGCATAATTTTCTCTTTTTCTCTTTTTTCAAGAAGCTCTATTTGTTTTTTATGAGCATAATCATAAGCCTCTTTTATTTCATCTTCACCGTATTTATTAAAATTTCTGCTGACTTCAATTAAGTGAATCCTCGCTTGATAATATTCTTCTTCTAATTTGTCTACTTCTTGGATAGTGTCTTTAATTTTTTCTATTATTTCAGCTAATTCTTGTTTTGTATGTTCGTACTCGTGCCGGGCAGCTTCTCCCAACTGATAAAGCTCTTCACGGCTTTTTTCAACGATTTTTTTCGTTTTCTGAATAACCCTGTCGAGCTTTGAAATATCTACCAAACCAAATCCATCCTTCAAAGTATAAATTATGTATAATTATTAGTTCTTTATAAAAGGCTTATAATCCTGTTGAGACCGATATTCCAAATTATTCCTGTGCCAATTTGGTCTTAAATTGACTAACCAGTGAATCAAGCTGTAGGCTTATTCGATTTAGCATTTTGGCATTGTGTTTTATTTCCTTTATAAATTCCTTTTGAACTGTGGGATCCATCTGATCAATTTCTTCTGTACGATGGACTATAAGTTTGGAAGAAGCACTCATTTCTGTTACGGCATCTTTTATAGAAGCAAAAAGCACGCCTAATTGATCGCTCATAATATTAAAGGATTGAGCTAAACGTCCCATCTCGTCGTTTCTTTCAAGGTCAAGCCTTTGGGAAAAGTCGCCTATGGAAACTTTTTCAGTAGCACTCATTATATCCTTCACAGGCTTTGCAACAAACTTTTCCACTATCAAGCGGGCTGCAACGAGCCCTATTACAACAGTTGCTACAAATAAGTATATTAGACTGCGCATGCTTTTTTGAAGATGCTCCACTGTAGGCTTAAAATCTACTAGTATCTGCATATAACCTACGGTAGTCCCTAGCTCATCTAAAACAGGAGAACTAAAAACAAAAGCTGTAATTTCACCTTTTTCGTTTCTTATAGAGCTAAGTTTTTTTTCTTCGGCTTTTACGTAAGTATTTCTTGGAAGAATTCTTTCAGCTAAATCTCTTGGGCCACTATATTCCACAGGTTTTCCTTCCAAATCTCGGACAATGGCTTCTATAATAAACCCGTCCGTTCTCATGTTTCCCAGGAATTCGTCTAACACATCTAGTCTATGGAACTTTAATGAATCTCGTGCTACTGGATTTATGGAATTTATGGAAGTCCAGCCTCTTTCGATGACATTTTGTGTCATTATATTTCTATCCTTAATGAAAAATAAAAAGGCGACCGAGCCCATTAGAAAAATTATTAACAATGTGAAAGCAAGACTTAACCTGAAGGTTAGAGAAAAGCCTTTATCGATTTTTAAAACTCTTGCCATATTTATCATCCTCTCAATTAAATACAATGTAATCTCCGATTTCTGTGCCTGTAGCTAAACTCACACCTGCATTAAGCTCTAAAACTTTTTTTGCACCTTTAACTATGGGACCGATGCGATAGGGGGGAAGGGAATGTAGGATTCGGCAAACCCTGTTTTGATGGTCCAAAAATATTACGTCAATAGAATAGCGCATAAAAAAAGTATGAATGGAAGAACAGGGTATTATAAGTAATCCTGTATCATTTTCTAAATCTGCGGTCCCAATCAATCCCTTCAATCTGTAAAAAAAGTTGTCAGCAATGTATAGTTTTTTCGCAAGAACAGTGCCCTTATCTAAGTTGATTACCAAAAAAGTCACCCCTCACTTTGCAAAAACCCGCATGATTTGAATGATAGCCGGTCCAAGTAAAACTATGAAAATGGCGGGAAAGACAAAAAACACCATTGGAACTAACATTTTAACTGGAGCTTTCATGGCCTGTTCTTCAACCCGTTGGCGGCGTTTTTGCCTCACGTCCCTTGCCTGAAGTCGCATAACATTTCCAATGCTAATACCTAATTGTTCAGCCATAATTATGGAACCGACAAAGTTAGAAAAATCATCTACGGCTAAACGGTCAGCCATATCTCTCAATGCATTCTTCCGTGGTTTCCCCATACTTATTTCCTGTAAAACTATGTAAAGCTCATCTGCTAATACGCCTTTAGATTTTTCCACAACTTTTTTTAATGCCCCATCAAAACCTAATCCAGCTTCTATACACACGGTCAGCAGATCCAAAATTTCAGGCAGCTCCTTACAGACTTGCTCCTTTCTTTGCCGGATCATGGAATTTATAAACAAATCAGGGAGGAGCCAGCCAAATGCAATTCCGGCTATTATCATTACGAAAGTTTGGGGACCGGAGCTGCCGGAACCTTGCATTAACAGCCTGACACAAAAGGCCACAAGACAGGATAACAAGTATTTTATCACCATGACTTCCCTTGGAAGTAGATTATAGGGATTTCCAGCTTCGTTTAACCTCTTGGCCAATACTTCTTCATTAAAGGCGGGAATGTATTTTATAAGTACCCCGAAAATTGATGACAGCAAAGGTCTAATAAATCGGGTATAAAGGGAAAAAGAAAGCTCCCGCTGGCGTATAGGAACGGGTTCTTCGGGGCCGACCACATTTGTGACCCGTTCTTTGATTTTCATTTTTTCACGTTCTATTGATTGAAAAATATATAGGACTAAAGCAAAAACCGCACCAAATACGGTTGTTAAATTAAATAGCATTACCATGACAATGCCCCCTAAAACTGTATATCCACAATTCTCTTTATAATCATAAGGCCTATTATTTGACCTAGAACAGCAAAAGTGAGCATTATAAGACCCGTCTTAGTTGTAAAAAGCTCCATAATATATCCCGGATTTGCAGTAAACATAAAAGCCAGTAGCAAAACCGGCAAAAGCCCTATTATTAAACCTGATATACGACCTTGGGCGGTAAGAGTTCTAATTTCCCCTTTTATACGAATACGTTCCCTAACTGCTGCGGCAATATTGTCTAAGACCTCTGCCAAATTTCCGCCTACCTGCCTTTGTATGAGTACTGCAGTAATAATAAGGTCCAGGTCGTCGCTGTTTACTCTTTTTGCTAAATTTAAAAGGGCTGTTTCTGTTGTTGCACCCAGGTTGATTTCCGCAATGGTCCTGTTGAATTCTTTTTTTATTGGATCTGATAGTTCTTTACTTACCATATCCATACTTTGAATGAAGCTAAAGCCTGATCGAAGTGAATTTGACATGATGGTAAGGGCATCGCCGATTTGAGAATTGAAACTATCAAGCCTTCTTTGGCGCGTAGAGCTTACTATAACAAAAGGTATGATTGCGCCAGTAATGCCCGCAATAATTGACAACAACAACTTTAATGTCAGGGTAAAAAACACCAGTGTAGTTCCTATGGATATTGCCATTACCATTGCTACAAATTCACTGCCTCGAAGTAATATATCTGCTTCTTCAAGTTTTTTGTCGATATTTTTTCCAAGTTTCTTGGTAATGGAAAAATCGCCAGCTCTTGTCAGTATGCGCCTGAGGAAATCCTTTCCAGATGCCGGCGTTTTTTTGGATTTCGTAGCGTTTTCCTCTCCGGCAAATCTTTTTATTCTGGTTACGATCAACCTTTCATCGGAATTTCGGATAATATCAATTCCTAAAATCAATAAAGCTACTGAAGAAAAAACAAGTATGCATATTGAATAAAGATCCATGTTTTCGACCCCTAAAATAGATTATTTGCAAATACCTCCACCGGCAGTTTATAGCCGCTTACTTCTAACCGATCGATAAATTTAGGCCTCATTCCTGTTGATCTAAATTCTCCAATAACCCTGCCGTCCTCATCTACACCGGTTTGCTTAAAATAAAACAAATCTTGTAGCACAATCACATCACCTTCCATATTTTGCACTTCAGTAATATGTGTAATGCGGCGGGAACCATCCCTTAAACGGCTTTGATGTATAATAAGATCTATTGCCGATGCTATCTGTTCCCGGATCGCTCTTATAGGAAGATCCATGCCTGCCATTAATACCATGGTTTCAAGCCTCGAAAGCATGTCCCTGGGGGAATTGGCGTGGCCCGTTGTAAGGGAGCCGTCGTGGCCGGTATTCATGGCCTGCAGCATATCCAGAGCCTCTCCGCTTCGGACTTCGCCGACAATTATCCGGTCTGGCCTCATGCGAAGAGCGTTTCTCACAAGATCCCGAATGGTAATGGCTCCTTTACCTTCGATGTTGGGCGGCCGGCTCTCCAGGGTTACCACATGAGGCTGGTGCAACTGCAGCTCTGCAGCATCTTCGATAGTTATAATTCTTTCCGAAGGGGAGATAAAGGACGAAAGGACGTTTAGAGTAGTCGTTTTACCGCTGCCAGTTCCTCCGGATACTACAATGTTTAACCTGCTTTTGACACAAGCCTCTAAAAACTGGGCCATTTCGGGCGTTAAAGTATTAAATCGGATCAGATCTTCCATGGTCAAAGGATCTGCAGAAAACTTTCTTATGGTAATAACGGGCCCTATCAGGGAAAGGGGAGGAATTATTGCGTTTACGCGTGAACCATCAGGAAGTCTCGCGTCTACCATAGGCATACTCTCATCGATGCGCCTGCCCAGGGGTGATACGATCCTGTCAATAATATTCATAACGTGGGCCTCATCCCTGAAAAACACCCCGGTTAATTCTATTTTCCCGTTTCGCTCAACGTACACATTGTCAGGCCCGTTAACCATTATTTCGCTGATTTCCGGATCAGAAAGTAGAGGTGTTATGGGCCCGTATCCCATAATTTCATCAAAGAGCTCATCGGCGATTCTCATGCGATCCAGGCGGGGAATATGATCTGCTCCGCTTTCAATATTTTCGTTAACGAGTTTTTCTATATAGTCCCTTACGTACTTTTTATCATCTCGCTCAGGAGACTTTAAATTTTTCAGTTCTTCTATAATTTTTTCATGTAATTCTTCTTTAATATGACCATAAGGGTCTCTAGTTAATGAAGTAAGGGTTTGCCCTTGTTCATATATAGCGCTTTCAGCATATTTTTTCGTCTGTTCAAGCTTTTTTAGCAATGACATATTGGTCACTCCTGATTTAAACTAAAGGCTAAACATTCTGGTTATAAAGGATCGTTTAGGTTCTCCTGCAGCTTCCTCAGCTTTAGTAATATCTAATGATTCAATCAGCTTGCCAATACTTTGCGCAACTTTAGTATGCTGCTGACTCATGACAAAAGGCACGCCCTTATTAATAGCGTTTTTCACGGTTTTAAAATCCTCCGGAATTATAGAGGTTAAAGTAATTCCAAGGTTCTTTTCAATCTCTTTGATTTTAAGGCCTTCGGAGCTTTGCTGACTCAATACCGTCCTGATTTTTCCATCATAATTTAACGCCTTCAATATTTCCTGCGCTTTTTTGACGTGCTTCAGAGTGGTTAATTCTTGATTCAGGGTGAGTAATATTCTATCACTGGCTTCTAAGACATTTAAATTTATATCGGTATAAACCGGTGCTGTGTCGATGATTATATATTCGTAATTATCTTTTAAGATCTTTAACAGCTGTTCTACGTGTTCAGCTTTCACCAATTCCGCATGCTCAGGACTTAGGGGGGCAGGAAGCACCCTTAGACCTGATAAATGCTGGACTAGAAAACTTTCCACCAATTGGGTATCAAGGGTTTCTTGTTCCTGGACCATATCGGCTATAGTATTTTTGGGGTTTAAATTCAACATAACGGTCACATCTCCAGAAGTAAGGTCCAGATCTATCAAAGCAACTTTCTTCTTGTAATCCTGGGCTAAAGCTACGGCCATATTACAGGCCAGGGTAGTTTTACCCACACCACCTTTTGTGCAGAAAAAGCTGATGATTTTACCTTTTTTGACGGGGGTTGTTAAAGTTGAAACAGCCGACAAGGAAGGTGAGAGAAATATATTTCGCTTTCTCTGGCTTTCCGAAACTCTGTAAATAGCATTAGCCAGATCTTTAGATGAAAAGGGTTTTACCAGATAATCCCTTGCCCCGGCAGCCATGGCCTTCCTTAAATATTCCTGTTCTCCCTGAATAGAAATGATTATTATCGCGCACTGGGGGACATTTACCGAAATCCGCTCGGTGGCTTCTATCCCATCGACTCTCGGCATGTTTACATCCATAAGGACTACATCTGGTTTTAACTCGCTTGCAAGTATTACTGCCTCTTCACCATCACTGGCTTCTCCCACAACCTCAATATCTTCTTCAAAGTAAAGAAGGCGTTTTATATCTTCCCGTGTAGCGGCAATATCGTCGGCTATTAAAACGGTAATAGGTGCCATAAAAAGCCCTCCTTAACGCAGCAGCTGCTGAATTTTTGTAGATGAAATAGGTTGAACCTGTTTGTCATCAGGAGCTCGAAGTACCAATTGTATGCTGCCTTTTTCTAAAGCCAAAGTTATTTGTTGAGCATGTATCGGTTCTACCATTAAAGTTACAGTTTCCAATTCTAACTTTTCAGAAACACTTGTCTGAAGACTGTTGTTTATGGCTAAGACCGGTACATTTTGGGCCAAGGTAGAAGTATATGATTCTCGTTTGTCAGGTTCCTCTACATCAAAGGTAGCCAATACATCTACACAATCCCCTACATTGATCAAACCGTGCAATGCATTTACTTTATTGGCAGGGATCGATATAGCTCTTTTATTGGCCTCAATTTTCGCAGAAAGCCCTGCAGCCGGGTCACCTTTACTTGTGAGTTTGCTGCTTAATATCACTTCTCCGGGGAAAATATCTCCTACCGTGATTTTTCCTTCCGCATCTTTTGCGTCTACAATAGTACCCGGTAAAACATATTCTGCGGGCATTTCCTTAAAATCCAGCATTTCCTTTGTTATAACTGTCTTAGCCCTAATATGCTGTTTTGCGACTGCTACCTGGGTATAATTTCCCGACAACTTGTATGTTTGTTTTAAATCCTCCATATATTGAAATGTCCCAAAAGCTGCCGATAAACCTAAAACTATTGCAAGCAATAATACAAATTTATTTTTCATATAGATCTCTCCACTCGATTATTCTGAAATCAATTTTGCTGCACGCAGACCGTAATTCTCCTGGTCAGGATCGATGATATATTTTATACTATCAGGAGGAACGGTCTCCAAAAAATAGCCTGTAACCCTGCTATTGTTGCCTCGACCGTTTACACCTTTCAAAAGAAATGCACCAAAACCCACTATTTTAACTTCGCTTCTGCCGCTTAAAGAACCTGGCTCATAAATGGGCACTATCATGACCATAGGACAGTTTATGTCATAACGGTCAATGGAACATTTGGGAGTGTGCTCACAGCTGTTTATACGGTAAGTTACCCCATCGAAAGTAGGTCCCGACATGTTTCCCGGTTCGGTTTCAACCCAATCTCCAACATTTATTATGCCTTGGTAGCCGTACTTAAGGTTGTTTAAATAACTCTGGGCTCCCCTAAGATCTAAAGCAAGGGCACCATAGTTTCCGGGACCGTAATCATCGTGAGACCCGGCTTTTAACTGGTATTCCTGACCGAAGGAAAGCTCCTGATCGGGTATGCCGAAAGGGACAACTCCTGTGGCTCCTGAAATACTGCCATAAGAAGCCACGGCCTTTCCAGCTGCGGTGCCGCTATTTATGCCTAAGATCGGGGCGAATTTAAATTCAACGGCGCGCTGAACCTCAACAGTTACTTTTGTGTTGTCTGCACTTATGCTTATAGCAGCGTCATTTGGGTCAACATTATTCATTATCAAGTAATCTTTTGCCATCTCCCGGGTTGGGTTAACATTCGGTAGTTCCCATGCTGCAGCCAGAGCGGCAGAATCACACGCATTTTGAAGGCGGTTTCTTTCCAAAGCCAATGCCCCTATATCCACAGTCAGTGCCATAATTCCTAAAAATACTACCAATGCTGCGGCCGTTAAGACTAATACTGCACCGCTTTCATTGCGTTTGAAGTTATCAAAAAACGAGGTAAGCCTTTTCATTTACTCCACCCTCATAACAGCAGTTGATTTTAGTGTAACTGGATTGGGCAGTATACTTGAGATGATGGGAGTGACCAGTTCCACATCATAAGCAACTTCTACAGTTAAGGGGACACCGGAATTTCGGGCACTTTCATTAGGCTCCAACCTGATTATGCGCAATCTGGTATCAGCTTGATAAAGGGGTGAAGCCTCTCGAATCCGGGATATTATTTCTTCGTCGCTTTTGCCCAGGGCACCCAATCTCGCACCTTCCCTAGCTGCATTTGTTATTACTATATAGGAGTGAAAAATTCGCCCAAATTCCAAAGTGCCAAAGAGAATAAGGATAATTATCGGCAAAACCAGGGCAAGTTCAACCAGTGTTTGACCTCTCTCAGTTTTTACAAATTTTCTTATCATCATCGGATTTCACCTCAGTAGATATGCAATTACTGCCCCAGCCGTAATTGCAATGCCGTAGGGAAAGGTCAGGGCAGAACTGCTATCGATAGTATCCAATATTTGCATTTTAGGTGTCCGGAAAAAAAGAGAAAGAAGTGTATAAAATACCGCTTTTAATCGAAGGGCGAAATTTTTGCTCCTAACCATAATCGCAAGCGAAATCACTCCACCTGTAATAGCCATTGCAAGAAAGGAAATCCAAACAAATTCCGGTCCTTTAAATGCCCCAATTACTCCAAGAAGCTTTACATCTCCGGCTCCTATACCACCCATCACAAAAGGAACAAAGAGAAGGGCTATACCCGTAAGCAGCCCTTTTATGCTCTCAAAGCCCCCCTTTAAGCCATATAAGTATAAATTAAGAATGACAGCCGCAATTATGGCAGGAAATGTTACCGCATTGTAGATTTTTTTAAATCTAATATCTGTGTAAAGACATATGAGCAAAGTTGTAAGCAGCAATATATCCGCAACCATTTAAGCCACCCTTCCTTTCGGGCTTTTTGTCAAAGGAGCCCTACTTAATTTTTTAAGTAGGGCTACGGTGATGTGTGAGCGCTATGTATAAGTTGCCAAATAATGATTTATTAAAAGCTAGACGCAACTCCGTCGATTTTTCCTGATACGGCACTCCCTAGAGTTCTAAATCCTGCAATTGTAGCCAGGACAACCAGGGCAAGAATGAAAGCGTATTCTGCCATGCCCTGGCCCTCTTGTTGGTTTAAGATGGTTATAAGGAAATTTAACATGAGCATCTGCCACTCTAACTATGGGGTTAACTCTGCGGATACCTCATCCATTTTGGCACCTATACCGGTACCGAGAGTTCTGAGTGCCCCTATTACTACAACAGCTACCAATGCAAGTATAAGTCCATATTCCGCCATACCCTGACCTTCCTGGCCTGTCCAAAGTTTTTTTACATGTTTCAACATTTTTTAAAAACCTCCTATCTTTTATTGAAATATATTTTAGTTATATATTATAAAGTTCACTTAAGTTTTACATGATGCAAAGGTCGGAATTATCTGATTTATGGTCCCGCCTAGTTTTGTGCCAAAAGGCCTGTCGAAATTTGGGACTTTTTTATAAAAAATGCCCGAAAAGCTCTAATTATGCTTTTCTGGCTTTTATTGCTGTCATTACAAGTCGAGAAAAAAATCTTCTCGATTGGTGGTCTTTTTTTTTGTGAAACAACAAGGTTCTCGGGCCCTTAGAGAATCTCCTGTGTTGTAGGGTGATAGTCTTTAGCAGCGCGAGGTTGATAAGCAACACAAAAGAACAATAATGGGCACTGGGTTGGGCCTTTCAATCGTAAAAAAGTTATCGAAATGCACGAGAGTGAGTGCGGAGTCCAATCAAAAGTGGGTAAAGGCAGTATATTCTGGTTTAAACTAAAGTTATGATAGATATTTATATTTAGTGGGCGTTATCATTACCCGCTAAATTGGGATGATTGGAAAGTGGAAGGCTAATAAAAATGGTAGTGCCTGCTGGATCCTTACGCAGCCCATTATTTGATTTATCATTTTTTCCATCATGATCATAAAGTTTTTAAAGACATTGTAGAGCCGTGGGTGAAAAACTCAAGTTAGCAGTTAAAATTAAAAAGCATGGGCTATCTAATCTATTCGAATTAGCCCATGCTCTTTTAATGTTAAGTGAAGTTTTTCGGCGTAGAATTTCCTCTCATGTCTACTTTGATGAGCCTTTCGACTTTATCACCCCGGCAGCCTATTAAGTAACTTGTAAGGTTTGCTGTTGTACAAGTGTGGTTGGGAATGATTTCGATCTTGTCACCGATTTTTAGTGTTGTGGGCCCTACAACTTCAAGTTTTCCTACTTCTTCTGAAAGAGTGGATACTATTAGTTCCGGGTGACCTTTTACATATCCATACCCTTTCATGGCGGCGTTTCCATGGGAGCCTTTATCCAGTCCCAGACATTTAGACCCTGCATCACAGATAAACATAGTTTCTGAAGGATGGGATATTATTGTAGCATAAACGGAAAGGGCACAGTCGGATTCTTTGGCTATTCCTATGGACATTTGAGTGTTATCCATAAAGACGTAATTGCCCGGGTGGAATACGTTGATGTTTTCATCGTAAACTGCTTTATAAAAGGTAGGTGTAGATCCACTAGTTACAAGTTCCGGGTTATAGCCTGCGGCTTTAAGTGCATCAAGGGCGTATTTCATTGCACTTTTTTCTTGGTTTACGTAATACTGGATTTCCTCGTGTTTTACGGCTGAATAGACATGGCCGGGATGTGTTGAAATTCCTTTGAAGTTTAATGCGTCAAATTCCTTTAATGAATCAGCAAAAGCCACTATTTTCTCAGGCAATATGCCAAAGCGATGAAGGCCGCTATCGATAATGATAGTATAATTTATCCTAACGCCAGCGGATTTTGCCGCAGCGTTTATCATCCTTGCACTATCATAACTATCGATACGGACAATAAAGTTGCAATTTTTTGCAAGGTTAATTACTCTTTTGATGTTTGCATCACTTGCCACGGGATAGGCATACATGATATTGTCAAAGCCTTCTTTTAAAAGGGCCTCACATTCGTCAAGGGTGCCGCAGAGAAATCCCGTTGCACCGGCTCGCTGCTGCATTTTTACAATCTCGATGCTTTTATGGGTTTTGATCATAGGCCATAACTGTTTGCCATTTTCATTGCATAAAGACTGGGCTTTTCTAATATTGTTTTCCAGGATATCCAAATCAACCAAAATTGCCGGTGTTTGTAATTCTCTTTTTTCCAAAGTGGCAACCTCCCTTGTATGAAACATCTTACTTCATTATTATAAACGTTTAGATCTGAATAATCTATAAAATTTATACAACATGACTGGCTAAAGATTTACTACGCATTTTTATAGATCCTATGGAAAAAGATGCTTTATGCGGCTTGTATTTGCAGCATAGCATAAGACTTAAAGCCAAAGGAAACAATATTCCTGAGGTGAGACTATGCAAAAGACACTGATACTCGGGTGTGGGATAGGAGGAATCGTAACCTCAAATGTACTAAAAAAGATTATGGGGCAGGACATGCAGGTAACGGTCGTTGACAGAAAACCGGATTACCATTATCCAGGCGCTTTTCCGCTGCTTATGATTGGCCAAAGAAGCCCTGAAAGCATCAGCAGACCGTTGGAGCGATTAAATAGAAAAAACATCGAATTTATCTGTGATGAAATAATGGAATTGGATTTTGAAAACAATCGCGTATTAACGACACAGCATATTTTGCCCTATGATTATCTGGTAATTGCCTTAGGTGTTGAGTACCGATCCGAATCTGTGCCTGGTTTTAATGAATATGTATTAAATGCCTATGAGTTTGAAGATGTGATAAAAATAAATGAGCGGATACACAGTTTTGATTCGGGCAGGATAGTATTTTTTATATCAAGCTTGCCATTTAAATGCCCACCAGCTCCTTATGAAATGGTCTTTATGCTGGATTATTTTTTCAGGCAGCGGGGCAACAGGAGCAAGGTAGAGCTCGTTATGGTGACTCCGGAGGTTTCCCCAGAGCCCTTGGCAGGACCAAAGGTGGGACAAAGTGTGCGAAAAATGCTTGCTGACAGGAATATAGAGCTAATTACAGAAGCTAAAATACTCGGCGTCGAAAAAGATGCATTGATACTGGACCATGGCATGGTTGTAAAAGGAGAAATGTTTTTAGGTATTGCTCCACACTGGACGCCAAACGTGATAAGGAGCACTGGCCTAGTGGATAGCAACGGTTTTGTGGAGGTAAATCCCAGCACTTTGGAGACTGGCATACCAAATGTCTATGCAATCGGCGACGTAACAGCCATTAAGCTTCCGGTGCTGGAGGCATACGCGCCAAAGGCGGGAATCTTTGCCCATTATCAGGGGGAAGTAGTAGCCCGCAACATTGCCTGCATTGCGCAAGGCTTAACCCCAAAGTACCGATATACCGGAAAGGGTTCTTGCATCATGCACACGGGATTTGGCAGGGCCCGCTATTCAACCGTTCATTACTTCGCCCAACCTAAACCCTTCATTACGCTACTGAGGCCATCTAGGATATCGTACTTGGGTAAAATCGCTTTTGAAAAGTACTGGCTAAACTTTTGGTTTTGACATTTGTTAATCACAAGAATTAATTGCCGAAGGCAACATTTTAATATTGCTGTAAACATAAAAAGCTGGGAGAAAAGATCCCAGCTTTTTTATTGCTCTAACAATAGTTGACGAATTTTTTATTTTAGACTTTTTAGAAAGTTATTTAAAAGATTTATTTGTTCTGGTTTAAAATCTGTCAGTGTTTCTACGATTTGCTTAAGCTCGGGAGTTAAAGGAGTAGTTGGAGATTCATCTATAATTTCGGAGACTTTAACATTAAAGGCTGTAGCAATTTTTAAAACTATATCAATGGTTGGATTTTTTAGACCTCTTTCTATTTCTGAAAGGTAAGACATGGAGATCCCGCATGCTTTAGCGAACTCATTTTGAGACATTTTTAATTTCGTTCTTAACCTTTTTATACTATTGCCTATATGCATAAAAATCCTCCTCGTAACTCTCGACCGTAAAAGAATGCAATTGGGAGAAATTTCGAGCTTTATATAGAAAAATCGATATAAGAGAGACACAACTAACACTATAGCACTAAATAAACATTGAATAAATATATGCTATAGCGTAGCATATAAAGTGTAGCTTGTTTCTAAAAAACACAAATATTTTGTCAGTGATATGTTCCAGATTTAAATAGCCTTAATTGTATATCCGCAGTAATAACTCATTCAAAAAAATAAAGATTATTACAATAAAGATCAGATTTGGCCCAGTAAGCTTTCACGCGTTTAGAGAAAGATAAAAAAGGTTTTTCTCCTACCAAATTATATCAACAACTTGTTCTAAATACAAGGTTATTAAATTGATGGGTTATTGCTGCGGATGTTTTCAGTAGATAGGGAGGTGGTAGAGAAAAAACAATCAATATTCGTTAGGCCATTTATTGCACCAGACGCTAGGAACTAATTGAAGTCGATTCTAATGAAACATCACCGTGGTTCTGTTTCTAGTGCTCATTTAGGAACCAATAATAAAATTATGGAAATGCTTGCCAAATGCCAAAACAGATGAGTAATAGGTGTTTAGTTGTCTACAACTTTTGAACAACATAAATGCAATAAAAGGGGTGATATTTTGAATAAGCGGGTTGCTGTGATAGGAAGCAGTGGTGGCAACCTATATAATCTTGGAGGGAAGGATCCTTTTGCATTACTAGAGGCGATAAAAATTCAGCTTGATGCGGCAGGAATAGAAATGGCTGCTGTGCAGTTTGTTGCGGCCGACGTATCTATGGACCAAGCAAAGTCTCATACCCCCGCACGGCTTATAGTTATGGAAAAAGGTGAACTGAAAGTATCTTTTGAAGGCAAACTTGCAGAAGTAAACAAAAAAGCGAAAGAGTTTGACAAAGCTTTAGCAGAACAGATAGAAAGAGGAGAAATAGACGGTCTTATACTAGTTAGCGCTGACCCGAAAGATACAAACTCAGAAGCAGTTAAAGCAGGGGCAGAAAAAGGTCTTCCAGCAGTAGGCACAGGTGGAACGTCCGTTGCTCATGCACGCTCTGTTGGACTAAATGTAGTAGCGGCCTCAGGCACAACTGGTTCCACAAATCGAACGAGAGCTGTGTCTTATGCAGCAGGTCTTGCAAATTACTGGAATTTAAGATATAAGCCTGTAATTGGTTCATATCAGGAGAAAATATCCGATGAGAGTCCTTTTAAGAGAATAAATTTTCGAGGGATTATGGTAACATCACTTCCTGCATTTATAGCTATGGCAATTACTATAGCATTAAGCAGAATTCCTGGCTTTGATGTGTTTAATGAGGTTTTTGATGTAATGATAGAAGCATTGCCAGTTGTAGTTGCCGTGGTTGCAGCAAAACAAGTGTCTGGTTATGATGAGGTGGGTATTGTTGCAGGTGTGGTCTCAGGAGTTCTTTCAACAAAAGGTGGCATTATTGGGGGTCTACTCGGAGGTATAGCCTCGGGGATAATGGTTCCATATCTTGTAGCATTTAGTACCAAAAGGAATTTCCCTGCTACTACTGTCAACATTTTATCCGGTGGGCTATCAGGATTACTTTCGGGTCTTGTAATGTACTTTGGATTTTCACCTATAGCCCTTGCAGCGGGTAATGGTGTTAGAACGCTTATACAAACAGCTTTGGATTATAATCCTATCGTTGCAGGAGCAATATCGGGGTTGCTAATATGGCCCGCAATAATTGGGGGAGTTTACCATGCTGCGATACTTCCTATAATTCTTTTGGAGATGGAACAGTATGGTAACAGTTTTTTAGGAGCTATTGATGCGGTGGGATTAGTGGTTACTGCGGCGGGAATTACCCTGGCAAATATATTGTATCCACGCACGCGAGCTGATCGAATAGCTGCGTTACCTGTTTTTTTTGTTTTGACAGTATTCGGGACTTTTGTGGAAGCGGCTTACCCTTTTATGTTTGCAGATAAATTGGTGTTTGCTGCAGCGTTAATCAGCGCAACAGCAGGCGGTGCTGTAGCGGGATACTTCAATGCTCGGGGTATGGCATATGTCCCCATATTAGTCGCGCCCTTTATGTCAAATAACACTGTGGGATTTATTTTATCAATGCTTACGACTCTAACAATAGCATTACTTTTAACCGTTTCGGCAAATCGAATTTATAAAGGTGCTCAACATAGTAAAAATAAAATGGAGGCGCATAATCTATGATTAAAGGTGATATGGAAAAAAAGAGAGAAAGGGCTATTAAGAAGGTTTGGGATGCTATAAATATGCATGGTGGGACAACCCTTCTTAGTACCGGGATAACAGGTGATGATGCAAGAATGGCCAGAGCAGCTGTAGAAGCAGGAGCTCGCCTTATTGAACCCAATCATCCAGCAGTAGTATTAGCAAGGGGACTGTATGGAGCCAAAGATATGCATGCGGCTGAGGCTGTGAGGCATAAACTACCTTTATACGAAATGCTGAAGGTTATATCCGGTGTTAGAAGTGCTGTAGGAGAAGAAATTTTCATTACGGTTGGAGTTCCGGGAGGATTTACAGAAAAGGAGCCTATTATTCTTGAAGATGAAGATTTTTATAATATAGCACGTGCAGGAGCTGATGGTCTACATACTCATAAGGCCACACTAGAGGATCTAGAAGAATGGGTTGCAAAGGCTCACAAATTCGGTCTATTGGTGGATGCATACATAGCTCATCCTGATGATAAGCATCTTTTGGGAATACCTGCAAGGACACCTGAAGAAGTTGGCAAGGTTGCTCAAGCCATGGAACAAATAGGAGTAGATATGATAGGCTTAATGACAGGTATGACTTATGAGGGTGTAGCGGCAGGAGAAATACATCCACAGGTGAAAGAAAGATTAGAAGCATTAGTAAACTCGGTTAAAAATGTGCCTACATTAGCTGAAGGCGGGATAAATCTTACCAACTATCAAGCATTTAAAGCTACAGGAGTCAATATCATCGTTGTAGGCACATCATTTGATCACTTGGCTGCAAATGCGATATCGGATGCAGTAAAACAATATCTTTCCTTAGGAGAATGATTCTTATAAGCAAAAAGACCTGAATTAGGTGTAGAGGTTGAATCGAGATTAAAAGTAAATATATTGCTTTGTATTTGACCGTCGGTTGAGAAGAAACCTTCTTGATTGACGGTCTTTTTTCATTCCTTAGTTGATTAACTGCAGGCAATTTAAAATGCGAGTCTGCCATTGTGAACAAGAGCATGTGGGCTTATGCCTGTGGATGAATTTGGTAACAAGAGTATGATTAAATTCAATATTGAGGGCAGTGTAAGGGAAAAGAGTTTATGGTATAATGACATGAAAAAGATTCGCATAAGATTGAAGGATGGTTCTGAATAAAAAAGAACCTTTCTAGAAGATGGGGGCAGTCAAGTGAGTGCATTTTCGTATCACTTTAAAAGAAATGTGATTATTATTTTTGCCTTATTACATCTGGCTAACTATTTTATAAAAAGCCCTTTTTTATTTTATCTTTGCTGCGGAATGTTAACATATATATTTATTTCTGCTGTGCGAGTGTTGCCTAAGGTGACTCGTGGGATTTGCCTTGCGCTTATGCTACTAGGCATTTGTATTGTGTTTTGGATAAAACTCCCATTCGATGCTTGGCTTTTGTGCATTGACAAAAATGGCAATCTTGTAACATTGTTTATTCTTGTTCCTTTGATGTTTCTCCCTTTTAGCTATAATGATTACCAAGAAGAATTAAAACATGTGGCACAGGTCCATATGCAGAGCTTGCTGCCCTTTTGTGTGCTCACTTTTTCTGTGGTGCACATTTTTGGAGTTGTAATTTCTATTGGGGCAGTCAACTTGGTATTTGAGTTGTTCAAGAACAATGCAAAGCTCTACAACGCTGAAAAGACTTTTATGGCAACACTGCTCAGGGGATACTGTTCATCAGGCTTTTGGTCACCGGCCTGGGCGTCAATTTTGGTAGTTACAACGCAAATGAGTATTTCATGGATAGAAATTATCCCGTGGGGGATAGGTTTCTTCCTAATATCTTTGGCATTGGATACCATAGCAGTGTGGTTTAAAATACGGCAAAATCCTGAAAAATATCCGAAGCTGGAGGCAAAAGAAGATGTGAAGGTTGATTGGAAACAAATATATATCTTAATCGGCCTTTCAGCAGCATTAATTGGCATAATTGCGGTGATGAGCAAAATAACGCCGTGGGATTTGATGGTTATCATCCCTATAGTGGCCATAGTATTTCCAGTAGTTATTGCCTTGCTTCAAAACAAGGTGCAAAATTATAAGGCGGGTATAAAAGAGTATTATGATAAATCTGTCCTAAACGTGATGAGCCAGGTGGCATTGTTTACTGCAGCGGGTTTTCTGTCAAAGGCACTGGAGTTCTCCGGTGTAGGAGCCATTATACCTAAACTGCTGCCTGTATGGATGTATCAATATCCGGTGCTTTTAATAGGTTCAATTATGCTTTTAATGATAGTGCCTTCTTTATTGGGGCTACACCCGGTGGTAATAGGGACGGCTCTAGTAGCTACAATAGTGCCAGCAAGTATAGGCTTAACTGACATGAGTTTTGCTCTTACCATCATTGTAGGTTGGGCCCTGGCTATATTAATTTCTCCTTTTTCAGCCACTTCTTTGATTGCCGGAGGTCTGCTCAACTGTTCGCCTTGGGATATCTCCCTTGGATTAAACGGTAAGTTTGGTGTTTTTAATGTATTGTTTTTCAGTGTCTTGATCGCGCTAATAAATGGATTATTATAATGTAAAAATCCGTTTTTAAGTAGAAGGAATTCTCTTAAAAACGGATTTTTTGCTTTACATGTCTTCACTTACGAAATGTTTCTTAAAAGCATCCTCATCGGTAATATTTTCAAGAAATTCATAAATATTCATCTGTGAAGAATTAATTAGCACCAATAGAAGATATTTCGCATAATATATTGACAGCGAAATATATAATAAGTATAATCAAATAAAATTATGTATGGATAGGGGAGATATGTAATGGGCACACAATATATTAAAGCCAATAGGGCTTTTACCGCGATTAGAAAGTATGCCTGGCTTTTTACTATATTAGTGGCAATAGGTGGTTTAATTGAACCAAAGCTTGGGCTTTTTGTTATATTTATTATGGCAGGGCTGATGATAACTGCATTTTTTAGCGGCAGGTATTGGTGTGGCAATATTTGTCCACACGGTTCACTATTTGATAGCTTACTGCCTATAAGCAGCAATATGGCAATACCAAAGATTTTAAAATCAAAGTATTTTATTCTAGGATTCTTTGTATTCTTCATGTTTAATTTTTCAAGGAGAATATTAAATGTAGTCAATCAGTGGGGAAGTTTTGATTTTTTAGATAAACTTGGGTTTGTATTTGTAACCACGTACTTAATGGTGCTGATAGTAGGCGGCGCACTTGCCGTGTTTATAACTCCCAGGACTTGGTGCCAGTTCTGCCCCATGGGCACAATGCAAAAACTATCTTACAAACTAGGCAAATTAGTGGGAGTGGCAGATAAAACTGAAACACATATTACCATTTCAAATCCGGATAAATGTATAAAGTGCGGAAAGTGTTCCAAAGTATGTCCTTTCCAGTTAACTCCTTATCTGGAATTTGATAAAAACAATCAATTCACCAATATAGAATGCATCAAATGCTCGACTTGTGTCAAAAATTGTCCATTAAATCTTTTATCACTAGAAAATAAATGATTGAGATATAGTTCTGCTATCATTTATAAAAGGAAAAGGTGGTCATACCTCATCACCAAATTTGGGACAGAGATTATTTATCACATTTATGTTACAAAACCGTAACATAAATGTGATATTTTTGAATAAATCAATGAAAATTAAAGTATAATAAATAATAATGTTACAAAATTATAACATTATCGTTGACTTTAGCATACAATAAATTATAATCAAATTAAGAGGGAGGTGTTGCCATGAATGAAGTATTAGGAACAAGAATCAGATCTTTGAGAGAATCTAAAGGTTTGACACAAGAGCAGGTTGCTAAAGAAATGAATTGCTCAAGGCAAAAATATGCAAGAATTGAAAAGGGTTTAGTAGATATCTCATATGCTAGTATCTTAACTATTTCCAAGATTCTGGGAGTTGAAGCTGAAGATATAACTTCTGCTGTCAATAACATTAATCAAAAACAAGTTATATACAGAAGAGATGGCGATTCTATTCGGGAAGATAAATTTAATTATATTTTGGAAATGATTGATACTTTTTATGCGCATAGAAAGCTTTATAACAGTGTAAGGCAGGTTAATGTCGAATGAATAGAAAAAGGCAACTTGATATTGAAAAAATAGCCGACAGCGTTAGAGCTGAGTGCAAAGTTACAGATTATGGTATTCAAAATATATTTGAAGCCGCTGAAAAGTTAGGATATAGAGTAATTAGATATCCCTTAGGTAATGATGCACCCTTGGGATTTGCCATAATAAAAAACGCTGATCGAATTATTTTTTCAAATTCATCATCAATTTTATCTAGGGAAATTTTTTCTGTTGCTCACGAGATTGGACACCATAAACTGCATTTGTCAGAACAAGGTTTGACATTAATTAAGGACTATGATTTTAACAATAGAGATGAGTATGAAGTTGAAGCTAATTATTTTGCTGCATGTTTGCTAATGCCCGTTGAGAAGGTAAATAGCTTTATTAGATTAGAACTAAATGAAAAGAGTATTAATAAATGGACTGGATTGGATATAGCAAGAATACAAACAGTATTCAATGTTAGTTATGATATGGCACTGATTAGATTAAAATCACTAGGTATATTAAATGATGCTGTAATGGAAAAATTAAAATTGGAGAAAATGGAAAAAACCACATCTAGGCTTTTAAAAGTTATCAACGGAAACATTGATCTTTGTAAGGCAACGGAAGTCAAGAGGGTGCCGGCTGAATATTTAGAGTGGGTTATTTTCAATTACAATGAAAAACTAATTCCCATAAAAAGCTTGGAAGCAGCTTTAAATTATGTGGATTTGAAAGTGGAAGATTTAGACTTATCTCAAGAAGAGCGGGAAGAAGATGAAAGCTTTGATGATTTGCTTAGGGTGATGGACTAATGGATGCATCACTAGACACTAATGTTATTATCCATTTATATAAGGCGAACTTCCAAGCTATTTTATTCAATAGATTTAAGAAACTAAAGGTATATGAATTTATTCGGTATCAAGAGATGGAAAGACATGCCACCACTGAAATTATAGATTTATTTGATAAAGATGTAAAGGCAGGAAATATCGAATTGATTAGCGATGCCTATTTAAAAGATATTGGGATGTATAATGTGTTTCAACAACATGTAAAAAACATTAAGATTTTATTTGAAAGTAGTGACTTAGGCGAGGTTTTTGCAATTGCAACGGCAAAAACCTTAGGTTGTATGTGCCTAGTCACTGACGATATTAAGGAACGAGGGCCGCATTATACGTTAATGAGAATTCCTGATTCTGATGTTATGCCATTTGCTTTTTATGAGATATTATTTTTAGATTATCTAGATGGAGAAATCACAGCAGAAGAACTATTTGACTATTTTTGCACGATATGTGATTTGTCTGGGATATCAATGAATTTCTCTTCAAAATTAAAGGCATTTATTAGACGGTTTTGGACAAATCCTTATAGGGAAAATGAAAAAGAATGGATGAAGTCTTTTTGTGTTAAGAAAAGTATAAATGCTAAGCAAAAGATTCAAAAGCTAATTACATATCTAACAACAATGGATATTTAGGAATGGGAATAAGGCAAACGAAAAGGCACAGAATATTCACAGCATCTAAGGAGTAGAGGCCTTGGTTGTAGGAGGGAAACAAAATATCCATGCACTTGTATGTGAGGAATGTGGAGAAAAATATTATATATAAAAAAATACAAGAATAATTACAATAGTCTGAGAGAGCATATATAAAATTAACTGTAGAATTATAAAATTTCTAAATAAAAATTTTATATTGACATATTTTAATATTAGACATATAATTATCCTGAAACCGGTACCACAAATGAGGTTAGCATATAAGGTTGACAATAAACGATATAGCCAAAAAAGCCAAAGTATCCAAATCAACTGTTTCAAGAGTATTAAATAATTCTGGATATGTTAACAAAGAAACTAGGGAGAAAATCGAAAGGGTTATTAGAGAAAATGCCTATTATCCATCTGCCCAGGCAAGAAGTTTGAGCAAAAGAGAGAGCAACACTATTGGCGTTATTATTCCCGAGGCTGATAAAATCGGAAAGCCATTAAATGAAATTGCATTAAACTGGTTAAGACAGAAAGAAGAAGTAACTTCCATTATTGCCGGAGCCTCAAGTGTTAGCCAATTAGAAAAGAACCTCCATTCAACAACATGGGATTTGACCCATGAAGAATTAAGTGAAATTGAAACTATTATAGAACCTTATAGATATATGTAACAACGAGTGCCGGGGAAACCTGGCACTAATTTATTGTGAAAATTGACAATGTCAGAACCTAACCAAAGCCAATGCGATTAAAACAGCATTGGCTTTTATCTTTTAAATTAATACAAACTTCCTTGATTAATTCCGTCATACAGGCTGCTTTCACCACATATAGTAGTACACATAAACACAAAAAATCAGACATTATATGATGGGACTAGGGGGGTTAGCAATGTATGACATTTTTGTAAAAAACGGCAGAATAATTGATGGAACAGGAAATCCCTGGTTTTATGGGGATATAGGGATAGTTGAAGATAAGATTGCGTTTATAGGAAAAAGCCAGGGGGACGTTGAGGCAAAGGAGATAATAGATGTCAGCGGAAAATATGTCACACCCGGATTTATCGATTTGCATACTCATTCTGATTTTACCATTCTTCCAAATCCACTGGGGGAAAGCAAAATAAGGCAGGGTATAACTACGGAAGTTGGGGGCAACTGCTGGGCATCTCAATGATGATGATAGTTTCTATAATTGTAGCTTTTGCTACAGGTAACTTGCAGGAGATGAACGATGCTATTTTTAATCAGGCGGCTACTGCAGCCAATTATGGATTGGGATTAATAGGTGTCATGGCATTATGGCTTGGCCTTATGAAAATCGCTGAAGAGGCAGAAATAAATAAGATTCTTGCCTCGTGGTTGAAACCCATAACGAAACGGCTGTTTCCAAGCATTCCCCCTGATAGCAATGCCATGGGCAGCATAGTTCTGGCTATGGCAGCGGTAGCTTTGGGGTTGCTGGATGCCGCGACGCCCATTGCAATTAAAGCCTTAAAAGATATGCAGGAGTACAATCCGCTGCCCGATACCGTGTCTGATGACCAGGCTGTTTTTACGGCTATACTTACTTCGAATATTGCACTGATAACACCTACCGTAATTGCTGCCAGAGTTGCAGCAGGCTCATCAAATCCTGGCGAGATTATCGGCCCCACGATTTTATGCACGTTTTTATCTACTGTGCTCAATGTATTTTTAGCAAAGACCTTTGCTAAGCTTCCGGCGTATCGTATAGATTATGATTCTGTTAAACCTGCAAAATAAGGGAGAGGGGGAAGGTTAATGTTTTCAACTATAATGGACTGGATATCAGTTGGATTAATACCCATATTAATAGCTTTGTTTATTTTATATGGTCTTTATAAAAAGGTCGATGTCTACGGCTGCTTTATCAATGGTGCGGTGGAAGGCTTTAATACGGTTGTAAGGATAATTCCGTATTTAGTAGCTATTTTTGTGGCTATAGGGGCACTTAGAGGATCCGGAACACTGGAAATTATGCAAAAGCTGGTGGGACCGGTATTTGATAGGTTTAATTTAACCGCCGACATGGTCCCCCACATAATCACAAGATCTCTTTCTGGCAGCGGTTCTACAGGAGTAATGGCTGAGCTTGTGAATAACTACGGGCCTGATTCGTTCATAGGAAGGGTTGCCTCTGTTTTCTAGGGAGGTACTTCTACCACTATGTATATAATAACGGTCTACCTTGGGGCTGTTGGCATAAAGAAAGTTAGGCATACTGTGGCCACAGGTCTTATTACTGATATAGCTTCTTTTATAATGTCGGTAATAATTGTAGCGGTATTGTTTGGATATTAGAGATAAAAAAATATCAAGGGACAGGGCCTATATAAAAAGATAAAATGCAAGCGGACAAGGAGTGGAGGAAGAATCTGGTTAAAAATAATTGGACCTGTCCCTAATATTAATTTTATTGACAGCAGTTTTTATACCTTGCCAAAATTCCTTCAAGCATTCTAGCATGTCTTGCTTCATCTTTAGCGGATTCATTAAAGAAATCTCTGGCAGTATCCAGGCCAAGTTCAGCAGCTTTATCTGCAGCCTGTTTTTTGCCTTCATTGGAAGAAACTTCACCGTTTATCATCTGCTCGATATTTTCGAATATGTCTTCCTGAATCATGCCATTTAGTTCAGCAAATCTTGCAGCATGTTCAGCTTCTTCCCAGGCAATTGTTTTTAATACCTCTGCAATTTCCGGATAGCCCTGGCGCTGAGCCAGTCTTGCCATTGCTAGATAAATACCGGTTTCTTTAGTTTCGCCTGTAAAATTCTGCCTTACGGCTCCTTCGAGTTCCGTGCCTTTAGTTTCACCAAGCAAATTCTCCACTGCAAGTTGCCTTTTTTCCATATGTAATGCCTCCTCAAAATTGAAATTTTATTTTATATTTTGGTTTTTATACTCAATCCTTACTCATCCTGCTTTTTTCTCCTGTTAAAAGCCTCAAGAATATTATCGGCGACACTTTCATTAACTTTTCTAATATCATTTAGATAAATTAAAACGCTGCCGTTGTATTCCTGGGTTTTACCAAGCAAAATAATTTCTAAAGCGCTTCTTATTATGTTAATTATGCAAGCTTCATCATGGTAAAGATTACAGTTCCTACACTGATTTAATAAATACCCTATGGCGTCTGTAACATCAACTTGATCATAAAATCTCGTATCGTAATAGGGCAAATTGTCAACGCCGCCGTCTATAAATTCAGTGTTTTCTTTTAAAGAAGTGGTCAGTATTTTTTTGCAATATCCGATTAAACAATTGTCCATGTCGCATTTTCCGCATTGGCTTTCTCCAAGGCAGCATTTTGAAACTTCATTAATCAGGCCCTCAATATTAACAGCCATAACCGTTTCTCCTCTCCAGAGTTGGTGTTTTATCAATTTATACTAATTAGTATTAATAATCATTCTTATTATACAAAAATAACCATTCTAAGTCAATGTGGCTTAAGAAGTTATTTCTCGTCTTATTTAGACAAAAAATAACTATATTTGACAATATTCGAATTATGAATAATTTAACTTAATTTTGACAATGTAGCAGTAAAGTGCTAAAATATCAAGTAGTAAGGTAATTACAATGGTTTTTTTGTCTTTTTGTATGATTGACAAATTGTATACAAGTATGTTATTATTTCTACGTTATTTTTGTCTCTAAATAAAATAAATATATAAAAAAATTTTATAAGGGGGATAAATGATGGGTAAAAAAGTGTTGGCCATAGTACTTGCTGGTGTGTTACTTATGGCACTAATTGCCGGCTGCGGAGGAGGCAGCAGCACACCGCAAAACGGTGGAGAGGAAGCAAAACAAGAACAAAAGCAAGAACCAATATTTTTAAACATTGCTACAGGGGGAACAGCCGGAACCTATTTTCCGTTAGGTGGAGCAGTATCTGAAATTTGGAATAAAAACGTACCCGGTGTAAATTCTACTGCTCAAAGTACTGGAGCATCAGTTGCTAATATTAACCTTTTAAGAGAGAACAAAGCGGATGTTATTTTTGTACAGAATGATATTGTTTATTATGCGGCCAACGGCGTAGAGCTTTTTGAAGAAAAATATGAGGACATTAGAGGGCTGGCAATACTGTATCCCGAAACTATTCAATTAGTTACCCTTGCCAATAAGGGAATAAATTCAATATCTGACCTTAAAGGCAAGAGAGTTGCTGTTGGAGCAGCTGGAAGTGGCGCTGAGGCTAATGCCAGACAGATTTTAAACGCTGCAGGAATTACTTATGACGATATTACACCTCAGTATCTGTCTTTTGCAGAAGCTGCTAACAATCTTAAAGACGGCAATGTTGATGCAGCTTTCGTAACTGCAGGCTTCCCCACAGCGGCTGTTACAGATATAGCGACTCAACATGATGTAAGAATAGTTTCTTTAGATGATGCATTAGTAGAGAAGTTGCTGGACCAATATCCTTATTATGTAAAGAACGTAATCCCTGCTAATACTTACAAAGGCGTAACTGAAGATGTCCAAACTGTCGCAGTTCAGGCTATGCTGGCAGTAAGGAGCGACATGGATGAAGAGCTAGCTTATAATCTTGTCAAAACCATGTATGACAATCTTGATAGGATTAAAGCTGCTCACTCTGTAGGTGAACTTATTAAACCCGAAACTGGAACCGAAGGTATGCCTGTAGATCTTCACCCAGGTGCCCAAAAATATTTTGATGAGCTGTAAATAAGGAGGTAACTGAGCATTGGGATTCTCCAATGCTCAGATTTTATGAAAATCCGCTTAAAACTTTTGATATTAATTGCAGTAACCCTGCTATTATTCTTTGCTATTTTTAAATTAGAACGCACAAAGGTTTTAATAATAGAATCACAAACAGAAGATGTTAAACACACAATTTTGGTTCCTGAAAAAAAATTTACACTAAGTTTTATTCATTCAGTAGAAAAAACGCCGGTATACGAAGTTTTTGAAATAACTAAAGACAATAAGCTCATTCTTGTGGAAACGACTTTTTCATCTTTGGGCGTAGGTCTCCCTTATACAGAAGATAATGGAGAGTTCAAAAATGAACACGGCCAATTTAAGTTAACAGGTCTTAACCGAGAGTTTACATCAATTGAAATGCGGGTGTCACCTATTCCAAAGCATAGTATAACCGTTGGAGAAAAGACCTATTCTTTACTGTCGTTTGTAGCTTCGGATGACCTTGTGAAAATTACGGCTGCAGACAGGTGGATGCTTGTAAGGCGTAACTATTTCACAATGGAAGGGACTGAGTAAGAAATGAAGGAAATTAGAGATAATGATTTTGAACAAGCGGCTGTCGTAAGCCAGGAAATAGTGAAAAAAGTCGACAAAGAATCCGATTATCGAACTGTAACCGGCTTTTTTGCAAAGATCATAGCCGCTATAGCAATAACCTTTTCGGTTTTTCAAATTTATACTGCGGCATTTGGCACTCTTGATGCTATGTTGCAAAGATCTATCCATCTTGCTTTTGCTCTATGCCTGATATTTCTCCTGTATCCTGCAAGAGCTAACTGGCCAAGGGATAGAATACATCCCGTTGATGTGATCTTTGCTATCTTAGGGGCAGCGGCGCCTTTGTACATTGTTGTATTTTATCAGGACTTGGTATTAAGGGCAGGCCTTGTTACTACTACTGACTATATTATGGGAATCATAGCAATTATCCTGATACTTGATGCAGTTAGAAGAGTTGTGGGCTTGCCTATGGTATGTGTGGCAATAGCGTTTATAGCATATGCACTTTTTGGAAGGCAGCTTCCAGGTCCGCTTGCGCATAGGGGTGCTGATCTTCCCACATTGGTCCAGCACTTGTTTTACACCACTGAAGGCATATTTGGCATACCGCTAGGAGTATCATCAACGTTTATATTCTTGTTCATTTTGTTTGGTGCTTTCTTGGACAAAACCGGTTTGGGTCAGCTTTTCATAGATCTTTCTAATGCTGTAGCAGGATGGGCTGCAGGAGGACCGGCGAAAGTTGCTGTTATAGCATCCGCCTTACAGGGAACTGTATCCGGAAGCTCTGTGGCAAATACGGCAGGGACAGGAAGCTTTACTATTCCGATGATGAAGAAGCTGGGATATAAGCCTGAGTTTGCCGGAGCAGTAGAGGCGACCGCATCTACGGGAGGTCAGCTGATGCCGCCTATTATGGGTGCAGCGGCATTTCTCATGGCAGAATTTATAGGCCAACCTTACTTTCGGATAGTAACTGCTGCTATAATCCCTGCGCTTTTATACTATTTTGGTGTGTGGACTCAAGTTCACTTTGAGGCTAAACGTTTAGGCCTTAAAGGAATGTCTCGGGAAGAGCTGCCAAATATTGGCTTTGTGCTTAGAGAAAGAGGTCATCTTTTAGTTCCTCTAGTGGTCTTGATATATCTATTAGCAAAGGGTTACACACCCATGAGAGCAGCGCTAGTGGCAATAATTCTTACAGTAGGCTGTGCTATGCTTAGGAAAAACACTCGTATTAGCTTAAATGATATAATTGAGGGCCTGGAAAAAGGAGCCAGAGGTGCTTTGGGTGTAGTAGCTGCAACGGCCTGTGCCGGAATAATTGTAGGTGTTGTGACACTTACGGGTCTTGGCCTTAGACTTGGCTCGGTTTTAGTTGATTTGGCCAATGGCAACCTTTTCCTGACTCTCGTATTTACTATGGTAACCTCGATTATTTTAGGTATGGGTGTGCCAACAACGGCAAACTACGTAATAACATCAACAATTGCTGCTCCGGCACTTATAATGATGAATGTCCCTGTTTTAGCTGCTCATATGTTTGTGTTCTATTTTGGCATCATTGCTGACGTAACACCACCTGTAGCATTGGCGGCTTTTGTAGGTGCAGGTATTGCTAAGGCAAATCCGCTAAAGACAGGAATACAGGCTACGAAACTGGCTATTGCAGCTTTTCTTGTACCGTATATTTTCGTATATAACCCAGCACTGCTGCTGATAGATGTGCATGTTTTAGATATAATCTTGATTGCCATAACCTCAATTGTCGGTATTATAGGAGTAGGAGCCGGTGCGGAAGGCTTCTTCCTTACAGATTTATCTGTTTTTGAAAAGATAATCTTCTTTGTAGGTGGACTGTTAATGGTGATTCCGGGCATGCAAACGGATATTATAGGTTTCGTGCTTTTGGCAATCGGATATATAATGCAAAAAAGGAAGAAAGCATTACTTAATGCATAAAAAAGGAGTGGCTTTTGCCACCCCTTTTTTAAGTCCAGTAAATTAAGTATTTTTCATGATGATTTTTTCAATGACCTCAGATACCTGCTCACATACATCACAGCATTTTTCCAGGTAATGATAGGTATTGTCCCAGGCGACGATATCTTTATTATGTTTATCACTTAGATATAATGCTCTAATTGCTTCAGTATAAAGGGCATCTCCTTCTTCTTCAAGCCGATTAATTTCTACAATCAATTCGTGGAGTTCTTTTGATTTGCGGAAATTGGGAAGCTCAACAAATGCCTGTTTTAACAAAAGACAGCACTTTTTTATAATCTGAGTCATTTTTTGAGCATAGTCCGTAATTTCAACGATATTATACATGTACATTCGCATTAATACGTCTTCTATGCTGTCTGTTAAACTATCGATAGCGTCTGCCATTGCCATGATGTCTTCTCGGTCAATTGGAGTAATAAATTCCTTTAGGAGTTTTTCAATCATTTTATGCCTTACCATATCTGCACTGTGTTCAATAGCATGCATTTCTTCCATTTTAATCTTTATCTGCTCTGCATCATAATTTGTAATTACTTGGTCTAATAAGTTTGCAGCTTTGCAGGAGTAATCAACTAATTCTACAAAAGTATCAAAGTAATAATTATCTTTTTTACTCATAGCCATGCCTTCCCCAATCTTATTTTTTAAAATACTCTCATAAAAAATAATGCTAATATGAAACTGATCAATCCGCAACCGGGAAATGTCATGATCCAAGCGAAAACCATTTCTTTCACTATTCCCCAATTTACTGAGGATATTCTTCTGGCGGCACCTACACCCATTATAGCTGTTGTTTTGGTATGTGTAGTGCTGACGGGCAGTCCTAGTAACGAAGCGAGAAGTAAGCACAACGCTCCGGCTAAATCAGCGGAAAAGCCTTGATAGGTTTCAAGCTTTACCATTTCCATACCTACAGATTTGATTATTCGCATACCGCCTATAGAAGTTCCAAGTGCCATTACCGCAGAACACAATAAAATAAGCCAAAAAGGAATAATAAATTCAGTGACAAAAGCCTGCCCTTGTGCAAGAAACACACCTAACATAAAAACTCCCATGAACTTTTGACCGTCTTGAGCACCATGCATAAAAGCCATGCCGGCTGCACTTATTATTTGCGCATTTTTAAAAAAGCCATATGTCTTTCTACGGTCAAAGCCCCTAAAGATGTTTTCAACCATTTTAACTACAAACCAGCCGGAAAAGAATCCTAAAAATAAAGACAAGCCCAATCCGTAAATTACTTTAACCCACTCATTTGGGTTTATACCGTTTATGCCACCCTGAAGTGCTATAGCAGCACCGCTAATTCCTGCTATCAACGCGTGGCTTTCACTAGTGGGTATGCCGAACCACCAAGCTGCAGTGGCCCATACTACAATGGCAAACATGGCAGCACAAAGAGCAACAAGTGCTTTATGGGCATCTCCTCCAAAATCCACCATATTATAAATGGTTTCGGCTACTTTTGAATTTATTGTTGTCATAAAAAATACGCCCAGAAAATTAAAAATGGCTGCCATGATAATAGCGGATTGCGGCCTCATAGAACGGGTGGAAATGCAGGTAGCAATGGCATTTGGAGCATCGGTCCATCCGTTAACTGTGATGGTACCTAGCGTCAGCGCTACCGTAACAACCAGGGCAGGATTAGAAAGTAAGTTTAACAAAAAATCCTCTAGAGTTACAGTCATATGTATCCTCTTTCAATATTTTTTTACATATAAAATATTTTATTTGGATTTAAACACAAAAATCCAATATTATTATACAGATTTTGTTGAAAAAATCCAACCTAAATAGTAAGATAAAGGTAAAAGTTATATGGCTAACTTGGAGGTTTTTATATGAATATTGCACTCATAGCCCATGATGCAAAAAAGGATAAACTGGTGGATTTCGCCATAGCATATCAAGATTTTTTAAAAGACCATACCCTTTATGCCACCGGTACTACCGGTAAGAGAATTATGGATGCTACTAATTTAAAAGTGAATCTATTTCAGTCCGGGCCCTTAGGAGGCGATCAGCAAATTGGTGCCATGGTAGCCAGTGAAACCATGGACCTAGTCATATTTATGAGAGATCCGTTAACTGCCCAGCCTCACGAACCGGATATAAACGCACTGATGAGAGTTTGCGATGTTCACAATGTGCCATTGGCTACAAATATTGCTACGGCAGAAGTGTTGATAAAGGGGCTAATGCGAGGGGACCTAGATTGGAGAAAGGTTATAAATCCAACATTAGAAGATTAAAAAAACTTGTCAAAGACATGGTTTATATTTAATGCTGCCATGTCTTTTTTTGTCATTCGAATACCACGGGCTATGCCCGTGGTTCCGAAAAGCTTATAGCTATGAGTAGAAAAAACATACCTCCTCTGATAAAATAAAGCGGGTTTGGCCAACCGCAAAACTAAATCAGAGGAGGTAACATCCAATTGGATAATAACACATTATCA
>NZ_JAFFJA010000014.1 GCF_021991635.1 Tepidanaerobacter sp. GT38
CTAAAAATACTTGACGCGATCCATTAGATTCGAACTTGTTGACTAAAAGACTTAAACATTGTAAAATATAAAGGTAAGCTGATGTGGCTCAGCGGTAGAGCAGCGCACTCGTAATGCGCAGGTCGCCGGTTCAAATCCGGCCATCAGCTCCATAATGAAAATTAAGGCTTCTGGAATTTTCCGGAAGCTTTTTGGTTTTTTTGCACACAAATTTCGCTAGCACTCCCTTACACAATCAGTTGGCAGCATATAAGTCTTTGCTGTAATTTTTGTTACAAATTATAAAAGCGGCCCTTAAAGAGCCGCTTTACTTACAACATTTTTTCTTCATTATCTATTACTATTTGTGCTTCATGAACATAAGCATTGTTCATCTGGATTACTTCTCTAAAAAAGCTCATAGGAACAAAAGTCTTATCTCCTTTTAACTCAGGGGCCGTGCCCAAGCTTATAGGAGCTTCACTGCCTCTGATATAGCTGTCTTTACCTATTGTCAAGGTAATATCATCTCCCAAGGTGACAGATCTTGTATCATTGTGCCAAGTGACTTCATACCCTAAGGCCTCTGCAATAGCCCGAAGTGGGACCATGACCGTACCCTGGTCGTTAGTATAAGCTGCCGGTGCTTCTATTACTTTGTCGTTCACGACAATCTCCATTTTGGAAACATCAAACAGTGGCATGTCTTCAGCCTTTTCAGCTAAAACTATGATTCTCTCCGGTGTTGTCCGAGCCGGATAGCTTTCCATTACGACATCGTAGACCACAACGAGTTTTTTGTTTGCAAGTTCACCTTCATAAACTGTCCCGTCCTGCATATAAATCTCGGTTTCATCAGAAACGTTAAGTTTTAAAGAGCCATCCATGCTGACTAAATCTTCATCGAAAATATCGAATTTCACATTTTTATCTTCCCTTTCAACCACTACTACTTCTGCACTGTATTGGGGTGGGTAAATCATAATCATAGGCTTTGTGGCATCATAGTATGCCGTGATAGTTGACCCAACTTCAATCTCTGAGTTGTCCAGAACATATGTGTCCTCGGATATTATGACATTGGCCGGTTCTCCTTCTTCATTTTCCAATGAAATAAATTTTGCACCTTCTATCATTTCATAATTCTTTATTTCTTTTACTGTTCCAGTAAAGGAGCCATATCGGATTTGCACTTGCTCCTCTAACCCGGCTTTTATTGGCATTATTTCCACCATTTCCTCCGGCGGTATGACCTCATCCCGGTATACTGCTAAAGCCGTCCCTGATGAACATGTGATAATGGTAGCTGATAAAAATCCTGCAATAAACTTTTTAAATTCCACAGCAAATCTCCTCCTTCAGTAGTTCGTGTTCTACCTTTTTTGACGGCAATTATAAAAATATGTTCCCAATGTAATCCATTGTAATCTAATTGTAATATTTGTTTAGCATACGGCTTATTTCTTCATTTATTGCTTCCACATCTACTGATTCTATGGTTTCATCTTTTAAATCATATTTCTGTTTTAGTTTCAATACTCTGTATACATGCTCATCTAACAAGCTTTCGGAAATTACGCCGTCAATTGCCGCCTGCTTTAATGCCTCCAGGACTTTTATCTGCTTTTGGCTATCGTGACATACCAAGATTATATCGGCCCCGGCCATCACGGATTTTACCGCAGCTTCGCCAATATCATAATTTTCAACTATAGCCCCCATTGTCATGTCATCGGTGATTACTAGGCCATCAAACTTCATCTCATTTCGCAAAATATCGGTAATCACGGTTTTTGACAAAGTTGCTGGATTTTGTTCATCTACTTTAGGCAGCAATATATGGGCTATCATTACTGCATCTGCTCCATTTTCTATTGCTCTTTTGAAAGGAACTAGCTCAAAGCTTTTTAACCTATGGATATCGTGATATATCACAGGTAGACCTACATGAGAGTCTACAGATGTGTCACCATGACCCGGAAAGTGTTTAACTGTAGAGATCACATGAGTTTTTAGGCCATTCATAACAGCCGTGCCAAGGCTACTTACTATTTCCGGATTTGCCCCAAAAGACCTGTCGCCAATTACCGGATTTTTCGGATTGCTGTCTATATCAAGTACTGGTGCAAAATTCATATTAAATCCCAGGGACTTTATTTGAAAGCCTACGGTATTCCCAATCTCAAATGCAAATTCTTCGCTGTCTATTTTTCCAACAGCTCTGCTTGTGGGCAGTTTCACAAATTCATCTGGCATTCGACTTACGCTTCCGCCTTCCTCATCGACTGCAATAAATAGTGGAGCTTTATTTGACGTATTGGCTTTTTTTAAAGAATTAATAAGGCTTAAGGTTTGCTCTGCACTTTGTATATTTCGCTTAAATAAAATAAAGCCTCCCACTTTGTATTTGTTTATCATGTCCTGGGTATTGTCATCCATTTCATATCCATCAAGGCCAACTATGACCAGCTGGCCGATTTTTTCATCTATGCTCATCTGCTCAATCTGCCTTTGTAATGGATCGAGATCTTCACCTTTAGGGGGTTCAGTAGGAAAGGGTTGTCCTTTGCCTTCATTGCCTTTATTCTTACCAATTGTGCAGCCACATACTAAAACAGTTACGATTAAGATTAGCAGTAAAAGTTTCTTCATCAGATACAGTCTCCTTTATTAAAAGATTCTTCTATAAGATTATACCAAATTGATATAGTAGACAAAAAAACAGGAAAGCCAAATGCTTCCCTGTTCATTTTAAAAAACGATTATGCAAGATAACTTTTTTTACCAAGAGCGGCATCTAGAACTTTTTCAACCACAATGGCTACAACACCGCCAAGAATCGCCGTATAAAGCTGCGGAACCTGCATAGCTTGAGCCACAGGCGGTGGAACGCTGACAATAAACCGAACGGCTGAAGATAATACCAAAAACTTAGCTATTGCCCCTATAACCAAACCGATACCCGAGCCAGCAATGCCTTTGCCCAATTTGCTGCGAGAAATAACATAAATAATTACCAAAATTGCATTGCCCACCATAATAAACGGAATCATGGGTGCAAGTGGTGGCGCCAAGATACCTCTAACAAATGCAATAAAAGGCGTAAGCATACCTATAATCACAGCACCAAGCCAGCCTACATATGTACCAGAAAGTAGCAGCATGGCATTTACTGCAGGCCCTGTTATCATCTGAGGAAAGCCCAACATCTGAAAAGCTAAAGTTATGGCCAAAAGTATAGCCGTTCTGGTAAGCCATCTAATGGTGAACGGTTTTAAAGCATCTTTATTCATAAAATACCCCCCATATTGTTTTTTGTTCTAATTTTTCTTGGTCATGGCAGATTTTACGGAAACAGACTTGACCTTGCCCAGCTTCCCCGTCATAGCACTAATTTCATCAGTGGTGCCGTCTACGATAAGTGCGATTACTGAAACGCCTTTTTCTCTGTAGGGAATTCCCATTCTTCCAACAATTATCTGGGAATAATCATGCAATATGGAGTTTACTTGACCGGCGCTTTCCAAATCTTCAACCACAATACCTACTACACCAATTCTTTTGTCCATAGTTTTCCCTCACTTTCATAAAATAAAGCCTTTGACAAAAAGTCGAAGGCTTTTAGATTATATTCATTAATTTGCATTGTCCTTCACCTTTTTGCTAGGATTTCCTTGCAATCAGGAAGCTATGGACTTTTTTATCCTGTGTATCAGCAGTCCAATACACCAGATTTAGGTTAATATTAACATTATACAGAACGGCTGTCAATGAATATTTTGAATACTTTGTACCCGTCCCCACGTCCCCAAATATTCAATGGTCGCAAAAATTGTCATTGCTGACAAGTTGGCCTGCGAGATATTCCTGTACTACTTCATCCACTATGCCTGAAGCGCCGGTTATACTTTGTATGTTGTTTTGGTCAAAAAGTCGTTTGGCCCTTGAACCCATGCCTCCTGCAATGATACAGTTAACATTCTGTTTTGCCAAAAAAATGGGTAAAAACCCCGGTTCATGGCCTGGATTCTCAATAACTTCTTTTGCGATTACCTTTTTTTGATTTTCATCTATATCATATACTGTAAACTCTTCACAGTGGCCAAAATGGGCGGAAACTTGGCCTCTATCCGTAGGTATAGCAATTCTCATAAGTAATTCATTCCTCCTTGATTTTTGAGTTTAATCCAACTTTACCCAACTGCTCATATTTTTTGTCTCAATGCTTTCATACTCTTCTATTCTACCTTCATCACAAAAGTTAGCAAGTTTTGGATCAATGGGAAGTGAGCCCAGATAAGGCACATTTGCCTCCTTAGCTCCTTCTTTACCCCGGCTCTTTCCAAATACTTCGATTTTTTCATGGCAGCTGGGGCAAATTGCATAGCTGTAGTTTTCCACCAGCCCTATCACCGGAATCTTCATCATGTTGGCCATTTTAACGGCTTTCTTTACCACCATGCCCACCAATTCCTGGGGTGATGAAACGATGATTATACCGTCCACAGGCAGGGACTGCATGACAGTAAGGGGAGCATCACTGGTTCCCGGCGGTAAATCCACTAAAAGATAGTCCAGGTCGCCCCAAACTACATCGTTCCAAAACTGCTGAATGGCACCACCGATAAGGGGGCCACGCCAAATTACGGGATCATCTTCATTTTCCAGTAAAAGGTTTAATGACATAATGCTAATGCCCGTAGAGCTTTCCGGCGGCATGAGGCCAATTCCTATACTTTCCGGCCTCTTGTTTACACCAAACATGCGGGGAATGCTGGGACCTGTTATGTCCGCATCCATTATTCCGACACGGTATCCCTGCCTTCTCAAGCTAACGGCTAAAAGGCCAGTAACAGTTGATTTTCCGACACCGCCTTTTCCGCTCATGACAGCTATTACCTTTTTAATGCGGTTCAGCCCTGCTGCCGACGGTTCTTGACGGAATTTATCTGCTGCTTTTACTACTTTACTCTCATTGTCATCCTTGTGATTCACCAGATACACCCTTTCATTTTATAAAAATATATTGTTGAATTATCGGTTGTGCCCGTGACGTTGCCCTCTTCTCATTCTCTTTGGCGTCCAGTTGGTACTCTGACATTCGGGACATTCCTTGCCAGTTTCGTCCTGGGGCTGTCTCCATTCATTTCCGCAGTCCCCACATTTAAGAGACTGGACAAATTGGTAAGTTCCGCCCTCAATCCGAATCGCCTTGCCTTTTACAAGGGCTTCGGCAACCTTATTCCGGGCAGAGTTAATTATTCTGACAAAAGTAGGTCTGGAGACGTTCATTCTTTCCGCACAAGGCTCCTGCTCAAGACCCTCTAAATCTTTAAGTCTCAAAGCTTCCAGTTCTTCAACTGTCAACACTACTTCGTCCAGCTGCCGTAGGGGAACTCCGGCCGGCTTAAAATAGGTTATATCCGGCAGGAACTCCACATGACGCCATTTAGGTGGTCTTGCCACACTTACACTCCTCTCACCTAACTCTAAAGTTATTTTACTGCTGTAATGTACATATGTCAATTGTGTCCGAGCTCTTCACTAAACTACGTTCAGTAAAACTGCAATAATTACAACCTCATCTTCTCTTGGCACTTAGGTAGTGTTCTTAACCTCATAGTAAGTAATTAGGTGATTTACGAATCATTATTTCCTTTAAGAAAATCTACAAATTTTTCCGTTAACCATTGATCCCTGAATGCGGCGGGACCGTCTTACTTATTTCTTCAAGAAGTCCCTTATTGAGCTTTTCAACATTCTCTTTAACTGATGCAGATACTCCACGGTATATCTCTATATTTGCAGCCGCTAGAACACTCATGGCATTTGGCCCAATATTGCCTGTTATTACTGCTTGAACATCCTTATCAATCATAAGTTGGCCTGATGTAATTCCTGCTCCACCGCCTGCGACAGCTGCAGCATTTTCAAGTACTTCAAACTCCATTGTATCGGTATCAGCAATGATAAAATATTCAGCCCTTCCAAACCGCGGATCCATCATACATTCCATGGAATTACCCTTTGATGATATCGCTACCAACATAGTTTTCCCTCCATTATGCTTTTTTTAGGTTTTCAACTTCATCAACAAGCCTTGCCCACAAATTTTTAATCTCATTTGTTATTACTTTATTGCCGGCCTCAATGGGAGTTTTAAATTCCTGTAAAGCTTTAACTATAGATGGTTCAAAAGGTATCTTACCTATAACAGGATATCCATTGTTTTCACAGTACTCTTCTATCTCTGATGTCACTTTTAGATTTAAATTATATTTATTTATACATACAAATGCAGGTACACCAAAATGCTTAGCTACGCCTAAAACTCTTTCTAGATCACTTTGACCGGACTTCGTAGGTTCAGAAACCACAACTACTGCATCCGTTCCTGTAATAGAAGCAATAACAACACAGCCTATACCTGGAGAACCATCAATCAGTAACCATTCTTCGTCCTTTTTATAAGCGTTTACATTCTTTCTTACTTCTGTTACAAGTCTTCCTGAGCCTTCTGCCCCAATGTCAAGGAAGGCATGGGAAAAAGTGCCTCTCGAGGTATTGGACACATAAGTTTCGCCGGTTTTTACTTCTTCCAATTTTATTGCATTTTGAGGGCATACTAATGTGCAAGCTCCACAACCTTCACATTTCATGGGTTTTATTTCAAATTCTTCACTTATGGCATCAAACCTGCATGTTTTTCTGCATAAACCACACTTTATGCAAGCTGATGAATCAATTACAGCTTCTTTAGCACCAAAAAAGTCTCTTTTTTTTAAGATTTCACCTTGCAGAAGAATATGCAAGTTTGGTGCTTCCACATCACAGTCAGCCAGCATTTTGTTTTGAACAAGCAAACTAAGTGATGATACTAGGGTGCTTTTTCCTGTTCCACCTTTTCCGCTTATAAATACAATCTGCTTCACTTATGAGCACCCCCTTCAATTTTTTCATACAGCTTTTTAAATTTTTCGTTCCATAAATCATTAATTTCAACTGGGAGTATACCTTTTGAATAACCTTCGGCAATTTCTTTGGAAAAAGGAATTGCCATTAAAATTTCAATACCTTCACTTTGACAAAAATGGTGTATCGACCTATTATCATTAGATGCTTTATTTAACACAACGCCAAAAGGTATTCCCATATTTTTTACAAGCTGTACCGCAATTTTTATATCATGAAGGCCAAAGGGTGTAGGCTCTGCTATTAATACACAATAATCACAGCCTTCGATGGAATTTACCACCGCACAGGATGCCCCTGGCGGGCAATCCAATATAACGAACCTGTCCTCTTTGATGTGCTTTTTTAATTCATTTATAATAGGTATGCTAATAGGCTCACCTACATCGAGTTTCCCCTGGAGAAATGTGCCGTCCTCATTTGCCTCAACTACACCGATGGTCCTCTCCACTTCTAGGATCGCATCATTGGGACAAGCTATTTTGCACGCCCCGCAATGATGGCAGATTTCAGGAAATACAAGGACTTTATCCTTCACTACAGCTATAGCATTAAATTGACATGCCTTAGCACAGAGACCACAAAAATTGCATTTGGTCATATCTATTTCCGGGACTAATACTTTTACCGGCGATTTTTCTTTTAACTCGGGCTTTAAAAAGATAGCTCCATTAGGTTCTTCCACATCGCAATCTATGTACTGACATGAGGGAACAACTGCTGCCAAACTTGCAGAAACGGTTGTTTTGCCTGTTCCTCCCTTTCCGCTTAAAATACCTACCTTCATCTTTTTCCTCCTAATAAGTCTATATTAATAATAAAATCTTTATTTAAATATTAGTTTCTATCGTATTTTGGACTTATGCTTATATGTCTTCTATATTAAATATTACTCTTATTTTGAACATATGTCAATTATCTTGGCTATGTTTTTTACTAATGCTAAAATGTAAATTACAGAATGGTATAAAAAACTACTGATTTTTCTACTTTTACTAAGAGCCCATGGTCGGCGGTAATTTTTGTGAAAACTCATATAATTGGGATGCCATATTTTTAACTTTTTCTCTAAGTTTAAACACACAATCCGTTTCAGCTGCCAAACCCTGCACAATGTCTTCTGCTAAAGCTCTACAATTAGGACAGCCGCAACTACCACAGTCAAGACCTGGCAATTCTTTTAATACTTTTTCCAAAATTTCCATTTTATGTATAGCTTTTGAAATATCCTCATCTAATTTTATAGAATCCCTTGCAATAATTTTCTCTTCTAAATCATAAAATCCATATTTAAAATCTTTTATTATTTCTTCAGTCTGTATTTCAGTTTTTGACCCTGCTCGTTTTGACATATTTCGAAGTTTTGTTGTAGCTACAAATCTATTTTCCACAGCAAGCACTCCACCTATACATCCACCAGAACATGCTTGACACTCAATATAGTCTATATCAAAAAGTTTATTGAGTTCTATTTGTTCTAAAATATCTATGCAATTGTGAATACCATCTACTGAAAGTTGATTCTCTATGCCAATTGCAGCGCTTTCCCCGCCAGACATACCCCAATTCATACCGATGCCACAGGAGTGTTTGAATATGGACTTGAAATTATCATCACTTAAATTCTTTAAAACTTCACCGTAAATATCCGTCATAGATAGGGCCCCATCAATATAAGATTTTTTCATACCAATAGGTTGCTTTATAAATGCAGCCTTAGCCGGACATGGGCTTATAAAAAAAACTCCGATATCAGATGCTTTATAGCCATATTTTTTTATAACGGCTTCCTTTGCCCGCATACCGGCCACTTCTGTTGGAGGTTTAATCGGAATTATGTTTTTTAAAAGCTCAGGAAAACGAATCTGTATAAGTCTTAACACAGCAGGACAGGCTGAAGATATTAATGGTCTTATACCTTTGTGTTCTTTTACGTATTCACGGATAGCCACTGATACTTCTTCTGCAGCTAAAGGCACTTCATATACTTCATCAAATCCTATTTTTATGAGGGCGCTTGCTATTTTTTGCTTTGTTATATTTTCCTTAAACTGTGCATAAAAAGCAGGAGCTGTTAGTGCTATTTTAAATTTATAATTCTTCAATGTTTCAAGGCCATCTGTATTGGCATATTTAGCATTGTGGGGACAGACTCTTATGCATTCACCACAGTCAATACATTTATTATGCTGTATATTTGCTTTTCCGTTTCTTACTCTTATGGCTTCATTAGGACAATTCTTTATACAATTGGTACAGCCTTTACATTTGTCTATATCCAAATTTACTGAATGATAAAAATCCAAACTTCCTTCCACTCCTCCCGCACAGACAAAAAAATCAGTTCTATTTTCTTTTTGTCCTATTCATACAGTCTTTGCAATATCCAAAGTACCAACATGATATTTTAGTTATAATAAAATCTCTAATATTATCATTTTCTATTTGAGAGGATATGGTTTCTTTTTGAATAGGTACTTCAAAAATCTTTCCACATCCCAAGCATATATAATGATAGTGAACATCGTTGTCTTCTGCTAACATTTCATATCTTGCAGCTTCTCCTGGTAAATTAAATTTTTGTAAAATACCCTCTTCGCAAAACAGTTCTAATGTGCGATATACTGTAGCTAATCCAATGGTTGGCATAATTTTTTTTGTCTTTAAAAATATTTCTTCTGCCGTTAGATGTTTATTATTACTATTTGCTATAACTGAAAATACTGTTTCTCGTTGAGGTGTCCATTGCAGTTGTTTTTTCCTTATTTTTTCGGCTAGAGCAGGTTCCATTTCTTCACCACCTTTTGCCTGGGAAATTCTTTATAAAAATTTGGCGGAAGCAAAGCCGCCTGCCTCCGCCAAGATCTATCTTCTTTAGTCTTCGCCCTCTTTTTCTTCCTTTTCCAGTTCTTCCAATCTAGCCTCTATTTGTTTAAGTTGCTCTTTTAGAATTTTTGCATCCTGAGCAAGAATCTCAGCCTCATACTTCGGCTCAAGCTCGGCAGCCGGATATGCCGCCATAGGATCAAAAAGGGAATATCCCCTTACCCAGTATGGTAATCCAGTGGCATATGCGTGCCACCTCCAGCCTCTGCCCCGGCCAAAGCCCGGCCCAAAGCCGTAACCTGCTCCCCTTGGCCAGACCCTCCAGGCAGGGTTCATGTAGCCTGGCACGGGGTATCCTGCACAAAAGCCTGCCCCTCTACCGGTCATTGGCCCAAAACCTGCGGGTCCTCTTCTATCACCTCTGGGCATGTCTCCACCTCCTTCCGAGGATTATTTCTTTAAAAGATTATGGTCATTTGTTCATAACTTTGATTTTATTATAATACTATTATGGACTTATGTCAATAATGATATTCTTTTATTTTTATATATAATCCATATGGATATAGTTCTCAATTTTTATGAATCCCATAATGTAACAAAAATTTCTATTTTTTGTTATTTTGTTACCTTTGCTCTGACAGTTTCCTCATATAAAATGTTTCATTTTGGTATTCAAATTTTATGATCTTTTGCTCATCAATGAGCTTTTCTACTACATTCCAGTTGCTGTTACATTTTTGCAGCAATGTCTCAACTGCCGGTTTTTTCATTGGATGCACTGCCGTAATATTCATGTTGTTTATCCCAACACTTCTGCCCAATCGCCTTGATGGAACAGGCCCAAATACTATCAATTGGCTTCCTCCTCAATTATATTTAATAACTGTGTCCTTCACATTAACACCGATTTCTTTTGCTATAACAGGGCATTTGGCTATTAACATAAAAAATATATTGCTGTTTTCACTTAACCCTTCAAAATTTCCCTGACCTTTTGAAATAACTAAATCATGTTCTTTTATCCACTCTTTTACAACACCGTCCCATCGATTAGGGCCGGTGCCTTCCTGACCGTTCCCTATTTTATAAAAAACTACATTAGGAAGCTCATCTATTCCTACCTCATAAGCATCTTCAATCATAGCATCATTAATTATAGGGCCGCCTTTCACTACAAATGAAATATGATTGAAAGGCTTACCTCTAATTGTTATCATTTCTTGAATAAACATTTTATCTAGTGCTATTTCTCCGGCATTGTCAGCAAAATACAAAAGGCTCTCTGCAGACATAACTTTTTCTGATAATATGTCAAAATCATTAATAGCCGGCTTTTTATTTAATACCTCTTTTATTGTTTTTTCCAAATCAAACTCAAAGGCTGGACCGTAATCAATAATATTCCCTGCTATAGCCAAATTTGCCGCAATGTAAAGCCGGTCCTTTTTCCTTATACTTTTCATCTCTGTCTTGAGTTTTGGATACAATTCCATAGCCATCTTATTACTCTGCTTCTTAATTTGTTTGTATGGATCCGCTATTCCTGTTTCTTCCCGAATGAGATTGTAGACCTTGTTGGCAATTTCATCCGGTGTAAGTTCCCAACTAGTGTCGCACAAAAGAATCATAACTTTTCTCAGTATCTTTGATTTAAGCTTATCATCCAGATCTTTTACTGTAAACAAAACCTGTTTTTGAAAGCAGGGTATACAGTCTAAAAATAGTTTCATTTAATTTTGCTCCCTTCATTCTTCCTTTTCACTAACCTGATTTAGTGATTATAATTATATTATCGTTGTGAACATATGTCAATTATGGTCAGAATTGATTTACATAATCAGAAATGCTATTATATAAAAAAGTTAATGAACTTATGACCAAAACTTTTTATAGTTTTTAAAACAATTGGAAAGGAGTATGGATATGAAATTTAAAGCCACGGTTCTTTGTGAAAATTATGTGATTGGCAATACAGGTGTTATTGCGGAACATGGGTGGTCTATATTTTTTGAAACAAACCACGGGAATTTCCTCTTCGATACTGGCCAGGGCAAGGCTATCATTAACAATGCACGGATATTTAATATCGACCTTTCCTCAGTTAAGGCCATCATGCTCAGCCATCATCACTTTGACCACACCGGAGGTCTCCTTGATGCCTTATCGGTTAGACAAAAATCTTGTTATTCAAAAAGGCAATCAGTTTGAGCAGGATCCCATTATGGACGACCAGGCTTTGGTTATCAAAACGGAAAAGGGCCTGTATCTAATACTTGGTTGTGCCCATTCAGGTGTAATAAATACCTTAAACTATGTCATTGAAAAAACAGGGGAAGACCACTTTTGCGCAATCGTAGGAGGTACTCACTTAGGTTCAGTGAGCAAAGAGCAACTGCACAAAAGTGTGGAAGCATTAAAAAAATATGATATTGATAGTATAGGAGTTTCTCATTGTACAGGACTAAATGCCTCCATGATTTCGGCTCGAGAGTTTAAAGAAAAATTTTTCTTCTGCAATGTGGGAACTGTAATTGAAAAGACCACCTGCTAAACTGAAGGTGGTCCTCACAATGGCTAAAATTACTAATGCTTTTCCGTGAAATGTCTAAACTTGTTCAAGGTTTATAAAACTGACATTTATGTCATTATTTATATCCATTATTGCCATACTGATTGGTAGGTTAAATCTTTTTGGGCCGGCACTGCCTGCCATTATCAAAAAGCTCATTTAATATCCGACTGGCAAAGTTACGTTCAAGGCCGGCCTTTCTTGCAACATATTGTGTAGTAACTCCCATTTCTCTCAAATGTTCCTTTCTCTCTTCACAAAAGCTTTTGACAATGTTATAAACTCTTGGCGTATATTAGTTTGAATATGACAATTTTTGATTGATATTTTCCTTTCGTAACAATAAATTTTCTTATTCGATGACACATTTGTTAATTTAATAGAATAGAATTATTGTTGTACTCATAAAATATAAGAAGAACCTTTGATTAGAAATGATATTCAAGAACATTTACCTTTTATTTATAGTTCAGATTTTAGGAATGATTTTTAACTTTTTTGTAGAATATATAAAACTATAAATTTATTACTCATCATTGATGAGGGGTGGTGGTCTTCAAAAAAATTATAAGGTCTTATAAAATTCCTTATCCCCACTAAATAATAACTTAGGAGGGTTTTTATGACACTTGGACATTGGATTTATGCATTAGGTACCATCGCCGTTGTTTTGACTATGATCTTTCGTCGCAATGTACTTATTCCATGTATTATTTCAACTTTTTTGATAGCACTCATCTATAAAGGTTCTTTGGTAGGAGCCGTTGTATCGGTATTTAGTGCTCAAATGGCGGCTTTAAGAGAACTAGGAAGTATTTTTGTAATCATCGGCCTAATGTATGCTATGTTAAAATCCCTCAGCGTCACCGGTGCCGATGAGCTATTAGTGGCACCAATGAAAAAATTAATGGTAACCCCATTAGTTAGTTACATCGTCATCATTGTTTCAACATATGTTATTTCATTGTTCTTCTGGCCCACACCAGCAGTTCCGTTAATAGGTGCTTTGCTGGTGCCAGCAGCTGTTAAGGCAGGTCTGCCGCCTATGGCCGGTGCTGTCGCAATTGCTTTAGCGGGGCAGGGTATGGCCCTTTCCGGTGATATGGTCATTCAAGGTGCTCCCGGTCTTTCAGCTTCGGCCGCTGGAATTCCGGTAGCCTTAGTAAATCGTGCTGCTGCAGTTCTCTCCCTCGTAACCGGTATAACAGCCATTGTAATTGCATATTACATGATGAGAAAGGATATAGCTGCATTTCAGAAAAATGGCATTAAAGAAATGGCAGCTGCCAATGAAGTTAGACCGGAAATGCAAATGAAGGCAAAAGAGCTCAAGGGTGAAGCTTATGCACCTTTCCTGGTATGGCTCCTTGTCATATCATTGGCCTTAGTTATCTTTGCCATGTTCCGCTTTGATATAACAGGTGGAGATGCTTCTGCACTACTTGGAGGAACCGCTATTTTAATAATGACTGTAGCTACATTACTTGTTGAAGGTGCAAGAGGCCTCGATATCATCGCTGACCACCTGACTGACGGATTGGTCTTTGCTTTTAGAGTAATGGGACAGATTTTACCAATTGCAGGATTTTTCTTCCTTGGCAACCCTGAAGCTGTGGTAAGTATTTTGGGCGAGGGTGCTCCTGGTTACCTTTTCGATATTGGAGAAATGATTGCTCAAACTATACCTCCACAAGGATTTCTATCTGCCTTTGGAATGCTGATTCTAGGTATAATTACAGGCTTAGACGGCTCTGGATTTTCCGGTTTGCCCATGACAGGAACCTTGGCTGGTGCCATGGCTAGCGGCAATGCATCTGTGGCAGCAGGGCTTGCGGCTTTAGGTCAGCTGGGTGCCATTTGGGCAGGTGGCGGTACCATTATTGCTTGGAGTTCCCTGGTAGCAGTAGCAGGTATAGTGGGCGTTCCGGTGCTAGATTTAGTGAGACAGAACTTTATACCAGTCGTTACCGGTTTGATAATTGCTGTCATAGTAGCTGTGTTATTCCTAATGTAAAAAAGCGGGGTTTATCCCCGCTTTTTGGTTTCAGACAAGATTATCACCTGATATATTCCATGTTCATATTATATTACCGGAAATATAATTAAGAGGTGATAAATTTTGTCTGAAGATATGAAAGAAAATGCCCTGTTTTTTGGCCTAGAAAATAACTGGTATTATGTATCAACTGCTCAGTCCCTCTTTGACCTTCAACTTCATGCTAGAGAAATTGACTATCTTATACCTTTTTGGTTTGGTGTAACAGAGCAAGGCACCTTAGTTGATCAGTCCCAATTTGAAGCTATTCAGATTGCTCGTAGGAGCAATCTTGGCATATTAGCCATTATCCATAACTTTTCTGACCCCCAGATGGGTGAGCTGATTCATGAACTTTTAACAAATCCAAATTTAAGACAAAGGCTTATAGACTCTATTGAAGCCATGCTGGAAAGCTATCGTTTTGCCGGGGTAAACATCGATTTTGAATTTGTCCCCCCCGCTGATCGTGCTGCACTTAATAGCTTCATGGAAGGCCTGTATAGGAGGCTTAGTCCAAGGTTTAGAGTAACCATCTCAGTACCGGCAAAACTCTCTGATGACCCAGATCATCCTTTTTCCGGCGCGTTTGACTACAGAACTCTGGCCAGGTTTTCCGACCAGCTTTATATTCTGGCCTACGATGAGCACTTCTCTGTGCCTGGTCCTATAGCATCCATAGAATTTGTGAGAAATGTATTGGAATATGCTAAAACTGTAATACCACCACATAAAATAAAACTCGGCATGGCCGTATACGGTTACGATTGGGAAGTTTCCCAAGGAATGCCCAGAAGTCTTACTTACAGAGAAGCTATTGAACTTGCCCAAAAGCACAATGCCACAATTGTCTATGACGAGACTGCTCAGGAGCCTACTTTCACATATACAGCAAATGGAAATAGACACATAGTTTGGTTTGAAGACGTCCGAAGCTTCTCTGCTAAACTTGACCTGGTTTTTGAATACAATTTAGCAGGAATTGCCGTGTGGCGTCTTGGTCAGGAAGATCCTCGGATCTGGATAGTCATTAGAAACCGTTTAAAATATCTCTAAATCTCCATTAAATATAAATTCCTGTAACAAATTAACAGCATAATCCCAATTCTCACAAACCAAACTAATATTGAATGAAAACATCTTAATAATGGAGGTTTTTTTATGGCAAGAATTCACTGCAGTGTATCTAACTGTCATTATTGGAAAAATGGTAATATTTGTGATGCCTCTGAAATCATGGTAACTTCCGACAGCGTTGGGAACACTATGCCGGACAGTTTCGATGCTCCTAAAGCCAGCACTGCCCCTGAAACTCCTGTAAATTCCTGCATGGAAACTTGTTGTAAAACATTTGTTGCTTCCAACTCTCAAGCTGTACAGGCAGACAGAGTCTATAGGAAGTAAAAAACTTAAAGCGGCTGAAGAATCAGCCGCTTTTTTTATACACTTATTTTACTCATGCCGCCCATATATTTTCTCAGCACTTCCGGAATGACAACTGAACCATCTGCTTGCTGATAATTTTCAAGGATTGCTGCAGTTGTCCTGCCTACCGCAAGGCCTGAACCGTTTAATGTATGCACATACATGGGCTTTGCACCTTTTTCAGGTCGATACTGTATTTTTGCACGGCGGGCCTGGTAATCTTTAAAATTGCTGCAAGAAGATATTTCTACATATCGGTTGTAACTCGGCATCCAAACTTCAATATCATATGTTTTGGCTGAGCTAAATCCAAGGTCGCCAGTGCAGAGTACTACTACCCTATATGGTAGTTCCAAAAGTTTTAGCACTTCTTCCGCATCCGCCGTAAGTTTTTCCAGTTCTTCCATTGAGCTTTCTTGATCTGTAAACTTCACAAGTTCAACCTTATTAAACTGATGCTGACGGATAAGACCCCGCGTGTCTCGGCCTGCTGAACCTGCTTCGGCCCTAAAGCAACCGCTATAAGCTACATAGTATATGGGTAAAGCTTCTTTTGGCAAGATTTCATTGCGGTGTAAATTGGTCACCGGCACTTCTGCCGTCGGTATTAAAAAGTAATCCGTATTGTTGTAAAGCTTAAAGGCGTCCTCTTCAAATTTGGGCAGCTGCCCTGTTCCGGTCATGCTGTCACGGTTTACAATGAAAGGTGGAAATATTTCCTTATATCCGTGTTTTTCAGTGTGCAAATCCAGCATGAAATTAACGAGGGCCCTTTCAAGCCGTGCACCGGCACCTTTATACACGGCAAATCTTGAACCTGTAATTTTCCCCGCTCGTTCAAAGTCCAAAATATCTAAGTCAGCACCGATTTCCCAATGAGGTTTTGGAGTAAAATCAAACTTTGTGGGCTCTCGCCAACGGCGAACTTCTGCATTGTCCCGATCGCATTTTCCGATCGGAACAGAGTCATCAGGGATATTGGGGATAGTCAGCAGTAAATTTTGAAGTTCTGCTTCCGTTTGGCTAATCCTTTCGTCCATTTCCTTGATTTTTTGTGATACTTCTTTCATGCGTGCTATTTGTTCGTCTGCCGGTTCTCCCATCTTCTTTTTGCGGGCGATTTCTTCCGATTCCTGATTCCTTTGACTCTTTAATTTTTCAACTTCAAACAGCAAATTGCGACGTTCCTCATCGAGCTTGAGAAACTTGTCCAGGTCAGCTGTGGCTCCACGATTTTCTAAAGCCTCCTTGACTTTTTCTGGGTTTTGCCTAATGTATTTAATGTCAAGCAATCACTTTACCTCCCTAATATATTAATTTTTATCCTCTCTTTAAAATATAAAAAGTCCTCTCCACCCTTAAGGGGCGAGAGGACCCGCGTTGCCACCCTTATATATTACTTAATTGGAATAACGGAAATATAAAAATTCCCGGTACCTCTTCAAAGGTACAGCTCCAGAGCGGAATTGGGCACCAGCTTTTACCGACTTGCACCTACCGTCGGCTCTCTGAAAAAAGCAAAGTGCTTACTTTTCTCCTTCCTTGCCGTTGGCTTTTTATGTTTTGTTTCTTATTATACCCAACGGCTAATCTAAAATCAAGTGCTGTCGTTAATTTTAAGGTTTTACAACAACTTTTAATGCTCCACCAATTCTCTCAACAAATGTCTTCACCGCTTCATTTATATCTTTTAATGCAAATTCATGGGTTATCAGCGGCTTTACATTTATTCTTCCATCAGCCATCAGCGGAATTACTCTTTCTATACACCACATTCCCTCGGCTTTGCCGCCTGCCATAGTCATATTGTATTGGACTACATGGTTTAAGTCTATCTTCACATCATCTTTGTACATACCAATTAGGGATATGCGCCCGCTCTTTTTCGTTATATCTACAGCTTGGGCTGCACCAGCTTGACTCCCTGAAGCCTCTACGGCAAGGTCTACTCCTACTCCACCTGTAATTTCATTTATTCTCTCTTTTAAGTCTTCTTCTTTTATATTTATTAGGATATCAGCTCCGATTTTTTTGCCAACTTCTAATCGAGATTGTCTGGTGCCTACGAGTATAACTTTACTTGCACCAAAGACTTTTGCAAGTTGCGCCGCCATTAAACCAATAGGACCGGGGCCTATAACTGCTACAACATCACCGGGCTGAACCCAGCCTGCCCTCTCCAAGCCATAAAGGGCGGTGCCAGCTGTTGTGGCTATAGTGCCTTCTTCGTAACTTACGGTATCAGGAATCCGGTGCAAACAGTTTACATGTACTGCCACATATTCAGCATAGCCTCCATTTACGGTAAAGCCGTAGTGTCGATGACCTTTTTCGATTTTTCCGTAATTTAAGCAGGTAGTGTAAAGACCTCGTATGCAGTTGATACATTTGCCGCATCCTTTGTGGGGTTCTGCAACAACTCGGTCACCAATTTTAAACTCTGTAACTCCATGCCCTAATGCTACTACTTCACCGGCAAACTCGTGACCTGGTATATAACTGCCATAAGGCGGGCAGTTAGGCCAACCGTGGGCGATAATTTCCGGATCAGTGCCGCATATGGCACAGGCTTTTACCTTAACTAATACTTCTTCAGCTTTTGGCTCTGGAATATCTGCATCAACGATTCTCAGATCATTGGGGCCAAATAATACAGCTGCTTGCATCTTATCCATGTTTTCTCTCCTTTCCATCTAATCTTCAAAGTATAGCTCTACTTTCATGGCTGTTGCAGCATCTCTGCACGCTTCAAATGCTTTTTCACAATCTGTTATTGGGAACTTGTGACTTATTAAATGGCGGACGTAGTCTGGATTTGTTTTGATAAAATCTAATACCTCTTCAAACTCTCCTGTCCCACCAATGCTTCCTATTACAGTAAGGGATTTTAGCACTATTAGTTTTTGTGGAATTTCAACGTTTGGCAGCATACCTACACAGCCGATGATGCCCATTGGTTTTGCCATATGAATAGTGTTTACCAAGGCTTTAGCATTGCCTGTTGTTTCTATAATTATGTCATAATGAGCAGTGGTATATAGGGAATTGTAGTTGTTTTCATCGCTGTTTAATTTAAATAATTCTTCTGAAGGGCTCCCTGCTCCAAGGCTTACCGCAAGTTTCATTCTGTTTTCTACAATATCATATAAATCTACACTGTCGCAGTTATACAGCTTTTTAAGCAGCATTAAACTGGCAAGACCTATTGGCCCACCGCCCATAATTAGGATTTTCTTGTCTGTTAGGCTTTCGGCAACTTTTAAGATTTTCTTTATCATATGTGCTGCTACTGCAATAGGTTCTGTAAGGCAGATTAGGTCAAAGTCTAGTTCTTCCGGCGCTTTGTATACGTATTTTGCATCTCGCACAATGTATTCTGCTGATGCTCCATCTACTGTTATCCCGAATTTTTCTATGTGCTTGCATAGGTTTTTATCTACCTTGCAATATTCACATGTACCGCAATACCTGGAACAGTCGCCGGTCACCTTATCGCCAACATTAAAACCTGTCACATTTTTACCGACTTGGGCAATGATTCCTGACCATTCATGGCCAAACAGCATGGGGTATTTATGGGGGCCGCTGTATTTGCCATTATATAAAGCTACATCAGAACCGCAAATGCCTATATTTTTTATTTTTATTAATATCTCATTGTCTTTAAGTTCAGGTTTTTCCCGCTCTGCGATTTCTACATTCTTTGGAGATTGAAATAAATAAGCTCTCATTTTTTCACCTTCAGTCACTTTATTACTTGTTTACAATGTTATCCGGTGTTTCGTTGTTTATTATCTTTATGATATTTCTTGCACATGCCATGCTCACAGCATTTAATGATTCTTTTGAATAAGAAGCAATGTGAGAGGTTATTATTACATTGTCTAATTTCAAAAGGGGGCTATCAGCTTGTATGGGTTCCTGCTCTGTTACATCAAGGGCTGCTCCGCCCAAATGACCATTTGTTAAAAACTGATACAGAGCATTTTCATCTACTATACCCCCTCTGGCAGTATTGATGATAAATGCTCCTTTTTTCATCTGATGCATCTCTTTACTGCTTATTAAGTTTCGTGTATCAGGGGTTAATGGCACGTGAATTGAAATGAAATCAGATTCTTTTATTAAAGTTTCTAAATCTACCAGCTCTATATTAGATAAGTTCGCACTTTCTTTCACATATGGATCGTAACCTAATACCCGCATGTCAAAGCCTTGGCCTCTTTTAGCTACTCGCCTTCCGATAGCTCCGCAACCTATAATCCCAAGAGTCTTTTTGCATACATCTACACCGATATCTTTGTTCCATTTGCCTCGTTTAACTTCGAAAGCATTAGCTGAAATCTTGCGTGCAATATTTAGTATAAGGCCAAAGGCAAAATCGGCTACTGCATCAGAATTGGTTGCGGGCACATTCGTAACGGGGATCCCCATTTCCTTGGCTTTTTCGCAATCTATGTTATCTACACCGGCACCGTGTTTGCAAATTATTTTAAGTTTTTTCCCGGCTTCGATAACTTTAGCTGTCATGTGGTCAGCACCTACAATAACAGCATCATATTCTCCTATGACTTTTAAAAAGTCCTCTTCTCCGTACAGGCCGCTTTCCTTCTTAAAATCTATTGAACAATTGTTTTGCTCTAAGAGTTTTATGGGTTCTTCAGATACTTGCCCAAAGGATCTAGAGGTAACAAGTATTTTGTAAGTCATAACTGACTAACTCCTTTTAAATAATTAATTTTAATCCTTAATTATTTCAAAAAATCCTTTAACTGCAAAATCGCTTTGCTTGGTTTTTTCTACAACCTTAACTTTTAAGCCTAAACATGCAATCTCCAATAAAGCATTGTATATCTCTGCAATAGTCCTATTAGCGTAAATAATCACATAATTGATACCACGCCATTTGTTCTGTAAATATTGCTCTAAACATATAATGTCGCCGCCGAATATTGCGCCCTCTAAAAAAGATGTTTTTGCCCGAGTATCTGCCACATGAAATACCTGCATGGTGTTTATCAGGTAAACGGTCTTGTTAAATCCATATTGCATTAGCATTTTAAAGGCCTTCTGAACCATGCTTTTATCACATTCAAATATGTCTTTTTCTATTGAAGCAGATATGATTGTATGGTTTGATATGGCGTGAAATAGTTCCCCCGACATGGTTGAAATTAAGTCTGTTATTTTTTGGTCTTGAACATAGGCTATTTGGGTATGGGAACCGGGTATCAGTATGGCAGCTGATGAGCTTTTTACTTCGTCGTCTAAAGTGCTAAGAAGCCCAAATATTTCTACCTCTTCTCCTCGCATGGAATTTACTTCTAAGACATTATCCGTTGTTATAACTTCGGAATCAGGCGTGCTCTTTACACCAGGAATTAGACCGATTTGTCTTTTGAAAAAGAGGTCTTCATGATAACTGTAAACATGGTCCCGAAGGTCTTGTAAGGTTACAGGTACTTTTAGATGCGGAACTTCCTTAATTCCAAAAGGTGAAGTAACCATACCAGAGGCAAAAATTGCTGAAATATCTTGGTCTTTTAAGCCGTTTCTTTCTAGAACTTTGTCATAAAGTTTTTTAAGGCCTTCTAGTAAAACCCGATTAGTTCCGGCAATAGATGAGTCTTTAGACCCTATGCTTTTTTGATCATGATCAATTATTTTATTGTCTTTGATTAAATATATCCTTGAATTGGTTGTCCCTGAATCAAAATATGCTTTCAGCGTAATTAGACCTCCTCAAGTTTTTTTACATAACTTCGGGCAATTTTTTCAACTTCATCGTATTTTCCTGCGTAAATTAGTGATTTGTCTACAAGGTTTCCACCAATACCTAGGCCATCGGCACCGGCTTTTAGAAACTCTGTCATATTGTTAAGATTAACTCCTCCTACAGCTAAAAGAGGTATATTGTCCAGCGGGCCTCTGACTGCTTTTATATACCCAGGTCCTACATTTCCTACAGGAAATACTTTGACAAAGTCTGCTCCTAGCTGGTGTGCTTTTACTATTTCAGTTGGTGAAAAGGCACCAGGTATGGAAATCATGTTTAAGTCTTTTGTTTGTTTTATGACGACTTCGTCTGTATTTGGAGAAACGATAAAGCATGCTCCATGCTGATTTGCTTCTCTTACCTGCTTATCTGTTAGAACTGTCCCTGCGCCCAAGAGTATTTCATTTTCAAATTCTTTTTTCACTATTTCAATGCTCTTCATAGCATCGTCACGGTTTAGGGTAATTTCCATTACTTTAATGCCGCCCTTTATTAGTGCTTCAGCGGTTTTTAAGATGTGGTCACTATCTATCCCTCTGATAATGGCCACTATCTTAGCGGTTTTAATTGTATCTATGATTTGTTTTTGACTTGCCATGATAATCACTCCTTAATTTCCAAGGTAGCCGCCATCTACTGGTATTACAGCACCATTTACGTAGTCCGAGGCTTTTGATGCAAGATATATTATAGTGCCTTTTATGTCTTCAGGGGTCCCCCATCTGCCGGCAGGTATGCGCTTTAATATGGATTCATTTCTTACTGGGTCATTTATTAGCTGGGTATTTAAAGCCGTAGCCATGTATCCGGGAGCTATAGCATTTACGTTTACTCCCCTTCCTGCCCATTCGTTAGATAAGGCTTTGGTCAGCTGGGCCACACCGCCTTTGCTGGCAGCATAGGCAGGCACTGTATATCCACCGAAAAAGCTCAGCATAGATGCAAAGTTTATGATTTTGCCATGCCCTTGTTTTAGCATAAGCCTTCCTGCCAACTGACAGAGCTCAAATACTGATGTTAAGTTGATTTCTATTACCGCATCCCAATCTTCCAGGCTAAATTCTTCGCATTTATTCCTTCTTTGAATTCCTGCTCCATTTACTAATATATCTAAAGATCCAAGTTTTTCGACGGCTAAATTAAAAGCTTCCCTTAGTTCTTTCCGATTTGAAAGATCTGCACGAATGCCATAAACGGCAGGGCCTTGTTGAGAAAGTTCTTTTGCTTTTTCTTCTACGTTTTTTGCTATGTCGATTATGGCAACTTCTGCTCCTGCATCATGCAGGGCTTCTACTGCACCAAGGCTCAATCCAGATGCTCCGCCGGTTACAATCGCCTTTTTCCCTTTTAGATCAAACACGATCTCACACCTTTCTTTTTTTTAAAATTGAGTATAAGACCTATAAAAGGTCTTATACTCAATTTGATATTATAGCTTATGCCAACCACCAATCATGGGCAGTTCGTCAACTGACTTCCAGCCGGGGCTCATGGGTTCTTTTAGGAATGGTTTCATTTCTTCTTCTGTGCGTAGTGTTACTTTTTCTACTGGTGGTACTGTTCCTGGTGGGAATGCTTCTAAAATTTGGTCTATTACTAGTGTTAAGTATTTCAGTATAGCTGCAACTGGCCTTTTCGCTTTTCTTGCCGAGGCTATGCTGGGTTTACCTACTACGCCTTCAGGGGTTGCTGCACGCTCAATAGCTGCATGGCCTTCGCCTTCAGACCAGCGGCTGGGCCTTCCGTAAGGATCTACTGATGTATCAAAGTGGCCTTCCGGTAAGAAGCTTTGTGGCTGTGCATCTACTACTACACTCATGTCGATCATTCCGGGGAATAGCAAGAGGCCTACTGATGTTTCGCTTTCATCTGCGTGTATGAAATGGGTTTCCAAGCTGTCTTCACGGTCAACTGGATAGAAGAATTCCCTTACAGCTCTGTGCCAGTCAATTACACGGAAGATTCCTGGAAGCTGATATCTCTTCATAAATTCATGAATAGCTCCTTCCAGCATCCATAGATGGCCGTGGTTGTTTACTAAGATGATTTTTCTAAATCCGTCGTTCCAAAGTCCCAGCATTGTATAAATGATGGTCTCTTCTACTACTTCTTTAGGCATGATTACTGTGCCTGCCATACCTAAGTGGTGATATGGATGGCCGCCGTAGTTTAGTGGTGGGAAGGCTAGGCTTACTTCTCTCCCTTGTTTTGCTGTGTATCTTCTTACACCTTCTATGATTTGTGTTACCATAAAGGTATCAAGACCAGTATTTGCATGAATACCGTGGTTTTCTGTGCAACCAATGGGTACTAATACTACGTCGTTTTTCTTGCGCTTTTCGATGACTTTTACTCTAGGAGTGTTTTGAATGTAGGTACCTGGTTTGCCTAGTTCTGATTCTGATGGAATTCCATATTCCTTTAAAATCTCGTCGATTTCTTCTTCACTGGCATCCCATATTTGTTTCTTTAGACGCCCTACCTCATTGTCCTCAAATATTATTGCTGGGTTATCTGTAAGCAACCATTTTTTGTTTTTCATCTAAACCTCTCCTTTGCTTGATATTTATTGGTATACTCCTGGTATACCCTTTATACTTAAAAAAAATTGTTAACTTAAGTTATACCAAGAAATTTTTACTTGTATTCTCTATAAACAAAGATAAAAGAATAACAAATCCAACTGTAGCTGTTTGCCAATATGATGATATTTCAAGAAGGTTCATTCCGTTTATAAGCAGTGTCATTATAATAGCTCCCATTACTGTGCGGGCAACTCCTCCCTCACCGCCGCCGAAAGGCGTTCCGCCGATTAATGTAGCAGCTATAGAGTTTAGTGTAAAATCTGTTCCAATAAGGGCTTCTGCTGCATTTAATCTGGATATATACAGTAAGCCAGCGATAGCTGCTAATAATCCATTTAAAGCAAAAACTGAAATAACCATTCGATCTGTGTTAACGCCAGCAAGGCGAGTAGCCTTTATATTGGAGCCAGTGGCATAAATATTTCTGCCATAAGTTGTCTTGTAAGTCAAAAAACACAGCACGACAGTTATAAATATAACCTCAAATACCAGTACCGGTATTCCCATGATCTGACCACTGCCGAAAAAGCGGAATGCCTTATCAAAACCATATATCTGGGTTCCTCCCATATAAACATAGGCCAACCCGCGAGCAATCCAGTCCATTCCATATGTTGCTATAAAGGGAGTCAGACCTATTTTGGTTATCATAATTCCATTGATAGAACCGCATAGTAAGCCAATTAATAACCCTATTATTATCCCTAATATTATGCTTTGCGATTTTATTATACTTGCTGCAATGCAAGATGATAGTGCTAAAACTGAACCTATTGACAGGTCAATGCCTTTCGTAACTATAGCTAATGTCATCCCATAGCTTACTATAATCAGCAGGGAAGCTTGGCCTAAAACGTTAGCTATGTTAGTAAATGTTAAAAACGCAGGGCTTAGCAGAGACAGTGCAATTAAGAGAATAATCAATATCATAAACCTAGCATATTTTAATAAAAATCGTATTGCATTATGCTTCATTGGCTGCTCCTCCCTTTTTAGCTTTGTATTTTTCATTTAAAACATCAAAAATGATGATTAGTATTATGATAAACCCTACCAAAGTAAATTGTATTGGAGGAGTCAAACCTAACATATTTAATCCATTTCTCAAAGTTGCTATAATACATGCACCTATAATTGTGCCTAAAACTCCGCCTCTACCGCCATCAAATGGCGTTCCGCCAATAAGCGTAGCAGCTATTGCATCAAATTCATACCCAGAACCGGCAATGGGATTAGCCGAATTCACTTTTGATACAAGCAATATTCCGGCAAAACCTGCCAAAAGACTGCTCAGTATATAAGTTTTAAATATCACCTTGCTTGTATCTATACCTGAATACCTCGCTACCTGTTCATTGCCGCCGACTGCATAAATATTACTTCCGAATTTTGTATTGTAACTCAGATATATTATAGCCAGCGCAATGGCCATTGCTATTAATATACCTACCGGAACTCCGTATATCTGTCCATCGCCTAAAAATCTAAAACTGCTGTCAAATCCCGGTATCGTAGCCCCATTTGTTATAACAAGTGCAAGGCTTTGGGCAATTCCCATATTTGAAAAAGTCACAATCCAGTAATCAAACTTCCTATAGCCGATTAAATAACCGTTGATAAACCCTATAATAGAACCCACCGCCATACCTATACAAATTGCCAATGGAATGGATATACCTTTGTGAAGACATATGCCAGTGACCACACCTACAAGGGACATAGTAGAACCGACAGACATATCGATTTTCCCCAAAAGAATAGCCAAAGTCATGCCTAGAGATACTACTATTAAGACTGAAGCCTGTTTTAGGATATTCATCATGTTCATAAAAGTTAAGAAATAATCAGCGGTTACACCGAAAAAGGCAATTATGATCACCAGACCATAAATTATTCCTGGTAGCTTTTTTAGCTGTTTGATAATTTTGGCATATGTCATAAAGTATCTCCCCTTCCGATGGCAAAGTTCACAATCCGTTCTTGGCTTGCATTTTCATGACTGAACTCTGCAACTATTTTCCCTTGATACATGACATATATTCTGTCGGAAAGGCCTATGACTTCAGGCAGGTCTGATGAAATCATCATAATCGCTTTTCCGCTTTTTGCCAGATCATTCATTAATTCGTATATTTCGGCTTTTGCGCCTACATCAATACCTCTGGTGGGCTCATCAAATATAAGGACTTCGGAATCGGTTAGCAACCACTTAGCTAGAACTACCTTTTGCTGGTTTCCACCGCTTAAAGAGGCAACTACTACATTTTCATCAGGTGTAGCAATATTGAGTTTTGTAATGTATTTAGTTGCAATTTGCGATTCTACTTTATTATTTAAAATTCCCTTAGGAAAAACTTTTCTTAGACTGGCCTGAACTACATTTTGTTTGAGCAACATCTTTGTAATGAGGCCCTCGTCTCGCCTGTCTTCAGGTAACAGACCCATTTTATTTTGAACTGCCTGACTGGGCATGTGATGTTTTACTTTCTTGCCGTTTATTAATATTTCTCCGGCATCATATTTATCTTCGCCAAATATAGCCTTGGCCACTTCGGTCCTTCCGGCACCTACTAGGCCATAGAAACCAACAATTTCACCTCGGCGAACTGAAAAGTTAACATCCTTAAATTTGCCTCGGGAGCTTAAATTGCAAACTTTTAATGCTTCCGGCCCAGGTTCATTGTAATCCCGTTTATACAAATTGGTAATTTCGCGCCCTACCATCATCCTTATCAGTTCTGATGGAGGAGTCTCTTTTACGGGCACAGTGCCTATATACTTGCCATCTCTAAGGACTGTTACTCTATCGCCTATTACCTGAATTTCTTCCATTCGGTGAGAAATATATATTATACTGATGCCCATGCTTTTGTACTTTCTTATTATTGAAAAAAGCTTGTCTATTTCACCTTTTGTCAATGTGGCTGTAGGTTCGTCCATTATTAATATCTTTAAGTTGGCAAGGGAAAGGGCTTTAGCTATTTCCACCATTTGTTTTTGCGCTATCCCTAAGTCTTTTACTAAAATACGGCTATCCAAATCTATGCCAACGGTTTTTAACAGTTCATTGCACTTTGAATACATTGTCGCTTTATCTAATACTTTTACTCCTAATGGCCCTCGTTTTGTGGGCTCTTTGCCTAAAAAAATGTTTTGTGCTATATCTCTATGCGGCAACAGGTTAAATTCCTGATGAATAATACCTATGCCCAAATTTTCCGCATCATTGACTGAATTTATTTCAACTTCTTTACCATCTAAAAAAATCTTTCCACTGTCCTTTTTATATACTCCGCTTAATATTTTCATCAATGTAGATTTTCCAGCACCGTTTTCTCCAAGTAAAACGTGGACTTCACCTTTTCTTACATCCAAGCTGACATTGTCTAGTGCTTTAACACCAGGAAATTGTTTGCTTATTCCTTTTAATTGCAGTATTATTTGATCGCTCATGTGCTACACTCCTAAGTATATTTGTTCATTTGAGGTATTGCCTGTATAAGCAATACCTCAAATGAAAACTTTGCTTACTTTAAGAATTCGTCCACATTAGATTCGTCAACTATTGTAGTATCAATTACAATGCGATCGTCTACTGGCTCATTGTTTAAAACCTTCACTGCGGCTTCAACACCAACATATCCCTGTTCAAAACCCCTCTTGTCACAGGTCAAGGTCATTTTTCCTTCTTTTATAGCTTCTAGTGCATCTTGATTTGCGTCAAGTCCTGCTATTATGATTTTGCCAGTCAGGCCAGCTTGATCCACAGCTTCAACAGCACCCATTGCCATTTCATCGTTGGAAGCAAAAATAGCATTGACATCAGGATGTGCCTGCAACAGGTTTTGGGTTACCTGCATGGCTTCTGCTCTATTCCAGTTAGCCGTTTGTGAAGCAACAATCTCTATACCTTCATATTTAGCAAATGTATCAACCGCACCCTGTTTCAAATCTATGGCACTTTGGGCACCGGCTTTTCCTTCTAAAATTATAACTTTGCCTTTTTGGCCTAATTTTTCTGCAACGGCTTCTGCAACTTTAGATGCGGCGTCATAGTTCTCAACAGCTACAAATGTTTCTGTCACGCCGCCACCTACTTTAGTATTAACGTTGATAACAGGAATTCCAGCTTGGTTGGCTTTTTCTACTGCCGGAATAATACCTTGAGAGTCTGCCGGAATGAGAACTATAGCATCTGCTTGTTTTGTTATGGCATCCTCAACTTGCCTTATCTGCTCTTCGTTGTTATCAGCCTTTAGCGGAGCTAAAACTGTTAACTCCACACCATACTCTTTAGCAGCTGCTTCGGCACCTTCTTTTACAGCAAGCCACATAGGATTAACAAGATTTTTTACAATTAGCGTTATCTTATAAGAATTTGTTTCTTCTTGAGATGTTTCCTGTGTCGGCTGGCTATTTTGAGAACCACCGCCACAACCTGCTAGTATTACAAGACAAAGTGCTAAAACTAATGTTAATATCTTTTTCACTTTTTTTACCTCCCTTAATGTTTTGAAAAAAGCAAGGTTGGATTTAATTGCAGGCTAAAAATACCCCCTTTCGTAGGTATACTTTTGGTATACAATTTGAGACAATAAAATAATATTGGTTTTGTCATAGATACTTACATTAGTTTGGAAAGTTATATTTTTTTAAATGGTAGTTTTTACTATCCAATATATGTTCTCGCATTTTGCTTTCTGCTAAAACAGCGTCTTTTTGTTTAATAGCATTAATAATGCTTTTATGGTGCACTGCTGTCGTTCTTGCCCTAACCTTGTCCTTTTTTATGGTATTAGTAATTCTTTCAATTTGATCATTTATGTTTTTTATCATAGCTTTTAATCTGCTATTGCGACAACCTTCTACAATACATTTATGAAAAGCTACGTCATATTTTACTAATTCTTCTATATTATCTCGTTTTAGTGCAATTTCTATATGTTCATACAATTTATCAAGCTCTTCTATTTCAGATTGAGTGGCATGTAGAGTAAACATCCTCGTTGCTAGGCCTTCCAGGACTTCACGAAGATCATATACTTCTATTATGTCTTCATAACTTATGCCGGAAACAAAGGCTCCCTTGCCTGGTATAAATTCAACTAAACCTTCACTTCCTAATTGATGCAGGGCTTCTCTAACAGGGGTGCGGCTAACATTAAGGGCTTTGCACAATTCCCTTTCAATCAGAAAAGTTCCTGATGGTAATTTGTTGTTTAGTATATCTTGCTTTATTGCATTATAAGCCATTTCCTTTTTGGTAATATTTCGTGAATTTTTGGGATCAATTAATGGACTCATTATTCTAATCCTTTCAAAAAAAATGCCTTTTGTATTCATTTGGTATACCACATATATTTATATTCGATATAAAATTTTTAATTCCTTCTTAAAAGAAAAAAATTTTTATTTGCGTTATTTTGAAATAAATCGACTTTTGGAGACTTGGCTATAAACTGTTTGTCAAACCTTTTGTTGTTATGTATAATACCATTAGGAAACTACTTTCTGTTTAATTTTTTAAAAAGAGCCTAGCGTTTCAGTGAGATTAATTTAAAAAACGGAGGAATTAATAAATGGATAAGCGGATTAGAGAGCTGGCGCTTATGGGGCTTTTATCTGCATTGTTAGTTATAGCTACAGTTATGCTTCGCTTCCCAGTTCCCACTTTTAATCTATACTTTAATCTAGGGGAAGCGATAATTTATTTAACTGCTCTGCTATATGGTCCTATCCCCGGGGCCTTAATAGGCGGCGTTGGTTCAGCTCTGGCTGATATTATTGGGGGATACCCCGTATGGGCACCAATAACTTTTATAATCAAGGGCTTAGAGGGATACATTGTAGGAAGTTTGGCAAATAAAAATAGATACATTGCCGTCATGTCGGGCGCTATTATCATGATGGCAGGTTATGCTTTAGCTGCGGGGATTTTGTACGGAATTGGAGCTGTGCCAATTGAGCTTGCCGGAGATTTTGTACAGGTATCGGCAGGGGCAGTTATTTCTTTGTTTTTGCACAGCAGACTTAAACGTATTTTTATAAATGACGAAGATAGATTTTGAGGTGATTTATGTGTTTAGCGCAGGCAAGGTACCTCCAGATATTTTAAGGAAAAGCGTATATCCATTCACTGGCAAGCAAAGAAGGGAAGTGTTGGTTCACTCAGGTCTTGGCGAAGATTCAAGTATCATAGACTTCGGCAACAAAGTTGCGGTGCTTTCAACTGATCCCATTACGGGTGCTGATATTCACAGCAGCCATCTTGCAGTTTACGTGTCCTGTAATGATATTGCGGCCTGCGGGGCTGAACCTATTGGAATTCTCGTCACATTGCTTTTACCCTTAAGTTCTGATGAGCGTTTATTAAAAGAATTAATGCAGGGTATTCACGAAACGGCCAGCAAAATCGGTATCGAAGTACTGGGAGGGCACAGTGAAATTACACCAGCAGTTGTAAAACCCATTATTTCCGCTACGGCCATAGGTATTGTAGACAAAGACAAATTTGTAACATCCTCGGGTGCCAAGCCCGGTGATGATATAATAGTAACAAAATCCCTAGGCCTTGAAGGTTCTGCTATCCTTGCAACTGATTTTGAAGAATTTCTTAAGGGCAAGGTTGCAGAGAAAACTATTAAAACTGCTCAGAGCTTTATAGACAGAATAAGTGTCATAGATGAAGGAATAATTGCCGCCAAAATCGGCGTCTCGGCTATGCACGATATTACAGAAGGCGGATTGTTAGGGGCCTGCTCCGAAATTGCTGAAGCTTCCGATGTAGGAGTGGAAATTCACCAGGATTTGTTGCCTATATTACCTGAAACCAGAGATATTTGCCAAGCCTTTGGTATCAATCCCCTTGGTCTTATTTCCAGTGGTTCAATGCTTATATGCACACCAAAAGGTAATGAAGTAGTAAATGCTCTCAAATCCCATAATATCCCGGCTACTATAATCGGTAAAATCACTTCAAGCGGAAAATATATTATTACATCTGGCAGCAAAAAGCCACTCGTTCCCCTGGAAAGGGATGAGTTAATAAGAGTCATTGAGAAATTTAAATAAATGCCTAATATCAGTACAAAGTTTTTTGTATAAAATTTTCAATAATGGATATAATGTGGATATAACCTTCTCAAGGGGGACGAGTTTATGGGGGAAATAGACATTTTCGCCCAGCTTTCAGATATGAAAATGGTTGATTACAAGAACACTTTGGCTATAGTAAGTCTCATAGAAGTTCTCAAAGAAAAAGGAATAATAGGAGAAAACGATGTAGGTCTTAAAGCAAAAGCACTAGATTCTTTGATAGAACATAAAATCAAATCACTTAAAAGGATATAAAAAAAGCAGCGTTAAGCTGCTTTTTTACACTATAACTTCATCTCGCTCTTTATGATACTCTAAATATCTTTTATATGACATCCTTACAAGAGATTTATCTTGACTATATGTGATTTTCTCCAATGCTTCTTCTATAGGATAAAAACCGCCTTCTGAAAAATTTAAGTCTGCATTGGGACTGCAATTATCGCTGAAAGCTTCCATCAAGAACCATGTTATTTGATTGCATACCGGTCTTTGCCGGGTAACAGAATAAAATTCATAACAGGTTTCTCCTACACAGGATACTATCCGAGCATCAACTCCCGCTTCTATCTTTACCCTCTCTATAGCCGTTTCTTGAGCAAGATAACCAGGCCTGATAACTCCTTTTGGCAGTACCCATTCAGACTTTTCATTTTTAAGTATTAGCACACGATCCTCAAAGAAAACAACACCGCCCGAACATACTCTTGTAAGCATGACATGCCTCCTTATTTTTTCTTGCCCTTCCCTCCATAGTTTATATGGGAAATAGGGCTCTTTTTAATAAAATATTTTATACAGTTAAAATTCGACATCACTTATTAAAATTCCTTCTGTATATTAAAATCATAAATCGCTGATATTTTTAACTATAGTATTAACTTCATCTATAGCGTTACTAAGCCGTTTTCTATCCTCTTCTGTTAGTCTTTCCAAATTTTTCACTATTATATCCAAAAATTTATTTTTATACTGCTCCAAACACATTCTCCCATCATGCGTAATCCTTACCATAACAACCCTTCTGTCATCCGGTAGATAAAATCTTTCTACCAAGCCCTTTTCAACTAATCTGTCAATCATAACCGTAAGACTTCCATAGGTGGTTTGAAGAATTTCGCCTAATTCCGACATTTTATACGGGCCACCTTTTTTTAAAATGCACAATACCCAGTATTGCCTTTGTGTAATCGATGGCTCATCGGAGGCACTTTGAAGTTGACGGTTAAGAGATTCGACCCATCGGTTCAGAAACCAAATGAAACTTTCCATACTTTCTGCAAGGGCATTTTTTGAATGTTCCAGTTTAATCACCTCTTAAAAGATTACATAGTGTTTTATAAAATATATTGCCGCAGACAATTTTTCTTTTATCACCTAATAA